>JAFWVB010000151.1 GCA_017518445.1 Oscillospiraceae bacterium | reverse complement strand
GCGTATCCGTCGACGAGCAGATAAGGACTGCGTCGATCTCCTTGTCCTGTATGATCTCCTTGTAGTCCTTTGTCGTATGCTGTATGCCGAGCGATTTTGCCCACGCCTCCGTCTCGGCGTTCATAAAGGGGTCCGCGATCGTCTTGATCGTCGCGCCCGGGACATAGTTTGCTATTGTGCCGGCGTGTACCTTTCCTATGCGGCCCGCGCCGATGATTCCGACAGTGATCATAGCTTCATTTCCTTTCCTTTCAATTACAGTCCGGTTTTTTCTCTGATGAAGCGGCGTGCGCGGATAGCGTATTCAAGCGGGTTGGCTTTCGCCGGATCCTGCTCCGCCTCGACGACCATGTAGCCCTCGTAGGAATTTTCCTCGAGCAGCTTGAAAATCGAGTCGAAATCGACGCACCCGTCGCCGGGGATAGTGAACGCGCCGGCGCGGACGCCGTCCAAAAAGCTAAGTCTCTCGCCCCTTACGCGCTTTACGACGTCGGGACGGATGTCCTTGAGATGGACGTGCTTCACGCGGGAGATATGCTTTTTAAGCTGCGCCACCGGGTCCTCGCCGCAGTATGCGAAATGTCCGGAGTCGAACAGAAGGCTGAAATATTCGGGGTCTGTCCCCTCCATCATTCTGTCTGTCTCCTCCGCCGACTGTACGACAGTGCCCATGTGGTGGTGCAGTGTCAGCGCGACGCCGTACTCCTCCTTCGATATCCTGCCGAGGCGGTTGAGCCCGTCGCAAAGAAGCTTCCACTCCTCGTCGTTCATTATGTATTTGCCCTCAAATATGGGCTGCTTCTGGTCGCCCTGCGTCGAATAGCTCTGCTCCGAAATGCCGACGACCCTCGCACCCATTTTTTTCAGGAAGGAGACGTGCTCACGGAAGCCCTTTTCCGTCTCCTCAAACGGTTTGCTGATCAGAAACGACGAAAACCAAGCGTTGCATATCTCTATTCCGCGCAGATCGAGAGCCTTTTTCAGCACCTCGGGGTCCTTCGGGTATTTGTTGCCGATCTCGCTGCCGGTGAAGCCCGCGAGAGCCATCTCGGAAACGCACTGCTCAAAGGTATTTTCGCTGCCGAGATCCGGCAGATCGTCATTAGTCCACGCTATCGGCGCGATGCCGAGCTTTACTTTGTTTTTATCCAACATAAGCTGCTTCCTCCATGATAAATATCAATATCTTCTTGCCGCGTCTCTCGCCTTTATGAGCTTTGCGTACGCCGCCTGCTCCGCCTTTATGCCGGTGACCTCCGCCAGACCGACGTTCCACCACGACCTGTAGCCGTCCGTCATGGTCTTGGGAAGCACCTTTATGTCGATAAGCGTTGAGATTTTCTGCTTTTTCGCATCGGCAAGAGCTTTACGAAGCTCCTCCGGAGTACGGGCGGTGTAGGTCTTGCAGCCGTAGCCCTTCGCGACGAGCGCGTAGTCTATCGGCATCATATCTCCGTCGAGCTTTCCTTTTTTGTCGCGGTAACGGAACTCCGTCGCAAGGCTTCCGATGCCGTTGCCCATCTGTAAATTGTTTATACAGCCGAAGCCGCAGTTGTCAAACAGCAGGACGTTTATCTTCATCCCCTCCTGCAGGGAGGTGATAAGCTCCGAATGGAGCATGAGAAAGCTCCCGTCGCCGCACATCGCGTAGACCTCGCGCTTCGGCTCCGCCATTTTCGCGCCGAGCGCCGCCGCGATCTCATAGCCCATGCAGGAATAGCCGTATTCCATGTGATAGGCGTCTCTCGCGTCGGTCGTCCACATACGCTGAAGATCGCCCGGAAGCGAGCCGGAGCTGCCGACGATTATCGCGTCCGCCGGTATCTCCTCGCGCACGAGCGCGAGAGCCGCCGTCTGCGTGACCGTGCCGCCGGTGACCTTTACGAAGTCCTCGACGCTGCCCTTGCGCTGCGCCGCGATGAGCGTTTTGAAGCCCTTGCCGTATTTGTAGTCGGAGAGCTTTTTCATCTCCTTGTCCCACGCGGCTTTTGCAGCCTCTATTTCGCCGCTGTAGGCGGATCTGTAGCCCGCCTTTTTGAGCGCCTTTGTGAGATCCTCAATCGCCGCCTTCGCATCCGCGACGACGGGGTAGGCGTCGAGCTTATAGGCGTGGAATTTCGAGAGATTTATCGCCGCGTATTTTACGCCCGCGTGCTTATACTGGCTCTTCGAGCCGGTAGTGAAATCTGACAGGCGCGAGCCGACGGCGAGCACGAGATCCGCCTTCTCCGCGATCATGTTCGCGCTCAGATTGCCGGTTACTCCCACGCCGCCCAAATTCATCGGGTGGGACGACCTGCAGGCGCTCTTTCCGGACTGCGTCTCGGCAAACGGGATATTGAACGCCTTGCAGAATGCCTCGAGCGCCTCGCCCGCCTCCGAATATCTGACGCCGCCGCCGCATATCACGAGCGGCTTTTTGCTGTTTTTTATAAGCGATACGAGCGCGTCGAGATCCTCCGCCACGGGGCGGGGGCGCGTTATACGATGTACGCGCTTTTTGAAAAATTCATCGGGATATTCGTACGCCTCGCCCTCGACGTCCTGCGACAGGGCGATGCAGACGGCGCCCGTGTCCGCCGGATCGGTCAATACGCGCATGGCGTTTATGAGCGCGCTCATGAGCTGCTCCGGTCTGATTATGCGATCCCAGTATTTGCAGACCGGCTTGAACGCGTCGTTAGTCGTAACGGCGAGCGACGACGGCTGCTCTATCTGCTGCAAAACGGGATCCGGCTGTCTTGTGGCGAAGGTGTCGCCGGGGAAAAGCAGGAGCGGCACGTTGTTCACCGTCGCGTCTGCCGCTGCGGTTATCATATTCGCGGCGCCGGGACCTATCGAGGACGCGCAGGCAATGATTTTCCTGCGGTTTTTCTGCTTTGCGTAGCCCGCCGCGACGTGCGCCATGCCCTGCTCGTTTCTGCCCTGGTATACACGCAGTCCGCGCGGGTTTTCATCGAGCGCCTGCCCGAGTCCGACGACGATGCCGTGTCCGAATATCGTGAAAATGCCGTCCACAAATTTGGTCTGCACGCCGTCCATTTCGACATACTGGTTGTCGAGAAATCGGACGATAGCCTGACCGACCGTCATTTTTGTGCATTTCATGCGTGAAATACCTCCTTACGCCTTCGCTTTTCGGAGTGCGTTTGCCGCCATGCGTCCGCGCACGACGTCAAGAAGCACCGAGCCGATGATGACGAGACCGAGCACGAGATTCTGCCACGAGCTCGCGACGGACAGGAGCGTAAAGCCGTTTCGGAGAACTGCGATGATAAGAGCGCCGAGCATCGTACCGAGCATCGTGCCCTTGCCGCCTCGGAAGGAAGCGCCGCCGATTATGCACGCCGCGATAGCGTCGGTGTCGTACGGCTGGATCGCGTTCGCGCCGTTGCATATGCCGCTTCGTCCTATCGAAACAAGTCCCGCGAGTCCCGCCATTAGACCGGAGAACGCGAAGCAGAATATCAGCACATTATCGGCGTTTATACCGGAAAGGCGCGTCGCCTCCATGTTGCCGCCCGCGCAGTAGATCGAGCGGCCGAGAGAGGTGCGGGTAAGCATGATGTGCATGAGCACATAGATCACTATTACGACGATGAAGCTGATCGGGAAGCCCTTGATCGTCGCGCTTCCGAGCCACATGATACCGTCGACCCCTCGGTTTACAAAACTTATCATCTTGGAGCCTGTCACTATCAGCGCAAGACCCCACAGAACGTTTTTCATACCGAGTGTAGATACGAACGGGTGCGGCAGGTGCAGCTTTGTGAGGAGAAGACCGTTTATGAGTCCTATACAGGCGCTCGCCGCGAGTGCGACGATTATGAGCACCGGCGTGCTCTCCACGCCCATGTTCAAAAGACAGCCCGCAAGACAAGCCGCGAACGTCGCGACAGCGCCGACTGAGAGGTCGATACCCGCCGTTATGAGGGCGAGCAGCATACCCGTCGATACAAGGGCGTTGAAGGACGTCTGCTTCAATATCGACATCCAGTTGTTGTACGTCATAAATCTATCGTGAGAAACAGCCCATATTATGCACAAAATCAACAGAGCGCCGAACGTGCCCGCATAGGCTGCCAGATTTGATCCTTTTGATTTTTTCATACCGTTAAACCTCCCAAGCTGCTTTCATAATGGCTTCTTCGTTGAAGTTTTCCTCGCCGCGTCTCATCTCGCCGGTGATCTTGCCCTCGCGCATGACGATTATGCGATCGCTCATGCCGAGTATCTCCGGCAGCTCCGACGAGACCATAATGACGCATTTGCCCTGACGGACAAGCTCGTTCATGACCTCATAGACCTCGACCTTTGCGCCGACGTCGATGCCGCGCGTGGATTCATCGAAGATATAGATCTCCGCGTCGGTGTTCACCCATTTGCCGATGACGACCTTCTGCTGGTTTCCGCCGGAGAGCTGCTGTACCTTTTCTTCAAGACCCGTCGCCTTTATGCGCAGATCCTTGACGTTTTTCTCTCCGGCGGCTCTCATCTTCTTTTTGTCGAGAAGAATGCCGCTCTTAAAGCGTTTCATATTTGCAAGGATAAGATTGAGTCCGATCGACTCCGGAAGGACGAGTCCCTGTCCCTTTCTGTCCTCTGTCAGAAAAGCGATGCCGGAGCCTATGGCGTCACGCGGGGATTTTATACGCGCATGTTTTCCTTTTATGTAAATCTTTCCGCTGTCAATTTTGTCAGCGCCGAATATCGCGCGCATCGTCTCCGTTCTGCCGGCGCCGACGAGTCCGGAAAAGCCCAAAATCTCGCCGCCGTACGCCTCAAACGAGACGTCGCGCAGGACGCCGATCGAACTGAGGTTTTCGACCTTCAAAAACGGCTCCTCGCTTTTTACGCCCGGTTTTTTCGGGAACTGGTTGTCGAGCGTGCGCCCGACCATCGCGTTTATAAGCGAGTCGTTGTCCCACTCGGCGATGGGTCTTGTATCTATGTATTCGCCGTCGCGCACGACGGTCACGCGGTCGCAAAGTTCAAAAAGCTCTTCGAGCTTGTGCGAGACGAACAATATCCCGACGCCCTGCGCTTTGAGCTTGCGGCAGGTCTTGAAAAGCTGCTCTATCTCATTGTCGCTTAAAGACGACGTCGGCTCGTCCATTATGATCATCTTGGCGTTGGCGAGCACAGCCTTCGCTATCTCCACCATCTGCTGTATGCCCATGCCGAACGTACCGGCGGGCTTTGTAACGTCAATATCCTGTCCGAGATCGAGCATCGTCTCTTTCGCGATGCGGTTCATCTCGGCGTAATCCAAAAGTCCGCTTTTTCTCTTCTTCCACTTGTTTATAAAAATATTGTCCGTGATAGGAAGCAGCGCCTCCATATTAAGTTCTTGATATACGCAGGCGATGCCCTCATGTATCGCCTCTTGCGGGTTTTTGAAATGCTTTTCCTCGCCGTCCACCAGCACCTGTCCGGAGTCGGCGGCATGGACGCCGGTCAAAACCTTTATCAGCGTCGATTTTCCCGCGCCGTTTTCCCCGATGAGCCCCATTATCTCACCGGGTTTTACGTTTAACTGCATATGATTGAGCGCAACGACGCCGGGGAATGTTTTGACAATGTCCTTCAGCTCAACAACATATTCGCTCATGCATACCTTCCTTTTTTAGAACGGGAGGTCTCACACCGTCCAATGCATGAGACCTCCGCTATCTGTTTATGTTTGGGTTTTGAAAACTGTGACTTACTGAGCGAGATAGCCCTTCAGATCGTCAAGTCTCTTCTGCGCGTTGTTCTTGTCTACGACAGAACAGCCGGAGTCGATGAACGCGGGCAGCGTCTCACCCTTGAGAGCCGCGACGGCAGCCTCGACAGCCTTGTAGCCCATGAGGTAAGCCTCCTGCGCGACGCTCATCGTCTCTTCGCCGGCAAGGATAGCCTCGCAGGCGGACTGGATGCCGTCAAAGCCGCAGAAGATGGTCTTTTCATAATTGGCGTTGCCGGAAGCCTTTGCGGCGCGGGCGGCAGCCATGGCGGTGTCGTCATTATGGGTCACGATGATGGCGACGCCCTCCGGATGGTTCTGGATGATGGCTTCCATGCAGGTGACAGCCTGGTCGGCAACGGAGTTGGACCACTGAATCTCGGAATCGAGGAACTCTCCGCCGGCGGCGGTCACGCCCTCTTTATAGCCGTCAAGACGCGCCTGAGCGGTCGTGTCGCCCTGGACGCCGGCGATGGCTATAGCCTTGATCTCTGACCAGCCGGCCTCCTTAGCGGCGGCAACGGCTGCCTGACCGCCCATGGCGGCGGCGTCCTTATTGCCGGTGCCGATGAAGGAGAGTATCTCCGGAGCTTCGATGTTCGTGTCAACGGCGAGGACAGGCTTTTCCTGACCCGCGATAAGCGTGGCGACGACATCACCCTGCAGCGGAGCGATGATGAAAGCGTCATACGAGCCGGAGGCGAGGTCGGTCTCGATCATGTTCTGCTGCTCGTCAAACGCGGTCTCGGAGCTGGGACCCTTGACGTCGACCTTGACGTTGGAGTTCTCGGCGGCGTAAGCGTTCGCGCCGGCAACAACGTAGCCCCAGTACTCGGACGCCGTCGTCTTGAGAATGACGTCGATGGAATACTCATCGCTTTCGGAACTGTCCGGAACGTTCTCGTTTTCCTTCTCGTTGTTTTCCTTGTTTTCGTTTGTCTGCTGATTATCATTGGTTTCTTTGGGTTTGTCGCTGTTTGCACAGGCGACGAGCGTGCATAACATCACTATGCACAGGAGCAGTGCCAATACTTTTTTCATTTTGCGTTTTACCTCCATTTTGAATTATGTAAGTATCGGGAAGCATCCCTTCGCGGGTCGGGTGAACCGCGCACTATTGTTATAGCACTTTTGTTAATATAATGCAAGGAATAATGTTCATGTTTGTTCATTATTTACAAAAACAACGGTAAATTTTGTGCATAATTTATTTTTCCGTTTTTCCGCGACGCGCGAATCGGCGGAGCCGCGAGACAGGGATAAAGGGATAATTTTTTGTTAAATTTTCTTTTATTATTGTTATATATTACATATATGTGCTATAATGAAACTTAATATTGCTGTCAGCATTACATTATTAATGAAAGGCGGCCGAAATATGCTTGAAATTTTGGCTCCGGCAGGATCGCCGGAGGCTGTAATGGCGGCTGTCACTAACGGCGCGGACGCCGTATATCTCGGATTGAGCGATTTTAACGCGCGTCGGAACGCGAAAAATTTTTCCGACGAAGAGTTTTACAAGGCGGCTGAATACTGCCGCGTTCGAGGCGTGAAGGTCTACGTCACACTGAACACACTTGTCGGGGACCGCGAAATAGACCGCGCGGTTGAGCTCGCGCGGCGGGCATGGCGGCTCGGCGCGGACGCGCTTATAGTGCAGGATCTCGGCGTTTTGCGCGCCGTTCGCTCGGCGGTTCCCGATATGCCGCTTCACGCGAGCACGCAGATGAGCATACACAATTCAGAGGGCGTGAAAATGGCGGCGGCGATGGGACTTTCCCGCGTTGTGCTCGCGAGAGAGCTGTCGGAGGCGGAGCTCGCGCATATCTGCGAAAATTCGCCGATAGAGATAGAGGTGTTCGTACACGGCGCGCTGTGCATGTGCTATTCGGGACAGTGCTATATGAGCGCGGTCATCGGACGCCGAAGCGGCAACCGCGGGCTCTGCGCGCAGCCGTGCCGATTGGCGTATGAATCCGGCGGACGCGGAAAGGATCACCCGCTCAGCCTCAAGGACAACTGCCTTATAAATTACCTGGACAGGCTCGACGCCTGCGGCGTAAAGTCTATAAAAATAGAGGGGCGCATGAAGCGTCCGGAGTACACGGCGGCTGTGACAGGCGTTTACGCGAGGGCTGTCAAGGATAAAAAACCGCCGAGCGAGGAGGACGAGCAGCTTTTGCGCGACGTGTTCTCGCGGCAGGGCTTTACGGACGGCTATTACACGGGCAGGCTCGGAGAGAAGATGCTCGGCGTGCGGGAGGACGCGGACAAGCGCGAGCTTCCGGCGTTTTCGACGATAAGAAAACAGTATCTGCACGGCGAATACCAGCGTGTGCCCGTGCGTTTCGCGGGCATGGTCAAATACGGCGAGGTATCGCGGCTCGCCGCGATGGACGACCTCGGGAACACGGTCGCGGTAGAGGGACCGGAGCCGGAGATCGCTTTCCATAAGGAGCTGACCCCCGTATCGTTCCAGACGCAGCTATGCAAGACAGGCGGCACGCCGTATTACTGCGCGGAAGTCAAAAGCGAGATAGGGAGCGGCATATCGCTCTCCGCCGCCCAAATAAACGAGCTTCGGCGAAGCGCGCTCGAGCAGCTCACCGCGAAGCGAAAGGCGCTTCCGGAGCGGCTTGAATACGAGCTTGAGGACGCGCAGAAGCTCCAAAATATAAAAGAGATACCGTTTTTGAACATATCGGTTTCAAAATTGAGCCAACTCTCGCCCGCGATGAGCGCGATGGCGCCGAAGGTGCTTTATGTGCCTGTGACGGAGCTTAAAAACGCGGACGTGCCGCTCCGCCCGTTTCTTGAAAACGGCGAGACCTCGGTCGCGGCGGTGCTGCCGCGGGTCATACACGACAACGAAGCCGACGATGTGCGCGCCATGCTCGAGGATGCGAAAAGGCTCGGCATCGAGGAGGTACTCGCCGGAAATCTCGGTCAGATTGTTACGGCGAAAAGCATGGGCTTTCGCGTGCGCGGCGATTTCGGCTTGAACGCCTATAACGCGCGCACGGTCAGGGTGCTTAAGGAGCTTGGGCTCATATCCGCGACGCTGTCGTTTGAGCTTCGGCTCGAGCAGATACGCGATATGTCGAAGGCGATAGACACGGAGATGATAGTCTACGGGCGTCTGCCGCTGATGATAACGGAGAACTGTATAATCAAAAACAGCACGGGCGTATGCTCCTGCGACAACTTCCCCGGCATAAAGGACCGCAGCGGCTTTACCTTCCCCGTCGTCAAGGAGTACGGGTGCAGGAATGTCGTGCTCAATTCAAAAAAGCTGTTTCTGGCGGACAGACAGGCGGATTATATGAACGCAGGACTTTGGGGCGTGCGCCTTTCGTTTACGACGGAAAACGCGCTTGAATGCACCTCGATAATGGGCAGATATCTCGGCATGAACGACTATCAGCCGGCGGAGTTTACGCGCGGGCTGTATTACAGAGGAGTCGAATAATACGCCGCGCGGGCGCAAATACATAGACTTATGAAAAGGTAATGAGGATATGCGGATAATTTTAGCGTCAAAATCGCCGCGCAGGCAGGAGCTTTTGCGGGCGATAGGGATAACTGAATTTGAGATAATGCCGTCCGACAGCGAGCTTGCGGCGTCCCGCGCCGCGCCTCCGGAGGAGACGGTCACGGCGATAGCCGCGGGCAAGGCGGCGGATATTGCCGCCAAATGCGGACCGGACGACATCATTATAGCCGCAGACACGCTCGTGTATATAGACGGCTCGCCTCTCGGAAAGCCGAAAAGCGCGGACGAGGCTTATGCTATGCTCCGCGCGCTCTCCGGCAGGGCGCACACGGTCTATACCGGCATCGCGGTATTCCGGGACGGAAGGCGGTTTTCCGCCGCCGTCGGCACCGACGTATATTTCCGCGAGCTATCGGACGCGGAGATAGAGGCTTACGTCGCCTCCGGAGAGCCTATGGACAAGGCGGGGGCGTATGGGATACAGGGGCTCGGCGCACTGCTCGTCGAGAGAGTAGACGGAGAGTATTCAAATGTTGTCGGACTGCCGCTCTGCACGCTCGGAAGGCTTCTTAAGGAAGCTGGATATTCGGTTTTAGGGTGATATGAATTGAGAGCTTTTATAAAGAAAAAGAGACTTTGGATCGGCGCGGTTGCGATAGTCATCGCGCTTATCGCGGCGTTTTCCGCCTTTGCGGGACGCAGCGATAAGGACACGCTTTCCGGCGCCGCCAATGCGGCGGCATCGCCGTTCAAGCGCGCGGCAGACGCGGTCGTCGGAGTTTTCGAGGATATTTACAGCCGTATGTACGAATACGACAAGCTCAAGGCGGAAAACGACGAGCTGCGCGCAAAAATAGCGAAATATGAGAGCGACTACCGCGATTACATGGACCTGAGCCAGGAAAACAGCGACTTAAAGGCGCTTCTCGGCTTTTCGGAGAGCCATGTCGATTTCACTTACGAGCCCGCGACGGTATCCTCATGGAGCGCCTCGAACTGGTCGAGCGCGTTTGTGATAAACAAGGGATCTTCCGACGGCGTCGAGCTCGGTGACACGGTCATCGACAAGAACGGCTATTTCGTCGGCAGGGTCACAAGCCTCGCGGATACGAACGCCACGGTGACGACGGCGACAGACACAAAGAGCAGTCTGTCCGCCGGACTCTATTCGAGCACGGAGACGGCGATGGCGCAGGGCGATTTCGCGCTTATGGGAGAGGAAAAGCTCAAGCTCATGTATCTGCCGCAGGACGCGAACGCGGCTCGCGGCGACGCGGTGATAACCTCCGGCAGCGCAAATATACCGGAGGGCATAATAATCGGTTATATAGAGGATATATGCCTCAGCGTTTCGGGGCTCGACGACTATGCGATAATAAATACGGCGGCAAGTCTGAGCGGACTTAAAAGCGTTTATGTTATCACGGAGTACGAGGTCATCGACTGACGCGCACGGACGGAGTTTTTGATATGCTTAAGGGAAAACGCAGGACGGCGGTAAAGGTCCTGCTGTATGCGGTAACACTGATAATTTTATATATGCTTCAGGCGGTCGTTTTCTCGGAGCTTAAGCTCCTCGGCGTAAAGCCGCTTATCATACCGCTCGCGGTAGTCGGCGTCGCGATATTCGAGGGCAGCCACGGCGGCGGCGTTTTCGGGCTTTTTGCCGGCATGCTGTTCGATATTGCGTACGCACAGCCGCTCATTGAATACACGATACTGATGACGGCGCTCGGTATAGCCGTCGGTCTGTTTGCGGACTATGTGCTGTCGCGCAGATTTCCGTCTTATGTGCTTTGTTGTATATCCGCGCTGCTGCTCGTTTCCGCAGTGCAGATGCTGTGGATGCTCGTTTTCGGCGGCGCGCAGCCGCGCGAGCTTTTGGGAACGGCGTGGAGGCAGCTCGTATATTCGATTATCTTTATAGCGCCGCTGTACTTTCCGATAAAGGCAATAGGCAAGATGTGAGGAGCATCCATGAACAGATTTGTAAGACCGTATAAAATAATACTTATTTTTCTCGTTTTGGCGGCGGCGCTCACCGTCTATACCGTCGCGCTTTACGATCTGCAGATAGTGAAAAGCGAGGATTATAGAAATCAGTCGACGTCAAACAATTCGACGAATTATCAGGTCGCCGCCTCGCGCGGGGACATACTCGACAGAAACGGCGTAGTGCTCGTATCGAGCCGCGCCGCCTACAATATAACCATAAACAGGAACGAGCTTTTAGCCGCCGACGATCCGAACGCCGTCGTTTTTGACATTATAGAGGCGGCGAACGCGGCGGGCGTGAAGTATAACGACACGTTCCCGCTGACCTCCTCCGCCCCGTTCGACTATCCTGCGGAGATGACCGACACACAGTGATCTCGGCTCGACAAATATTTTGAGTTTTTCGAGCTTGAATCGGATATATCCGCTTCAGACCTCTTCCTGTGGATGAAAAAGCACTACGGGCTCGACTACACGACGAGCATTACCGACGCGCGCCGTATAATGGGCGTAAGATACGAGCTTGAGGCGCGCGTTATAATGAATATCCCAGATTACATCTTCGCGGAGGACGTGAGCGTCGATTTCATAGCGGCGCTGATGGAGAAAAATTACAACTGCATACATGTTTCGACCTCTCAGGCTCGGACATATTACACCGAATACGCGGCGCATATACTTGGAAATACGGGCAGCATTTATCCGGAGGAATATGAGTATTACAAAGAGCTCGGATATCCGATGGACGCCGTCGTGGGAAAAAACGGAGTGGAGTCCGCATTTGAGAAATATCTGCACGGCACTCCGGGTACACGGCGCATAACGACGGACGACGACGGTAATGTATTAAACGACGAGACGCTCACCGAGCCGGTCGCCGGTGAAAACGTGTTCCTCACGATAGACATAGGCGTGCAGGAGGCGGCGGAAAACGCCCTGCGCGACGTAATAACGGAGATAAACACGGACAGCGAGGAGGAGGACAAGGCGGAGGGCGGCGCCGTCGTCGTGGAGCTTGTCGATACAGGCGAGATACTCGCATGCGCCTCATATCCGACGTTCAATCTTGAGACTTTTAACGCGGATTACGCCGTCGTAAGCCAGAATGAATTGAACCCTTATCTAAACCGCGCGACGCAGGGTACCTATAACCCCGGCTCGACGTTTAAGATGGTGACGGCTCTCGCCGGATTGCGCTCCGGAAAAATAGACGTCGGCACATATATCGAGGACAAGGGCAGATACACCGCCTACAAAGACTATCAGCCGAAATGCTGGATCTATCCCCACAACCACGGCTATCTGAATGTGGTCGGTGCGATCGAAAATTCCTGCAACTACTTCTTCTACTGGCTCGGAGACAAACTCGGTCTCGACGCGATAAATTACACCGCGGAGGATTTCGGCTTCGGCTCCGCGACGGGGATAGAGATACCGGAAAAAAGCGGCAACCTCTCGACTTCGGAATATAAATGGGAGATGTTCAACGAGTCGTGGTATGCCGGAGATACGCTTCGGACTGCGATAGGACAGGGCTACATGCTCGTGTCGCCGCTTCAGCTTGCAAATTATGTGTCCACGATAGCGAACGGCGGCACGGTCTATAAGCCGACGCTTTTGCGTGAGATATACAATTCGGCGTACACTGAAAAGACCTTTGACAACTCGCCCGTCGTGACGCAGACGATGGCGGACGAGGAGGGCTATTTCAGCGCCCTTCAGAGCGGCATGCGCGCTGTCGCCGCGACCGGTACGGCGTCGGAGATATTCGGTGATTATCGCGTCAAGGTCGCATGCAAAACGGGTACTGTCCAGTCCGATGCGACAAGCACGAACACGGGTGTTTTCGTGTGCTATGCCCCGGCGAACGACCCGGAGATAGCGATCTCCGTCATCGTCGAAAACGGTATATCCGGCGCGACGGTGACGACAATAGCGCAGCGTGTTTTGGACTATTATTTCTCGGATAAAGCCGACTCGCTGACTGTAATTGAGGAAAACACTTTGCTTAAATGAACTAAACCTCTTGAAAATACGGAAATTTTCGGATATATTGATTGTATGCTTTCGCGGGACACCTCGCGCGGGCATGAAAAACGACTTGAAAGGAGACCGAAATGGGCACTGTCACAGCAGTAGTATCCGGCAAGGGCGGCACCGGAAAAACAACGACCGTCGCCGTCGTCGCGTCATGCCTTGCCTCGCGCGGGCACAGGACGCTGTGTATAGACTGCGACGTGGGGCTTAAAAATCTCGATATAAACCTCGGTCTTTCGGGTCTGACAAACATAGATTTCAATGATGTGATGTCCGGCGAAGCCGCGCTTGACGACGCCGTGCTCGAGCATCCGGAGATAGAAAACCTGTTTTTCCTGTCTTCCCCGACAACAGCAGAGCCTGAGGACATCGATCCCGACGGTATGAAGGCGCTTTTAGACGAGGTGCGGGAGAAATTTGAATACTGCTTTATCGACGCGCCCGCCGGTATCGGATCGGGCTTTCGGCTCGCCGCGTCGTTTGCCGACGCCGCGATAGTCGTCGCCTCCGGCGACGCATTGAGTATGCGCGACTGTCAGCGCGCGGTATCGGAGCTTGGAAAGCTCGGAATAAAAAATGTCCGCCTTGTCGTGAACAGGGTAAAGCCGCAGTTTTTCGCGGCGATGGACGCGACGCTCGACGAGATGATAGATACTGTCGGCGCGCGGCTTCTCGGCGTAGTCGAGGACGACGATACGGTTTCTCTCGCCCTCAATTCCGAAATACCGCTTATACTGTGCGATTCGACAAAGGCGATGCGCGAATTTAACAGAATATCACTGCGTATCGAGGGCTTTGACGCACCCGTGCGCCTCAAATAGGCGGCGTTTTATCATCGTTTTTTGTAAACTCTCCCATTTTGAAAGGATGTGTGGATTTTGAATATAGCGCTTATGGCACATGATAGAAAAAAAGAGCTTATGGTTCAGTTTTGCATAGCGTACTGCGGCATTCTCGCCGGGCATTCGATATGCGCGACCAACACAACCGGGCGGCTCGTATCGGAGGCGACGGGACTCCCGATAGATCTTTACCTCACCTGTCGTCAGGGCGGCAGTCAGCAGATAGGCGCGAGGATAAGCTATAACGAGCTCGATATGGTGCTTTTCTTCTCCGACCCGAGCGGCGGCGAGCCTCTCGACGACGTTCAGGAGATATGCCGGCTCTGCGATCAGCACAACATCCCGTTCGCGTCTAACGTTGCGACGGCGGAGGTGCTCATACACGGTCTGCAGGACGGCTATTTCGCGTGGCGCGATATTGTAAATCCGAAGAACAAATAAACAATTTGATATACCGCGATGAAGGGGCATGAGTAGCTCCGCTCGCCGGACAGAGAGGGACGCGTTTTGCTGTGAGCGTCCCGCGGACAGAGCGGTGTGAAGGACGGTGCCGGAGCGGGGACAGAGATGTCCGCGGCAGCCCGCCGCGCAAAAACGGGCATGAGGGCGGCAGACGCCGCTGAAAATGGGTGGCACCACGAAGCGTTTCAACGCTCTCGTCCCATGCTTTGGGATGAGGGCGTTTTTTATCTTAATGAAAGGAAGTTGAATTTTTATGGCAGTAATAAAGCCTCGCACTCTGTCCGGGTTTATGGAGCTTTTGCCCGCGCGACAGGCGCAGTTTGAAAAAATAGTCGACACTCTGAAAAGGACGTATTCGCTGTACGGCTTCACACCGCTCGACACGCCGATAATAGAGGCGGCGGAGGTGCTTTTGGCAAAAGGCGGCGGCGAGACGGAAAAGCAGATATACCGATTTTCAAAGGGGGATAACGATCTCGCGCTTCGCTTTGATCTTACCGTGCCGCTCGCCAAATACGTGGCTCTCAATTACGGACAGCTATCGTTTCCGTTCCGGCGGTTCCAGATAGGAAAGGTCTACCGCGGAGAGCGCGCCCAGCGCGGCAGGTTCCGCGAATTTTACCAGGCGGATATAGATATAATCGGGGACGAAAAGCTCGACATAATGAACGAAGCGGAGATACCGAGCATCATATACAAGGCGTTCACCTCGCTCGGACTTGAGCGGTTTTTGATCCGCGTGAACAACCGCAAGATACTCACGGGATTTTACTCCATGCTCGGAGAGGCTGAAAAATCCGGCGATATAATGCGCACGGTCGACAAGCTCGACAAGATAGGGCGCGAAAAGGTCAGATCTCTCCTGACGGACGAGCTGGGGCTCGACGACAGCAAGGCGGGAGAGATACTCGATTTCATGTCCATATCCGGCAAAAACACAGAGGTCATCGCCGCGCTTGAAAAATACCGGGGCAGAAACGAGGTCTTTGATATCGGCGTGGACGAGCTTAAAGCGGTCACGTCGTATCTCGCCGCCTTCGGCGTGCCGGAGGATCACTTTGCCGTGGATCTGACCATCGCGAGGGGACTCGATTACTACACGGGCACGGTCTATGAAACTACGATGCTCGACCACCCGGAGGTGGGCTCGATATGTTCCGGCGGACGATATGACGATCTCGCGGGGTATTACACCGACAAAAAGCTGCCGGGCGTCGGCATTTCGATAGGGCTAACGCGGCTGTTTTTCGTGCTCGAGGATTGCGGGCTTTTGAATGACGATATTTTGACCGCTCCGGCTGACGTGATACTCTTCCCGATGACTGATGACATATCCGCCGCGGTGTCTACGGCGACGGAGTGGCGAAAGCGCGGCGTGCGCGTACAGCTCTACACGGAAAACAAAAAATTCAAGTCTAAAATGTCGTATGCGGACAAATGCGGCTTCCCGTATGTTGCGTTTCTCGGCGAGGACGAGATACGAGCCGGCGCAGTTTCCGTAAAAAATATGAATACCGGCGAGCAGGTAACGCTCGACGCCTCCGCCGCCGCTGAGCTTATACTCGGCGGCATCGCCGGCAGAGCGGACGGCAGGATAATAATCGGATGATATGCTTAAAGGAGTGGATAAAATGAAACAGTCACGAACAAACACATGCGGCGAGCTTCGCATTGAAAACGCCGGAGAGAGAGTAACGCTCGTCGGCTGGCTTGAAAATATGCGGGAGGTCGGCGCAAGCCTCGCCTTCGTCGTTCTGCGCGATTTTTACGGCACGACGCAGATCGTCGTCGAATCGGAGGAGATGATGGCGGCGTTCAAGCCGATCGTAAAGGAGAGCACGATCTCCGTAACGGGCGTCGTGCGCGAGAGGGCGAGCAAAAATCCGAAGCTGCCCACCGGCGACATAGAGGTAGTGCCGGAGAGCGTAGAGGTGCTCGGAAAATGCATATATAACGAGCTGCCGTTTGAGATAAACCGCAGCCGCGACGCGGACGAAACACTTCGTCTCAAATACCGCTATCTCGACCTGCGAAATCCCGAGGTGCAGGCGAATATCAAGCTCCGCTGCAATGTCGTATCGGCGCTGCGGGCGGCGATGAACGACGAGGGCTTTATGGAGATAACGACGCCTATACTCACCGCGTCGTCGCCGGAGGGCGCGCGCGATTATCTCGTCCCGGCGAGAAAGCACCCCGGCAAATTTTATGCGCTTCCGCAGGCGCCGCAGCAGTTCAAGCAGCTTCTGATGACCTCCGGCTTCGACCGGTATTTCCAGATAGCGCCGTGCTTCCGCGACGAGGACGCGCGCGGCGACAGAAGCCCCGGAGAATTTTATCAGCTCGATATGGAGATGGCGTTCGCGTCGCAGGACGACGTTTTCGGCGTTTTGGAGCGCGTGCTCCCGCCGATATTCGCAAAATACGGCAAATACAGCCGCGCGTCGGATGCGCCGTTCAAGCGCATTTCATATAACGACGCGATGGAAAATTACGGCTCGGACAAGCCGGATCTTCGCATAGATTTAATCGTAAAGGACGCGACGCGGTTTTCCGACTGCGGCTTTGAGCCGTTCGCGGGAAACACGGTCAAGGCGATACCCGTAACGGGCTTTGCCGCCTCGCGCAAAGAAATCGACAAGCTCATGTCCGAGGTCGAGGTTCAGACCGGAAACAAGGCGTACTGGCTGAGGCTTGATGAAAACGGCGAGCTCGTCGGCGGCGTCTCAAAGTTCTTCGCGGAGCGCAAGGACGAGCTTATCGAGGCGCTGGAGCTTGAGCCGAACACGTTCGTCGGCTTTACGGCGGGAAGCAGGCTCGCCGCGCAGAAGACCGCCGGAGTGCTCAGAAGCAAGCTCGGTCCGATTTCGGAGGGGCACATGGACGCGGAAAAATATGAGTTCTGCTGGATCGTCGATTTCCCGATGTACGAGATCGGCGAGGAGAGCGGAGAGCTTGAATTCTGTCATAACCCGTTCTCGATGCCCGGCGGCGGTGCGGCGACGCTCGACCGTGCGATAGCCGGGAAGCTCGATCCGCTGACAATAACCGCGCAGCAGTACGACCTTGTATGCAACGGCGTTGAGCTGTCATCGGGCGCGGTGCGAAATCACGACCCGGAGATCATGCTCAAGGCGTTTCGCCTTGTACGGCTCGGTGAGGAGGACGTAAAGGCGAAGTTCCCCGCGATGTACAACGCCTTCTGCTACGGCGCGCCGCCGCACGCCGGCATAGCGCCGGGCGTCGACCGTATGGTGATGCTGCTTGCCGGGGAGAGCTCGATACGCGAGATAATACCGTTCCCGATGAATAAAAACGCGCAGGACGTTATGATGGGCGCGCCCGGATGCGTCGATCCGCGTCAGCTTGAGGAGCTTAATATCGCTGTCACGGCGGTCGAGGAATGATATGATATACAAAAATATCCCGAACCGGAGTTTACTCCGTTTCGGGGTATTTTTTTGCGGAGGCGGCGGGTTTTCCCGCTTTTTCGACCGCCTGCGCGCCGCTTTTTATGTAATATGGTGTTGGGAAATAACCGAGAAGGGGGTATTTACGCATGATATTACCGCAAAAACGCGGTGTGTTCGAGAGCTGCGACATATTTTTCGTGCCGGTCAGCGAGATAACGCCGAACCCCGCGCAGCCGCGAAAGCGGTTCGATCCGGAGGGACTCATGGAGCTCGCCGCAAGCATAAAGCGTTACGGCGTTCTGCAGCCGCTCAGCATACGTCGGGCAGGGTACGGATATGAGCTCGTTTCCGGCGAGCGGCGGCTTCGCGCCGCGCTTTTGGCGGGGCTTGACAGCGTTCCGTGCATCGTGCTCGGCGTAGACGCGCCGGACTCGTCGGTACTCGCGCTCGTTGAAAATCTGCACAGGCGCGATCTCGATTTTATCGAGGAGGCGGAGGGCATAGACCGGCTTATACGTGAATTTAACATGAGTCAGGAGGAGGCGGCTCGGCGGCTCGGCAAAAGCCAGCCCGCCATAGCGAACAAGTTGCGTATACTGCGCCTGCCGCCGGAGCTTCTGCGCGCGATACGGGAGCGCGGGCTTACGGAGCGCCACGCGCGGGCGCTTTTACGTCTCGATTCAAATTCAGATCGGGCTTTTCTGCTAAAGGAAATAGTTGAGCGTGGGCTAAATGTCGCGAAAACTGAGGAGCTGATCGACGCCTATATGGCGCAGGAGGGCAAAATAAAAGGGCAGGAAGCGCAAAACAAGCCCTCCCGACCCGTTTATGTATTAAAAGACGTGCGATTTTTTCTGAACACCGTCACGCGGGGAATGGACCTGATGAAGCAGTCCGGCATACGCGCCGAGTACGGAAGAAGCGAGACGGAGACGGATATAATACTTACGATAAAAATACCGAAGGCGGTGCCTTAATTTTCCGGCGCGCCGAGCTTTCGCAATACATCGCTGAAATATTCCGGAAGCTCGGTTTTGAGGCATACGCTCTCCCCGCTTACGGGATGGATAAAGCGAAGCTCCCTCGCGTGGAGGCACTGTCCCGAAAGACCTTTTTCGGGCTTTTTCCTGCCGTAAACGAGGTCGCCCAAAATGGGGTGACCGATGTATGCCATGTGGACGCGGATCTGGTGTGTGCGCCCTGTTTCAAGGCGGCAGCGCACATGGGTATAGCCGTTATAGCGCGCTATCACCTCGTAATGCGTGACGGCGGAGCGCGAAATTTTCGCGTTCACCGACTGTCGCTTTCTGTCGGTCTGATGTCTGCCTATCGGCGCGTTTACCGTGCCGCTGTCGTTTTTTACGCGCCCGCAGACTATCGCCTCGTAAGTGCGGGCGAGAGTGTGATCCTTGAGCTGTGCGGCGAGACCGCGGTGGGCGCGGTCGTTTTTTGCCGCGATCATAAGACCGGACGTGTCCTTGTCTATCCTGTGCACGATGCCGGGGCGAATTTCCCCGTTTAGGCCGGAAAGACTATCGCCGCAATAGTGTATCAGCGCGTTTACGAG
>JAFWVB010000150.1 GCA_017518445.1 Oscillospiraceae bacterium | reverse complement strand
TCCTTTTCGATGTGCTTGCGGTACTCCGTGAACGTCGTCGCGCCTATTACCTGTATCTCGCCGCGTGAAAGCGCTGGCTTTAAGATATTCGCGGCGTTCATCGAGCCCTCCGCGTCGCCCGCGCCGACGATGTTGTGCACCTCGTCGATGACGAGAATGATATTGCCCTGTTTTTTTATCTCGTCGATGAGCCCCTTCATGCGGCTCTCAAACTGACCGCGAAACTGCGTTCCGGCAACAAGCGCAGTGAGGTCTAGCAGCAGCACCTCTTTATCGCGCAGCTTATACGGAACCGCACCGTCGCATATTTTCTGCGCGAGCCCCTCCGCGATCGCCGTCTTGCCGACGCCCGGCTCTCCTATGAGGCAGGGGTTGTTTTTCTGGCGGCGGTTGAGTATCTGAATTACGCGCTCTATCTCCGTCTCCCTGCCGATGATGCGGTCGAGCTTGCCGCTTTTGGCTTTTTCGGAAAGCGAAATGCAGTACTGGTCGAGAAATTTACGCTTTTTCGCGCCGTTTTCCTTTCGCGGCTCATTTCTCTGAGCACCCGCCGGAGGGGCTGCGTCCGGCTGCTGATTTCCGAACAGCTTGTTCAGAAACGGAAACGTGGCGGTTTTGCCCTCCTCCGTGTCGTCGTCGCCCTCTATCGGCATGGGCATATTTTCAAATCCGCTCAGCGCCTCGACCATTTCGCTTGAAATGTCGTCGAGATCGTCGTCGGTTATGCCCATTTTCTCCATTATATCCTCGACCGGCTTTATCTTGAGCTCCTTCGCGCATTTGAGGCAAAGTCCCTCGTTGGTCGTGGCGCCGTTGTTTTCGACCTTTGTAATGAAAATAACGGCTATGTTCTTTTTACATCTTGCACAAATTGTTGGCTGCATAAAAGTTTCTCCTTGTTTTGCCGAAGGCGGTGCGTACGGCGGCGAAAATCACTGATTTTCCGCCCCGTCTTTGTTTTTCGAGACCGCCATAAAAGTCATTATATAGCTGCCGAGCGCCGCGAACGCCACGGCGATAGCGAGCGTCACCATCGCGCTTGTCACCGACCTTTTGAGCGACGGGAACAACAGCACCGTCGCGCAGACGACGAAAAACAGCGCCGTTGACGCCTTGTCGAGCCTGTTTGACGGCGGCATTTCGAGCTTGTATTTGTTGTGGATTATGATACCGCCCGCCATCATGCAAAGCTCCTTTGCGACAAAAAGCACGAGCACGAACACGGGGAACCGCCCGCTTATCGTTATGCAGGAGATGACCGCGAACGTCATGAGCTTGTCGCCGAGAGGGTCGAGTATTCTGCCGAGATCGGTTATCCAGTTGTTGCGCCGCGCGAGATAACCGTCAAGCACGTCGGTGGCGGCGGCGAGCGCGTAAATTCCCGCCGCGGCAAAATTTATGTCGTTTTTGCTTGTGAAATAAGCTATGACGAAAACGGGGACAAGGCAGATGCGTATGGCAGACAGTATATTAGGTATGTTTTTCATTTTGCGTATCACCCGTTTCCTTTTACGAAATCTTGTGTTATATGTTGAATAAATTTGCGATAATATTTGAGTTTACGAGGATTTTTACGATGCGCGTGCCGTCGACCGCGCTCTTTCCTATTATTATGCCGGAATATCTGAAAATACAGGCTATAAAAAGCACTATGGCAAATGCGTTCACGACCGATATGATAGCGCCGCCTATTTTATTTACCGTCTGCGCTCCGGGCAGCTCGAACGTCAGATTTATTATGCTCCCTATCGCGGCAAAAATGATGGATACTATGACGAACACCGCGAAGAACACCATTGAAAACGCCGCCCGTTTGCTTAATTTCTGCGTCAGTATTGAGCGCATCTCCTGCCCGACCACGCTCGCCTCCTTTGCGGTTTCCTCCGCGAGATCTTCGGCGAGGTCGTCGCACACGCCCACTCGTTTAAGCGTATTCATGCTGACGGTATATATGTCGCGTTTTTCCTCCTCCGTGAGCACGGCATATCTGTCATCGGGCTTGCCGTCCTTGTCGAAGCCCTTGAATTTCAGGGTTTCAGACGCGGCGGTGTCGATCATGCCGCCCGCGAAGGTGCCTATCGCGCCCTCCGCCTCCGGAGAGTAGACCGACGCGACGATATTCGCGGAGATAAGCGCGATGAAAAGCGCTACCATGGCGAAAACGCTCAATATTATGCCGCCCTTCCAGCCGCGCCATATCCCGAACGCGATGACCGCGACGAATATTATGTCCAGTATAATGCTGACCGTACTCATTTACAACTCTCCTTCTGTATTAGAAAGGTTTATCCTGATGTTTTAATTTCAAATGCGACGCCGTATATTCGCCCGTTACGAGGACAGAGCCGTCCTTTTGCGCTATTACTCCGCGCCCGCCGAGAAAGTCAAACGACTTTCCCCCGTCGAGCGACGATGAGACGAAGGTCTTTACGCCGTTTTCCAAAAGCACGGCGCACGTCTTGCCTGCCCACGAGACGTCCGTAATGCGCCCGTCTACGGAGACAAGTCCGGTCTCTTTGCCGGATGAGCTTACAGCCGCGACAGCGCCGGATTTGCCGAATTTGTCATCCCAAAGTCCGAGTACGACCGTCTTTTTATCTATGTCGTAGCAGCTCAAAACACGTCCCGAAAAACCGTATTCCGCCGCTGTTTCCGCCTTGTCGTTTATAATAAGGAGCTTTTCCGCCGTTACAGCGGCGAGCCTGCCTCCGGACATGAAATCAAAGTCTATTATGACGCCGTCCGAAAGCGTGAACCGGCGCTGCTCCTCCTCGCTTGTAAATTTGAACCAGACGAGCTCGCTTCCGCCGCGGCTCAAAACGAGGGCGGTCATGCCGCGGTTCCTGTCAGAAACGCGGGCGGATAATATGTAGCCCTCGCCGGAATACCATTTGTAAACCGCCTCGCCCTTCGCGTTATATACCGTGACCGACGAGGTATAGCCGCTCTCTCTTGTGCAGACGGTAAACCAGCCGGATCGGTTTATATGCGCGGAGATTATCGGGTTATCCGTCTCGATTTCGCACACGACCGAGTTTAAGCGTAACACCTTTAACGCGTTTCCGCCTATATCGCAGGCGATTGCGGCGTCTCCGCCGGATTCTAGATACGGCTCGTTCATCGTGAATGCCGATAAAACCGCCTCCGAATTGTCGCCGCCATATGTCCGAACACCGTTTTCGGACACGGTCGCGATACCGCTTCCGAGCTGTCGCACGGCGGTGCAGCGCTCATAATTCAGCTCGTCCGCGATTGTGTCCTTCGACCAGAGCGACGTTACATTTGAAACGACGCCGCGCAAGGTCAGGTTATCGCGCGAGCGCACCGCCGCCGAGACGATTACGAATACCGCCGCCGCTATTAAGACGGCAAACAGCACACGAAGTATCACTTTCAGTCTTTTTCTTTTTCCGCTTTTCATATCGGATCTCCATAAGCCGCGCCGTCTTCTACCGTTTCATCATCTCTCCGACGGCGCCGTCGTACCATATATCTGTCATGTAAAGCCCCTGCGCCGGCACGGTCGGTCCCGTGAGCCGGCGGTCGCGCCTTTTAAGAAGCTCCTGTATCTCGCCTGCCTCTATCTTCCCCTCGGAGACGTAAATAAGCGTCCCCGCCATAGCCCGCGCCATGTTGTACAGAAACCCGTCCGCGCAGACGCGGAGAGCTATAATGTCTCCGTGCCGCTCGACCTCGTAATAATAGACCGTGCGAACCGTCGTTTTCGTCTCCGTTCCGACCGAGCGCACCGCGGCAAAATCATGCGTGCCGACGAACATACGCGCCGCCTCAGCCATTTTTTCGACGTTCAGCGCCGCCGGGTAGAAATAAGCGCGGTCACGGTAAAACGGGTCGCGGAAGCGCGAGTTGTATATCCTGTAGGTGTACTCCTTTTTCCGGCACGAGAGTATCGCGTTGAAATCCTCCGGCGCGTCGGTCGCGTCCACGGCGGCAATGTCGTCCGGCAGGTATGCGTTCACCGCAAACGGCAGGCGGTCTGTCGGGATCGGACAGTCAGTGCGGAAATTCGCACAGTATTTTTCCGCGTGCACTCCGGCGTCCGTCCTGCCGCAGCCCGTCACCTTTACGGCGTGGCCGCAGACCCTTGCGAACGCGTCCTCGACCGTCTGCGCGACGGTCGCCTCCGTTTTCTGTATCTGCCAGCCGTGGTAGCGCGTGCCGTCGTAACGCAGGCGCACGGCTATGTTTCTGCCCTTTTTATCCAAAACAGCGTCTCCTAAATCATCAGATGCCGAAGCCCCTCAGGGTGAACACCGCCGCCAAAAGCAGCGCGCCGCCTGCGAATGCAATAAAGTCAAGCCTTGAAAACTGGAGCGATTTCATCCGCGTGCGCCCCTCGTCGCCGTGGTAACAGCGGCTCTCCATAGCGGTCGCGAGCTCCTCCGCGCGGCGAAACGCGCTGATAAACAGCGGGACAAGCAGCGGAAGCAGCGCCTTTGCGCGCTTTATAAGCCCGCCCGTTTCAAAGTCCGCGCCGCGCGCCTTTTGCGCGCTCATTATCTTATCCGTCTCCTCGATGAGCGTCGGGATAAAGCGCAGCGCGATGCTCATCATCATGCTGAGCTCATGTATCGGGAGCTTGAGCTTTTTAAGCGGCTTTAAGAGCCTCTCAAGCCCGTCGGTCAAAGAGATGGGAGAGGTGGTGTACGTCATAACGAGCGTCCCGAAAACGAGAAGGACTATGCGAAGTATCATAAACGCCGCCGCACGAAGCCCCTCTTTCGTTATCGAAAATATCCAAAACTCAGCTATCACAGTTCCCTTTGTGTAGAAGACGTTGAGAATTCC
>JAFWVB010000015.1 GCA_017518445.1 Oscillospiraceae bacterium | reverse complement strand
TAAAAAAGCGTGCGGCGACAAAATTTTGAAGGTCATTATCGAGACCTGCCTTTTGACGGACGAGGAAAAAATAAAAATGTGCGAGCTTGTGACCGAGGCGGGCGCGGATTACATCAAGACCTCCACGGGCTTTTCGACCGCAGTGGCGACATTTGACGATATCGCGCTGTTCTCCAAGCACATCGGTCCGGACGTGAAGATGAAGGCGGCGGGCGGCATATCCTCTATTGAGGACGCCGAAAAATTTGTCGAGCTCGGCGCGGCGCGCCTCGGCACCTCGCGCGTCGTGAAGATAGTCAAATCGCAGGAGCAGGCGTAAAGCTAAAGTAAATCGAAAGGAGAAAACCATGGCAGTACCGACACCGCATATCGAGGCGAAGGCGGGCGATTTCGCCGAGACCGTGCTGATGCCCGGCGATCCGCTCCGCTCGAAATACATTGCCGAGAATTTTTTGGAAAATCCCGTGCTCGTGAACAACGTGAGAGGCGTGCAGGGCTACACGGGCACATATAAGGGCAAGCGCGTCTCCGTCATGGCGTCCGGCATGGGACAGCCGTCCATCGGCATTTACTCATACGAGCTGTTCAATTTCTACGGCGTGGAGAGCATTATCCGCATCGGCTCGTGCGGCACTTATAACCCCGATCTCCATGTCAGAGACCTTGTTCTGGCGCAGGGCGCCTGCACGAACGGCAATTTCGCCTCGCAGTACAACCTGCCCGGCACGTTCTGCCCGATCGCGGACTTCGGACTTTTGAGAAAAGCCGCCGACGAGTGCGAGCGAAAGGGTCTGCGCTTCAAGGTGGGAAATATCCTGTCCTCCGACATCTTCTACAACGACTCCGGCTCCGGCATGGAGTGGGCGAAGATGAACGTCCTCGGCGTGGAGATGGAGTCAGCCGCCCTGTACTGCAACGCGGCGCGCGCCGGCAAAAAGGCGCTCTGCATCTGCACCGTCTCGGATTCCTTCATAAATCCGGATGAGAATACGACGGCGGAGGAGCGCCAGACCTCATTCACCGACATGATGGAGGTCGCGCTGGAGATCGCGTGATATCGCCTCTTAAAAAAACAACAAAAACCCTCTTTTGTCATACAGACAAAAGAGGGTTTTTTATGCCAAGTTATGAAAATCGGTTTGATTTACCGTTTTTGCAGAAGATCTATCCCGCCGCAAGCCAAGCCGATACCGAGCATAATGATCGCCGTCTGCGGATCGAGCTTTTTCATTATTGACAAGACGACCACCGCGACTCCCATAGCCAGACAGACAGCCGAAAAAACGGTGTGCAGTATCTCGCTTATGGGCGTCCTGCATTCCTGCTGTGCGCTGTTGGATTTGATCAGCATAAGCTCGTCTACCGACATGCCTAAAATCTCCGCGAGCTTTGGAAGTGAATTGATGTCGGGATACGACAGATCCCGCTCCCATTTGGACACCGCCTTGTCGGTAACACCCATTCGCCCCGCAAGCTCAAGCTGCGTTATGCCGAGCTCCTTTCGCTTTTCTGCAATCACAGCGCCCATTGATTCTCTTTTCATAGTTTGAATTCTCCTTTCAAATGTTTGCCTTGATGATTGCATAATACCGCCTCCTCGCCACGATATCAACCGACCGGCAGTTTAGCTTGCCCGACCTGTAGTTTACCTGCGGTTTAGTGCTTAAAATACCTGTTGCTGACCAAAGCTATCAATCATTTCAACCTTGCCGTCCCGTCCCATAAGCGCATAAAATCTGCGCCAATCGGAAACCGACTAAAGCGGGATGCGTCATATTTTCCTCAATATATCCAGCGTGTGGTGCGACGCGCCGATAATATCCTGCCGCTCGCAGATAGCGAAATGGTACTCCATCCACCGCGAAAACGTCTCGTCGTCCATGGCGTCTACATGCTCGCGGTTATATCTCGTCGCGCCGTCGGCGGCGATCAGCTTTAATCGCTCGACCGGAAATTCCGCGTCAAGCGCGGCGATATCCTCAGTCCGCACCAAATCAAATATTTCTTTCGGCTCGCTTACACAGTGCCAATCGG
>JAFWVB010000149.1 GCA_017518445.1 Oscillospiraceae bacterium | reverse complement strand
TTTTTATTATATGCTGCCGGATTACAGGGGGCGGCTTCTCGCCGTACAGCTTCTCGGACACGCCGTGTCGTATTACAGGGGCGCGGGATATAAGCGTCTGCGCGTTACACTGCCGCACTCTTGCGGCAAGCACGCCGGATTTTTCGAGCATTTCGGGTTTGTAAAAGCCGCCGAGACCGCCGACGGCACCGTCTTGGATAAAGAGATATAGCGGATATTGACGATATAAAGCGCAGTGTAAGTGACGCTCCGTTCGGGGGGCGCACTAACACGGCGCTTTTACCGTGCGTGCTTGCAAAATCGCCGAGAGTAAATATTTTGTGTTTGTAAATATTGACAAAAACAGACGTGTGTTGTAATATTTTTATGTCAAAAAAGACCATTTTCAGACGACCGCGGCCGCCTTGTGGCGGCATTTTTGTTGCAGTGGTATTTATCGCGGCACATGGCATATCGCCGCGCGAAAAGCGGAAATATGCCGCCGCGACAGATATAAGTCCCCGCGTACGGCGATTGAAATAAACGCCGGATCATAAAAACAGAGAGGAGAAAAAGATGAAAAAACTACTTAGCCTATTTTTGGCGCTTGTAATGCTCCTGTCTTTGGCAGCGTGCGCCAAAAACAAGAACATTGAGCCGGAAAAGCAGGAGGAAACGCCCCCTGTCGTTGAAAAGACGCCGGAGGATACGCAAGATCCGGTGCCGGAGAAGATAGAGACAGTCGCAAAATCTACCGACGATATCGACAAATACGGTGATATCCTTCTTGAGCTGACCTCGGCTGAGATGGCGGAAAAGGGGTATGAATACGCCGATCTCGTTACCGTCAGCTTCCTCGATCAGAGCGTAACGGTGCCTGTCATCCCGGAATACCGCTATGTCGGGAGCAAGGCGTCCGGTATCGTTATGTGGGAGGACGGCGAAAAGCAGGTAACGCTCGAGATATTCAACGGCGATTTTGCCGAGACTTACGGCGTCGCGACTCGAATGACGAATGAGGACGGCTCGCGCTATCACGTCGCGATGGACGGCGTGGAATTCCCGCTTGCCGTGACTATCGAGCTCGCGGAGCGCGGCGGCTATGCCGATACATATATCATCTATGACCTGCACCGCAGCGATGAGCGCGCGGATTATGAAAATCTCGACGACGAGCAGTTCGCAAACTTCCGCATGATCACAACGAGCGGCGTGGGCGCGGGCAAGCTTTATCGCGCGTCGTCTCCGGTCAATCCGTCGATAGGGCGCAATACATACGCCGACGCGGCGGCTGCCGCAAACGGCGTTAAGTCATTTGTGAACCTTGCGGATTCCGAGACGTCCATAGCAAAGTACGAGGGCTATGATGACACCTATTACAGCAAGCAGAATCTCCTTCTGCTCGACCTGGGCGTCGATTTCACGAGCGACGTGAACCGCGCCGGCGTTGCCGAGGCGATGAAGTTCCTCACCACCGCAGAGACACCGGTTCTCATACACTGCAACGAGGGTCAGGACCGTGCGGGCTTCATGTCGGCTCTTATCGAGTGCCTCATGGGCGCCTCCATCGAAGAGGTCATGCAGGATTACATGGTGACCTTCTATAACTACTACGGCGTGACCGCGGGTACCGACCAGTACACGCAGATCTCCAACAACGTCGTGAAGAACCTTAAAACCACGTTCGGCATCGACAACCTCGAGGGCGCGGATCTCGCGGCTGAGGCGGAGGAATACCTTATCGAGCTCGGCGTTAGCAAAGAGGATATCGAAGCCGTCAGAAAGAACCTCGGAGGCGAGGCGATCCGCGTGAGCGGCAAGGTCACGGAGATCGAGAAATACGGACACGCGCTGCTCGATATAAGTATTGAGGACTTCACCAAAGCAGGCTTCACGCTCGGTGACATCGTGACCGTCGCTGCGGGCAGCTATACCGGAAATATCCCGTACTTCAACGGCTATTACGTCGATAACGGCAAGTACATGGTCAGGGCGTATCCGGGACATGAGTATATCGCCGTTTGCATCAACTACGGCAAATTCGCGGAGACCGCCGGCATAGATGTCGGCAGCACCGTGACGATCACGCTCAAGGAAAAGGCGGGCGCTTTGCTCGAGCAGGAGGTAAACTCCCTCGTCTACACGAATGAGCGCGCCGACTATGAGAGCGACGAGATATTCGCAAACTTCCGCGCTGTGACGCTCGGCAATATCGGCAAGGGTAAGCTCTACCGCTCCGCCTCTCCGGTGAACAACGAAAACAACCGCGCTTCGATCGCAAACAAGCTCATCGAGGGCGCAGGAGTTAAGACAGTCATAAATCTCGCCGACACAGAGGAAGACCTCAAGGGCTACTTCGAGGCGGAGGGCTTTGACTCCGAATACTACAAGAAGCTCTATGAGGGCGGCGCGGTCATCCCGCTCGGAATGCCGGTCAACTTCGCATCCGATGAGTTTGCGGAGGGCATAGTCAAGGGCATGACCTTCATGTCGGAGAACAAGGGTCCGTATCTCGTGCACTGCACCGAGGGCAAAGACAGAGCGGGCTTTACCGCGATGCTGCTCGAGGCGCTGATGGGCGCGAAGCTCGACGATATAGTCAAGGACTATATGACGAGTTATGTAAACTACTATCATCTCGACCCGAAAGCTGACGCCGAGAAGTACGAGATGATAGCGGAGAAGAACGTCATGGAGATGCTCCGCGCAGTCGCGGGCGCGGAGAAGGGCGCTTCGCTGGAGGGTGTCGATCTTGCCGCCGCCGCGGAGAGCTATCTCACCGCCCACGGCATGACGCAGGACGCCGTCAACGCGCTGAAGGCAAATCTCAAATAAGCAAACCGTATAAATAAAAAGAGCGTCAGCGGCAAAATGCCGCTGATGCTCTTTTTTCGCGTAAAATCGCGCGCGTATGCTACTTTTTTACCTCCGCGTCAAAGCCGAGGTCGTAAAGCTCGCTTATCGCCGCCTGCACCGCGCTCTCACCGCCGTCTATCGAGACGGTCTTATCGTCGAGCGAGGACAAGTGCTTTATGCCCGCGCGGTCGAGCGCGGCGTCTATGCGCCTTATACAGCCGGCGCAGTGTATGCCGGGAATGCTCAAAACAGTCATTTCAAATTTTCCTTTCATATTTTCTTTGTGCGAAGCCTCAAGGCGTTTCCGACGACGCAGACGGAGCTTAAGCTCATCGCAAAGCCAGCTATCATCGGGCTTAAAAGCAGCCCGAACGCGGGATATAGCGCACCCGCGGCGATGGGTATGCCTATCACGTTGTAGAAAAACGCCCAAAACAGGTTTTGCTTTATATGCCGCAGCGTCTGACGGCTTAAATTTATTGCGCGCGGCACGTCGCGCAGATCGGAGCGCATTAGGACTACAGAACCCGCCTCCACCGCGATGTCGCTTCCGCCGCCGATGGCGACGCCGACGTCCGCCTGCGTCAGTGCGGGCGCGTCGTTTATGCCGTCGCCTACCATCATGACCTTATACCCCTCGCTTTGAAGCCGCTCTATTACAGCCGCCTTGTCGTCGGGCATGACCTCCGCGATGACCTCCTCCGCGCCGACCTGTTCGGCGATGACGGAGGCTGTTTTTTTGTTGTCGCCCGTCAGAATACAGACGCGAAGTCCCATTTCACGCATGGTTTTTACAGCTTCCGCGCTCGTCTCGCGGACGGGATCTTTAATACCTATGACGCCGAGCATATCTCCGCCTGCCGCGACGAGTACGGGCGTTTCTCCGCCTGCCGCGACGCTTCGCAGGAGCATATACGCGCTTCCCGTGGGAACGCCGAGGCTCTCGAGCAGCTTCATGTTTCCGACCGCCGCCTCGCGCCCGTCACTCATCGTCGCTGTAAGCCCCATGCCGGATATGCTTTTGAAGTTTGTGACACCGTGTATTCCCAAGCCGCGCTCGGAAGCCGCGCGCGTTACAGCCGCCGCGAGCGGGTGCGCGGACTGCGCCTCGACCGCCGCTGCGACAGACAAAAGATCCTCCTCGGAGACGCCGATCGGCAGAAGGCTCGTCACTGCGGGAACTCCCTTTGTGACAGTGCCGGTCTTGTCCAGAACGACGGCGGTTACGGAGTGGGCGGTCTCAAGAGCCTCGCCGCTTCGTATCAGTATGCCGCGTGCCGCGCCGAGCCCCGTCCCGACCATTATGGCTGTCGGTGTGGCGAGTCCGAGGGCGCACGGACAGGCTATGACAAGCACGGAGGTGAATATTTTAAGGACAAACGCCGCGTTATTTCCTGCTATAAGCCATACGAGCGCGGACAGTACGGCAGCGCCGATGACTATCGGCACGAAAACGCCGGATATTTTATCTGCAAGCCGCGAGATCGGCGCTTTTTTGCCCTGCGCCTCCTCGACGAGACGGATTATTTTCGCGAGCGTAGAATTTTCTCCGACGCGCGTGACCTCGACGTAAACAGCGCCGTCGAAGCTCACGCTGCCGCCGATCACGCCGTCGCCCTTTTTCTTATCGACGGGCAGGCTCTCGCCTGTAATCATCGCCTCATTTACCGACGCCTCTCCGTCCGTGACCACGCCGTCGGCTGGGACCCTTGCGCCGGGCTTTACGAGGACGATGTCGCCGGGGACGAGCGCGGCGGCGTCGATCTCTCTCGTCTCGCCGTTTTTCACCAAAAGCGCAGTGTCGGGAGAGAGCTCCATGAGCTTCATTATCGCGCTTTTCGTCTTGCGGCGGCTTCGCGCCTCCAGATATTTGCCGAGCATGACGAGCGTCACGACTGTGGCTGCCGACTCAAAATACAGCTCGTGCGCGTTTCCCGCTCCGGACGGAATGAGCGCGGTCATTACAACGGAGTATATAAATGACGCGCCGCTTCCGACCGCGACGAGCGTGTCCATGTTCGGGGCGCGGTGAAAAAGCGCCTTAAAGCCGGAGACGAAAAATGACCGCCCGAAAACGGAGAGCACCGGCAAAGTCAGTATGAGCTGCGACAGCGCAAAAACGAGAGGATGACTGCCGGGATCCATAAAACCGGGCAGCTTCAGCGCGGGAGACAGCATGTGACCCATCGATATATAGAGAAGCACGGCGGTAAGTATGACCGCGCCGACGAGGTTTCTTTTCCTTGTTTGAAGCGCAAGCGCCTCCTCGTCGAGAACGGCGCTGCTTCCGACCGGCTCCGGTGTGTACGGCTGTATTCCGAAGCCCGCCTTTTCGACGGCTTCGGTTATCATCTCCGGTGTTACGAGAGACTCATCGTAGGCGATCGTCATTTTCCCCGTCGCGAGGTTCACATCGCTGCGCTCGACGCCGCTTATGCGCCGCGTAACGCGCTCCACCGAGCTGCTGCAGGCGGCGCAGGACATACCGCTTATTATATAAACTTCCTCTTTCATTATTTCACGCTCCTTGTGGATTTTATAATTATATCACCGCCGTTTTACAGCTGTCAAACACGTTCAGAATTTTTTTATCATCTCTTTACATATTATT
>JAFWVB010000014.1 GCA_017518445.1 Oscillospiraceae bacterium | reverse complement strand
GGATGCCGCACATGCGCCGCACGCTCGGCGTTATATTTCAGGATTTCCGCCTCATCGAGAATAAGAGCGTGTATGAAAACGTCGCCTTTGCGATGCGCGCCGTCGGCGCGAGCGGCAGGGAGATAAAAAACCGCGTGCCGTATGTGCTTGAGCTTGTCGGGCTCGATACGCGCACGAAAAGGCACCCGAACGAGCTTTCGGGCGGCGAGCAGCAGCGCGTTGCCATCGCGCGTGCGCTCGTAAACAATCCGCGCATGATAATCGCGGACGAGCCGACGGGAAACCTCGATCCGGCGCGAAGCCTTGAGATAATGATGCTCCTTGAAAAAATAAACGAGCTCGGGACCACCGTGCTCGTTGTGACGCATGAAAAGGAGCTTGTCAACAGGTTTTCAAAGCGTGTTATCGCCATCGACGGCGGACGGATCATAAGCGACGGAATGGACGGGTATTACAATTATGAGACAGAATAAAATAGGATATTTCATAAAAGAGGGTTTTCAGAGCATTTTTACACACGGGTTCATGTCCTTCGCCTCCGTCTGCATAACGGTCGCATGCCTCATAATAATGGGCTCGTTTACGCTCGTCGCCCTGAATGTGAACAAGATAATCACGACGCTTGAGGATGACAATCAGATAGTCGCCTATGTGAACGACAGCTATGACGAGGCGAGCGCCCGCGCTCTGAAGAGCAGGGTGGACGCGACGCCGAACGTCACATCCTCGCAGTTTGTCTCGAACGCCGCGGCGCTCGACAGCTTTGTGGAGCAGTATCAGGATTCAAGCATGCTTGAGGATCTGGAGCCGTCAGTTCTGCGGCACAGGTTTATCGTATATCTCGACGATATATCAGTTATGGATCAGACGCAGCGGGATCTCGGCAATATAGACGGTATAGACAAGGTCAGCGCGCATCTTGAGATAGCGAAGAGCTTTGTGACGCTCAAAAACGTCGCCGCAGCGATATCGCTTGTGCTCATCGCGATACTTTTTGTAGTTTCATTGTTTATAATTTCAAACACGATAAAGCTCACGACGTTCGAGCGCAAGGAAGAGATAGCGATAATGAAAATGGTCGGCGCGACGAGCGGCTTTATAAGAGGCCCGTTCATAGTGGAGGGACTCACGCTCGGGCTTTTCGGCTCGCTTACGGCGTTTATCGTGCAGTGGGCGCTTTACGAGGTGGTCGCGACAAAAATAGTCGCAAACGCGGGTCTCGGTTTCATAAAGGTGCTGAGCTTCGCTTCGCTTGAGATCCCGCTTATTATAGCGTTTTTGATAGTCGGATTTTTTGTCGGGCTCATAGGCAGCTCGGTGGCGATAAGAAATTATTTAAGAGTATAAACGTAAAAACCGCGAGAGGGGGTACGGCGTTTGAATAAAACCATTATCAGAATAATAGCGATAATCTTGGCGCTCGTACTCCTCGGCGGGATTATTTTGAGCGCCATATCGGCGCTCGCCGTGACGCAGGCTGAGATAGACGAGCTTAAGCGGCAGAAGGATACGATAACGAAAAAGCAGGCGGAGATACAGGCTGAGATAAATTCGCTTCAGTATGAGCAGCTTTCGGCGATCTCGAAAAAAGAGGTGCTCGACGAGCAGATATCCCTCACCGAGCAGAAGATAGACGTATTAAATCAGCAGATCGTCGAATATGAGGCGCTGATCGCGCAGAAGAAAAAAGAGGCGGAGGAGTACCAGAAAAAGCAGGATGAGCGGTTTGAGCTCTATAAGGAGCGCATACGCACGATGGAGGAAAACGGGACCATCTCGTATTGCGCTATTTTATTTGAGGCAAAGACCTTCTCCGATCTCATAAGCAGGGTGGATTTTATCTCCGAGATAATGAGATACGACGAGCGGGTATATAACGATTATCTGAAATCGAAGCAGGACACGCTCGCCGCGAAGGAGCGCATCGAGACCGAAAAGCGGGCGCAGGAGGAAGTGCGGCAGAGCGTCGAGGATGAAAAGGTAGTGCTTCAGCAGCAGGTCGCGGAGGCGCAGAAGGTCATCGCGGAGATAGAGAACAACATCGGCAAGTACAGAGAGCAGTACGACGAGATGGAGCGCCGCGAAAAGGAGACGCAGGACGAGATAGAGCGGCTCATAGCCGATCTTCAGAAGCAGGAGAAGATATCCGGCACGACGGTAAAATCGACAGGCACGTATATCTGGCCGTCGGAGTCGAGCAAGACCGTGACGAGCGAATTCGGCACGAGATGGCACCCGGTCTACCAGATGTATAAGACGCACACTGGCGTCGACATCGGCGCGGATTACGGGACGAATATCCTCGCGTCGGACAGCGGCACTGTCGTCACGTCTACATACAGCTCGTCATACGGCAATTATGTGATGATAAACCACGGCGGCGGGCGGACGACGCTTTACGCGCATATGTCGAAAAGGCTCGTTTCCGTTGGCGACTCGGTGAGTCAGGGCGACGTGATAGGGCTTGTAGGCTCTACTGGAGTTTCGACCGGCAACCATATACATTTTGAGGTCACCGAAGACGGCACGCGGGTAAATCCGCTTAAATATTTTACTGATTACGTTATCAAGGAATAAAAAACAAAAATAGCCGCGCAAGCGGCTATTTTTAAAATACTTTGACAAGGTTAGCGTTTACCTTTTTCTTATGTTTGAGGATATCTCGGACAGTGCCTTTGCCGCCTCCATCTCGCAGTGGGGCTGGCGCGAGAGATCTCCGAGGGACACGATGCCGACGAGCTTGCCGTTGTCAACGACCGGCAGGCGGCGTATCTGCGCGGTTGACATGATTTCGGAGACCTTTTTGAGGTCGTCCATCGGGCTCGCGGTGACGACGCTGCGCGACATTATCTCGTTTACCGCGGTCGTCTCTGGGTCGCTTCCCGCGGCTACACAGCGCAGTACTATGTCGCGGTCTGTGACCATGCCCTTTAGCTTGCCGTCTGATGTACACACCGGCAGCGCGCCGACGTTGCTTCGGCTGAGAAGCCGCGATACGAACGAGACCGGCTCCTCCGGCGACGCTGAAATGACCCTTGTGCTCATAACGTCCTTGACTAACATTTTTTCACCCTCCGTTTTTTGATTTGTCGTGATTATCGACCTTACGGAGAGTTTTTATACACAAAAGCGTTTTTTTTGCCTAAATATTTGCGCATGGTTTTTTTGAGGTGCGTTTATGGATACTGAATTATATATGTATGAAGCTTTGCGCCTCGCGCGGGAGGCGTATGACGACTGCGAAGTGCCTGTCGGCTGCGTCATCGTCGATGAGAGCGGGAATATGATCGGACGCGGCAGAAACCGCCGCGAGAACTCGGGGCTCGCCACGGCGCACGCCGAGGTTGAGGCGATAGAAGAGGCTTGCAGAAAAAAGGGCGGCTGGCGGCTCGACGGGTGCAGTCTTTACGTCACGCTCGAGCCGTGCCCGATGTGCGCGGGGGCTATAATAAATTCGCGCATTTCACGGGTATATTACGGCGCGAGAGAGCCGCTGTCCGGTTCCTGCGGGAGCGTGATAAATCTTTTTATGGAGCGGTACGGGCACGAGCCGCAGATAGTGGGCGGCGTGATGGGTGAAGAGTGCGCCGAGCTTATGCGCCGTTTTTTCAGGGAGAAAAGATAGAGAAAATAAAAAGACCGCCGTAAGGGCGGTCTTTTTATTTTGAATATGTTCAGACCTTATATACATCGAGCGCGGCGAGATTCATGGGCAGGAATTGTTCCTTTCTGCCGGAGAACATATGGCGCGTCTCCTCACGTATCGTATCCATGCCGACGATGCCGGTCTTGCGGACGATCGCGCCGAGCATGACCATGTTCGCCGCCTTTTCGTTGCCGAGCTCGCGAGCCATCTCGTTCGCGGGGACGTCGATGACCGAGATGTCGCCGCGCTTTGCCTTTTCAGACACGATGGAGCTGTTTATGAACAGAGTGCCGTTCGGCACCAAAAGAGGCTCGAATTTCAGAAGACTCGGCAAATTCATCGCAACGAGAACGTCGGTCTCGTTTATGAGCGGGCACGGTATGGGCTTGTCGGAGACGATGACGGTGCAGTTTGCCGTGCCGCCGCGCATTTCAGGTCCGTAGGACGGGAGCCATGTGACCTCCTTGCCCTCGAGCATAGCCGCCTTTGCTATCATCTGACCTATCGCGAGGATGCCCTGTCCGCCGCTTCCGGCGAAAAACATCTTTACTTTCATATCAATACCCCTCCGGTTTTCTGAAGTTTCCGACGGGATAGTATGACGCCATCTCGTTTTCTATCCAGCGGAGCGATTCGACAGGCGTGAGCCCCCAGTTTGTCGGGCAGGTGGAGATGAATTCGACGAATGTGAAGCCGAGCCCCGCCTGCTGGATGTCGAGGGCGGTTTTCACAGCCTTTTTAGCCTTTCGCACGTTCGCGGGGCTGTTCAGTATGACGCGCTCGACGTAGACGGCGCAGTCTATAGTCGCCAAAAGCTCGCACATGCGCAGCGGCATGCCAGCCTGCTCGACGGTGCGCCCGTCTATGCAGGTGGTGGCGCGCTGACCGATGAGCGTGGTGGGCGCCATCTGTCCGCCCGTCATACCGTAAATGCCGTTGTTGATGAAAAACGTCGTGAATTTCTCGCCGCGGTGAGCCGCGTGGACTATCTCGCCCGCGCCGATGCTCGCAAGATCGCCGTCGCCCTGATAGGTGAAGACTATCTTGTCGGGCTGTACGCGGCGAATGCCGGTCGCGATAGCGGGGGCTCTGCCGTGCGTTGACTCGCACATGTCTATGTTCATAAAATGATGCCCGTTTATTGAGCAGCCTATCGGCACGACGCCGATGGCGTTTCCGAGGTCGCCGCGCTCCTCGAGGCATTCCATGATTATACGGTGCGCGATGCCGTGTGAGCAGCCGGGGCAGTAGCTTGTATCGACCTTTGTCATACCCCGGGTGGGTTCAAATACAGTTTTCATTTTACTTCCTCCAAGAGCTTTTTCGCCCTCTCCGCGATCTCGACGGAGGACGGGACAACGCCGCCCGTGCGGTTTATGAGTCCGACGGGCCACCGCCCGTTTACAGCCGCCTTTACATCGAATACCATCTGACCCATGCTCAATTCGGTAGATATAACGAGCTTTGTTTTATCCCCGATCTCGTCGAACGCCGCGTCCGGGAACGGCCACAGCGAGATCGGACGGATAACGCCCGCCTTTATGCCCTGCGCCTCAAGAAGCTCTACCGCCTCGGCGCAGAGGCGCGACATCGTGCCGAACGCGACGAAAACGATCTCCGCGTCGTCGAGATTTGAAGTCTTATAGCGGGCGAGCTCGCGCTCCGCCTTCGCGTATTTTTCAAACATATGCTCGACGTGCGCCTCGAGCACGTCCGGCTGCAGCCGGAGCGAGTAGACGACGTTTCGTCCGTCGTGGTGGTCCGTGCCGGTTATCGCCCACGGCTTTTGCGTCCGTATCTGCTCCGCCGATATTAGCGGCTTTTTTTCGGGCAGCTCGACCGGCTCCATCATCTGTCCCATCATGCCGTCGGCAAAGATGATGACGGGGTTGCGGTATTTGTCCGCGATGTCGAACGCCTCGTAGATAAGCTCCACGCACTCCTGTATGCCCGCCGGAGCGAAAACGGGCGTTTTCGCGTCGCCGTTGTAGCCGCCGCGCGTGACCTGGAGATAGTCCGCCTGTCCGGGCTGTATGCCGCCGACGCCGGGACCGCCGCGGCTGACGTTCAGCACGACGAGCGGGACCTCGGTGGAGCAGATGAAGCCGAGCCCCTCCTGCATCAGCGCAAGTCCGGGAGAGCTTGTCGAGATGAACGCGCGCCCTCCGGCGGCAGCCGCGCCGTATGCCATGTTGACGGCGGCGAGCTCGCTCTCCGCCTGGACGAAGGAGCCGCCCGCCTTCGGCAGTTCATGGCTCATGTATTCGGGGATCTCGTTCTGCGGCGTTATCGGATAGCCGAAATAGCAGTTGCACCCGGCGCGGATAGCCGCCTCCGCGAAAGCCTCGTTTCCCTTCATAAGTACCTTGCTCATGCCGTCTCTCCCTCCTCAAGCTCATAGATGGATATGCAGCAGTCGGGGCACATTATCGCGCAGCCCGAGCAGCCGATGCACTCCGGCTGATCTACGATGCAGGCGGGATGGTAGCCCTTGTTGTTCACGGAGCTGTCAAGCGCCAGAATGCTTTTCGGGCAGGCATTTATACAGAGCTCACAGCCCTTACACCTGTCCCGGTCGAACACGACCTTGAAGTTCTTTTTCATGCCAAGTCTCCTTAATATATTTCAGTCCTTGATTTTTGTTTTCTTCTCAATGCTCAAATTGCTTAAAAGCAGACCGCCTATGACGAGAAGCATACCGAAAATTCCGGCGGCTGTGACCGTCTCGTTTAAGAATATTGCCCCGAAGAGCAGCGTCACGAGCGGGATGGCGTTTATGTATATGCTCGCCTTCAGCGCGCCGAGCCGGCTTATCGAGGTGTTCCACATTACATAGCAGATCGCGCTGCCGATAACGCCGAGATAAAGCAGCCCCGCGGCGCTGCCGATATTCAAAAGCTCCTTTACGGGCAGAGCCGATTTAGTGAAAATCAAAAGCGGGGTGCTTGTGACTATGCCGTAAAACATGACCTTGCGGGTTATCAGAAAGCTGTTGTATTTTTCCGTAATGCGGCGGATCAGTATGGTGTAGACAGCACAGCAGCCCGCCGCCGCAAGCGCAAGAATATCGCCGCGAGGATGGAGACGGAGCACGAAAACGCCGTTTAAGACGACAAACACGACGCCGATAAACGTGACGGCAAAGCCGAGGCGCTGTCGGCGCGTCAGCTTTTCGCCGTGCGTAAACCGCAGCATAAGAGCGGTTATCAGCGGAGCCGTGGCGACGAGTATGCTGACATTCGACGTCTGCGTGAGTCCGAGAGCCGAGTTTTCGGCTAAAAAATAGAGTGTGTTGCCGAAAAGCGATATGAGGAGAAATTCAGGCTCCTCGCGAAGGCGCAGCCGCCAATGCGGATGGAGCGCCCAGAGAGACAGGTAAGCGATGACAAAGCGGAGCCACATTAACTGAACAGGGGTCAGCGAGCGCATGAGGCTCTTGCTGACGATAAAGGTCGTGCCCCAAACGAGCACGCATATCACGGCGAAAAGATGTCCGGAAAAGGCTTTCTTATCCATATCAGACCTCTCTGTCGAGATATGTGTCGCGCATGTGCATGCCGATCGGGAAAACATCGAAACCGCGCCCCTCGACCGAATGTACGAGAGTTTCCATACAGCAGGCGGCGAGTGCCGGTATGCCCGTTATCGCCTCGACCTCTTTTGTAAATTCCCAGCCCTCGAAAATATGCTCCGGCTCGGTATAGCGTATCAAATGGTTATTTGAGATAAGTCCCGTGACGGAAAGTCCGGTCGCGTCCTCGATGGCGCGGATGTGCGCCGCCGCTTTTTCGGGTGTATCCGTTCCGGGTCTGCCGCAGTTTACGACGCATAAAAGCCGGTGGTCGCCTGGCGTGAAGTATTTGCGAAACTGGTTGAGCACCCGCGCGCCGACGCTGTCGCCGCCGCAGTCGCAGATGACGCGGCAGCCCGCGTCCTCGAGCGGGGCGCGGACAGCGGCGGAGATCGTCTGAAGCTCCGACCCGTTTCGACCGTTGAATGGGTCTGAATAGACGCGCACTCCGGCGTTTTCAAGCGCCGCCTGCTTTTCGCGAGAGCGGAAATACGGGTTTTCGATATCGAGATCGCAGATCGCCAGCCTGTCGGAGCAGAGCCGCGACATGGCGAAGGCGAGCGAGACGGAAAATTCCGTCTTGCCGCTGCCGAAATGCCCAGTTACCGCGATTTTGCGGGGACCGGATATCATTTTTTCAACAAAAGCGTTCATAAATAATACAAAAGCGACCCCGAGTTTACGGAGCCGCCGCCTTAAAAGTATATATCGACATCCGTAACTATCAGGCTTTTTGCAACACTATACGACCAGCAATTATAGAAATGCTGGCCGACGCGATTATAATAGCAGAGATAGCGGCGAATACCATGTTTGTTCTCCCGTTAATGTTGTAAATTGCTTTTATTATAGACCTTTCGCGATAAATGTCAACAGTCTTTTTATAGACTTTCTCCGTTTTTGATCTTTAAGTGCGATATAAGCGCATAAACAAGATTTATATCCTCCTCGTTCAGCCCTGCAATGTTCACAGTTGACGTACGATCAACCCCAAGCAGATAGTCAGTCGAGATATTAAATATTCCCGCAAGCTCGACGATATATTGCGTGGACGGCACGGATATGCCCATCTCCCATGCATTTACGCTTGCCCTCGTTATTCCGAGCCGTTTTGCAAGCTCAGTCTGCGTATACCCGCGCTGCTCTCTAAGCACTTTTATCCTCTCGGCTGTCATCGTAGTCACCTCTTTGTCGCATAATAAACTAATCATAAAGATATTTCATTATCATAATGATATTTACAATTGACAAAATCGGCCGTTTATATTATAATCAGATTAACACGTATTATATTTATATGCGGAGGCGGCTATGGAAAAAATGTCAACTGCCGATTACAGCAGATATAAATCGGCTATACAAGCGGCGAACGACACGGAGGACAGGGATGCTTTGCGTCAGATACAAAAACAGCTCATTGCCAAATATACCTTGGATAATGAGGATGTAAAAAGCCTGCTCAAATATTTTAGGTTCACGGTTTAGGTAAGGGTTTGCCCTTTTTAAATTATTTTAATCTTGGAGGTTATTATGATTAGGATTGAAAATTTGAAGGAAGTAGAAAACTTCCCCGGACGGGTGAGATTCAAATTAGATGATGCCGCTTCAGGTACGCTTGATGCGGTAAGCGAGGCATTGTCGCAATCACTCGATGAATACGGCATACCGTATACTCTGCAATTTGACGAGGTTGAGTCTGGCGGACTATTCTCAAAACAACGCGAGCGCTGCCTATGTATAATAAATCCGCAGCATGTCGCAGATTATTTCAAATATTGTATCCGCATGTCAGTTACGGGAAATGTCGCTTTTGCAACTATAAATTACTACGGACAAAGCGCGCTTACCGGCAAAAAGAACTTAGAGGAGGATCGCAAGAAAAGCGGAAGTCTGGGGAGAATGGCTCTCGGTGCGATATTCAAAACCGACAACTCCGCTTTTGAGGCAGAGTATCAATACTATGACGTGGTAGATGAGGCAATAAAAGATACTTTTGGAATATAACAAATAATTTACAGGAGAAAAAACATGGAGCCTGATAAGAAAGTCAAATGCAGGACATGCCTCGGTCACGGCGAGGTGTTCTGTCCCGTGTGCCGCGGGACCAAAAAAGACCCGAGATACATAAACGCGGAATGTGGCTATTGCAACGGGAAAGGGCATGTAAAGTGCGGCTCTTGTCTTGGAACCGGGCAAGTCCATGAAAGCGATTACAGCTAATACGGCACAGGTGGATAGACAGTTATAACATTTGTAAACAATGGAAAAGGAGAAGAAGAAGTGATTAACATTGATTCCGGGATGTGGATGCGTGCATTAAATAAAATGGGAAGAAAAGAGTTGGAACTGGCAAGAAAACTTCTTGAAATGTATAAAAGAACAGGTGAAGATAAATATCTATTACAGTTTACAGAATTGATTTCAAATTTTGACGATGATGAGGCAGTGCGTATAAGAAGATTGGTGCGATGAAAGCGCTTACGGACAACGCTGCACGAATGGAGGTGTTTTGAATGAACTGCCCGTCATGCGGATTTCCCATGCGGCTTATTGCGGTGATTGAAATATTGCCAAGCGGCAAGAAAAAGGTATCATACGCATGTCCTAAAAGGAGTTGCGGGACTGTAATTACAACAATAGAATAACTAATTTAAAAGGCAGAGGCGCACGAACGCCTCTGCCTTTTATGCAAAATGCCGATATTTTTTCATAAAAAGTATTGACAAGCCGAGTTTGTTTGTGCTTTAATACTCCAAAAGCTGTGACGAAGACGGCCGGACATGTTTTTTACTCCCAGAGAGTCGGCGATTTGCTGTGACGCCGACAGTAGAGCTGTCCAGGGGCTATCGCTTCCGAGCCGAAGGTCCGAAAGCGCGATGCGCGCAAGTAGATACCTTACGTTTTTGCCGCGTTAAGGCAAAGGGCTTGACAGAGCCTATGGAGAGGTGTCGCGCTTTGCGGCGCAATTTGAGTGGTACCGCGGGTTAGTTTTTCCATCCCGTCTCAAGTTTTGAGGCGGGATTTTTATTTTTATAGGGGGTAGATTATTATGTCTGACACAACGACCGGCGTCCTCAAGGATGTAGCGGAGCGTATCAGAGAGCTTCGGATAGACAGCGGCTATTCTCTGGAGGAGCTGTCCGAGCATACAGGCTTTGCGCTTGAGGACTGCCGGAATTATGAGGCGGGAGAGGTAGACCTGCCGTTTTCGTTTATACACAAATGTGCGCTGACCTTCGGAGTGGAGATGATGGACCTGCTCGAGGGACACAGCCCGCGCCTGACGAGCTACGCCGTGACGCGGCGCGGCGGCGGTCAGGTGACGAGCCGCGAAAAGGGCACGGAAATACGCTCGATAGCGCACCTTTTCAAGAACAGAAAGGCGGATCCGTACTGGGTGCGCTATGAGTATTCCGAGGAGGAGCAGAACGCCCCGATACGCCAGACTACGCACGGCGGACAGGAATTCGACCTCGTTCTCGAGGGGCGGATGAAGGTCAAGGTCGGGGATCACACCGAGATATTGGGTCCCGGCGACAGCATTTTTTACAACTCCTCCACACCGCACGGCATGATAGCCATAGACGGCGCCGACTGCGTGTTCTGCGCCGTGATACTCGCGGACGATGACGAGGTGATGTGGGACCACGGAAGACTGCGAAACGTTGCGCAGGAGGCGGAAAAGGCGGTATTGCCCGCAGAAAAGAAGCCGGAGCCGGATTTCATGGCGGGCTTCATAAAGACGGAGGCGGATGACGCCGGCACGCCGAAGTACATATCCTTCAGCAACGCGGACAGGTTCAATTTCGCGTTCGACGTGGTGGATGCCATCGCGGACAGGGAGCCTGACAGGCTCGCCATGGTACACCTCGACAGCGAAAAGCGGGAGCGGCGCTTCACATTTGGCGATATGAAGAAAATGAGCGCCCGAAGCGCAAACTATTTCCGCGCTCTCGGCGTTAAGAAGGGTGACCGCGTTATGCTGATCATGCGGCGCAACTGGGAGTTTTGGCCGGTAATCGTGGGACTCAACAAGCTCGGCGCTATAGCGATACCCGCAACGGATCAGCTTTTGCAGAAGGATCTGGAATACCGCTTCAACACTGCCGAGGTATCAGCCGTCGTGTGCAGCGCGGAAGGCGAATGCTCAAAAGAGGTCGAAAAGGCGGCGGCTAACTGCGAAAGCGTGAAGCTCCTTGTGATGAGCGGCGGCTCCCGCGATGGGTGGCATGATTTTGACGCGGAGTACGAGATGTATTCGAGCCATTTTGACCGCACGGAGGACACCGTATGCGGCGACGACAGCATGCTCATGCTGTTCACGTCCGGCACGTCGGGATATCCGAAGGCGGCGCTTCACAGCTGCAAATATCCGCTCGGTCACTATATCACGGCGAAATACTGGCACAACGCGGACCCCGACGGGCTGCATTTTACGATATCCGACACGGGCTGGGGCAAGGCGCTCTGGGGCAAGCTGTACGGGCAGTGGATGTGCGGTACGGCGGTATTCGTTTACGATTTCGAGCGCTTCCGCTCGGAGGACATACTGCCGATGTTCGCAAAATACAACATCACGACGTTCTGCGCGCCGCCGACGATGTACCGCTTCTTTATAAAAGAGGATCTCGGAAAATACGATCTCAGTT
>JAFWVB010000001.1 GCA_017518445.1 Oscillospiraceae bacterium | reverse complement strand
GCCGCCATAGCCACGCCATAAGCGCTCTGCAATCGCAGCGTTTCCGGCACGAGGCGCACATCGGCGATGCGCTCCGACAATATATTATAGCACATCTCCGCGCCGTCTCCAACTAAAAAATATGTTTTTTCGTCGGCTTCCGCCTCGGATATGAGCTGTTCAACCGATATAGCCCTGTCGGGGCAGAGCCTCTCAAGCTCTCCGCCGCGCGCGATGAACTTTGCGTTGTAGACCTGATCTCTACGCGCATCCATAACGGGGCAGATCACGACGCCCTCACGGTCAGCCAGATGATACGCCATCGCCTCGAGCGTCGACACGCCGATAACGGGCTTTTCCGCGCCCCATGCGAGCCCCTTTGCCGCCGCCGCGCCTATGCGTATGCCGGTAAAAGAGCCCGGTCCGTTCGCGACGGCTATCGCGTCGATGTCGCCCATAGTTATATCGAGATTTTTCAGCATACTCTCCGCCATATAGAGAAGCGTCCTGCTGTGCGTAAGCCCGCTGCTCTGAAAATATTGGCATATAAGTCTTCCTTCCTCGCTTATCGCCGCGCTCGCCGCCTTTGCCGACGACTCCAGCGCAAGTATCCTCATGTTCAAACCCTCCTGCATGCGGGTACGTCAATATATATCTCGCGCCCGTTTTCAGCCGTCTTCTCTATTCGCACGCTTATCGTCTCCAGCGGGAACGCCCCCGCGGCGTTTTCACTCCACTCCACGGCGCACACGCCGCCGCGCTCCAAATAATCCTCCCAGCCGATCTCGAACAGCTCGTCCGCGTCCTTTAATCGGTACATATCGAAATGAAAAAGCGGGATCTTGCCGAGATATTCGTTCACTATAGTAAATGTCGGACTCGACACGCGCGCAGTAAGACCGAGTCCTCTCGCCATGCCGCGTATGAACGCAGTCTTGCCCGCGCCGAGCTCTCCGTAAAAGGCGACGACGTCGCCCGCTCTCAAAATTTCGGCGAGCTTTTCGCCCGCGTTTGACGTTTCCGCCTCGCTCCGTGAAATAATCATTCGCGCACCTGCATTTCTCATCTTTATCAGGTACAGTATAACACTTGTTGGTTTATTAGTGAAGTCCCAATTTTTCTGTTTACTACAGGATAAATAAATGGTAGAATATATTTTATACAGCAATTTTACAAAGGAGCAAGCCGTGAAAAAGCAATCCTTCTTCCGCGAATATATAAAAAAATCCGACACACTGCTTTTACTGCTGTGTGTCCTTGCCACCGTTTACGGCATTGTGCTCATCTCAAGCTCGACGCGCATATACGGCTCGCATAAATTCGTTATCGTCCAGTCGGCGTCCCTCGTTCTCGGCGTCGCGCTGTATTTCATGCTCTCGCTCATCGACATCGACACGATCGCCGGAAAGTGGAAGCTGGTTTTAGTTTTCAACGTCGCCTTTATCTGCTCGCTCTTCGTTTTCGGAGAGGCGGGAAACACAGTAAACCGCGCGTGGCTTCGCTTCGGCGGCATCGGCGTTCAGCCGGCGGAGGTCGTCAAAATAACATTCACGATACTTCTCGCAAAACAGCTCGTATACTTGCGCAGTAAACGCGGGATAAATCACCCGCTGTCGGTAGCGCAGCTCATATTGCACTTCGCTATGATGTTCGGGCTTATCGTCGTCGCGTCGTCAGACCTCGGCTCCGCTCTCGTCTATCTATTCATTTTTATCGTCATGCTCTATGTGGCGGGGCTCAAATTCTACTGGTTCGCCGCGGGAATAGCCTGCGTCGCGGCGGCGGCTCCGTTCGTCTGGACACATCTTTTCACGGAGCGCCACAGGAGCCTCATTTTAGCGCCCTACGACTCGACCATCGACACGACGGGTCTCGGCATAACGTGGCAGGTAAGCCGCAGCAAGGCGGCGATCGCCGTCGGCGGTTTTGGCGGAAGCGGGCTGTATAACGGCGTCTACACCCAGTCCGGCTCCGTTCCTCAGCAGCGCACCGACTTCATATTCTCCGCCGCCGGAGAGGAGCTCGGCTTTATCGGCTGTCTCGCCATAATACTTCTGCTTACGCTTATAATCGTGCGCTGCGTCTATGTCGGTATAAAATCTAACCACCAGCTCAGTATGTACGTCTGCTTCGGCTTTGCCGCGATGCTGATTTTCCAAATGCTCGAAAATATCGGCATGTGCCTCGGGCTCACACCTGTCATCGGACTTACGCTCCCGTTTTTCAGCTACGGCGGCTCGTCGATAATCACGATGTTCGCCGCTATGGGCGTCGTCTCCGGCATACGCCGTCGCCCCAAGCCAAGCTCTTTCAGTCTGCTCTGACGAAGTCTGCGCAGTCGTATTGTGAAAAGCGTCTGAAAAACGTTTTTACGGCGCGCGATCCCGCCACAGCGCAAAAGCAGAAAGATTTGACTCTTTTAGTGAATAATGGTAAAATATATTTGTAGGCATTAGCATGCAAATCTGTGGAAGGAGGGAATATAATGGAAGAAAAGAAAAGTTCCGGTTCAGGCTTTCTGAAGGTGTGCGGGATCCTGCTGATCATCTTCGGCGCACTCGCCCTGATCTTATCACTTGTCGGCATAGCCGGCATGGCAGCGCTGCAGTCGATTATGGGGTCTGAACTCAATGTCAGCATGGCTTGGGTCGCTCTTGTTTTCGCCGTCGTCGGCAGCGCGATCGAGCTTATCGCCGGTATAATCGGCGTTGCCAACAGCAAGAAGCCCGAGAAGGCAAAAACCTGCATCGTTTGGGGCGCTCTTGTTGCGGCGGTATCCGTCGCAAGCGCGATCCTTACAGTTGCTTCCGGTCAGGACTTCCCGATCGTCAGTCTGCTGATCGGTCTTGTTCTGCCTGTGCTGTTCATTATTGGCGCAGTCAAAAATATGAAGGCTTAAGCTACTTAACGAACCGAAACAACACGCCGTTTCCTTTTGGAAACGGCGTGTTGTTTTCAGCGCACTTATAAATATTGACAAAAAAATTAAACCCCGACCGAAACCGGTCGGGGTAAAATTTTGATCAATAGTATCTCTTGTTCTTAT
>JAFWVB010000148.1 GCA_017518445.1 Oscillospiraceae bacterium | reverse complement strand
TTGAGCACATCCGGGATGAGCTTCGCCAGATCGCTCTCCTCCGAGAACGTGAGTCCCATCGCCTTTGCGACGTTGCGCACGGCGTTTTTCGCCTTGAGCGTGTTGAACGTCACGATCTGGGCGACGCGGTCAGCGCCGTACTTGCGCTTTACGTATTCGATGACCTCCGGACGCCTACGCTCGCAGAAATCCATGTCGATATCCGGCATGCTGACGCGCTCCGGATTTAGAAAACGCTCGAAATACAGACTGTATTTTATCGGGTCCACATCGGTTATTCCGAGGCAATAGGAAACGACGCTCCCCGCGGCGGAGCCGCGCCCGGGACCGACCGGTATCTCCTGCGCTCTCGCATAACCGACAAAATCCGCTACTATAAGAAAATAGTCGGTAAAGCCCATTTTGCTTATCATGTCAAGCTCATAGCGGAGCTGTTTTATCACGTCCTCGCGGTCTGGTGAATATCGGCGCCCAAAGCCCTCCATACAGAGCTTTTCGAGATATTCCTCGCTTGAAAAGCCCTCCGGCGGTTCAAATTTAGGCAGAAAATAGTGCCCGAATTCAAACTCAAGCTCGCACATATCCGCGATCTTCGCCGTATTGTCCGCCGCCTCGGGGTAATTCGGGAACAGGCTTCGCATCTCCTGCTCGCTCTTTATATAAAACTTGTTCGTTGCAAAGCGCATCCTGTCCGTATCGTCCATCGTTTTTCCGGTCTGGACGCACATCAGCACCTCCTGCGCGTATGCGTCCTCCCGCGTGAGATAGTGCGCGTCGTTCGTGACGACGAGCGGAAGCCCCGTGTCCTCGTGCAGACGGATAAGACCGTTCGCGACGGTCTCCTGCTCCTTTATGCCGTGGTTTTGCAGTTCGAGATAAAAGCTGTCGTCGCCGAACATCTCGCTGAATTCAAGCGCCTTGTTCTTCGCGGCGCTGTAATTTCCGTCCAGCAAAAGGCGCGGTATCTCGCCCGCAAGGCATGCGCTTAACGCGATAAGTCCGTCTGAATATTGGCGCAGAAGCTCCATGTCAACGCGCGGCTTAACATAAAAGCCCTCGGTGAACGACGCGCTGACAAGTTTACATAAGTTTTTATATCCGGTCGTGTTTTTGCACAAGAGAATAAGGTGATTTCCGGACGAGTCCACGCCGTGCTCGCGGTCAAAGCGCGACCGCGGCGCGACATACACCTCGCATCCGATTATAGGCTTTATGCCCTGCGCCTTCGCCTCTTTATAGAAATTCACAGCGCCGTACATCGCGCCGTGATCCGTCACCGCGACGGCGCTCTGCCCGAGCTCTTTGGCGCGCGCGACGAGCCCCTTTATGCGGCACGCGCCGTCAAGCAGGCTGTATTCGCTGTGAACGTGAAGATGTACAAACGACATTTTTTGCTCCTTTTAAAGCCCCTCCGAAAGCTCCACGAGCTTCCGAAGTCTGTGATTCATGCAGGATTTTGATACGGGCGGCTCCGACAGCTCCGCAAGCTGTCCGATGCTCAATTCGGGGTTTTCTATGCGAAGCTCCGCAGTTCGCCGCAGCTTTTCCGATAATTTGTCGAGCCCGTTATTTATACTCAGCCTCTTTATCGCCTCTATCTGTTCCTGCGAGGCGTACACGGTTTTTGTCACGTTCGCCGTGTCGCAGTTAACGCGGCGGTTCACGGAGTTTTTTACGTCCTTCATTATCTTCGCCTCCATGATCGCCATCGCGGATACCGGCGCGCCGAGCGTCGTCAGCATGTCCTCTATCGCCTCGCTCTGCTTTATATAGGCGATATAGTTGCCCCCGCGAGACGTCTCCTTAGGCTCAAATCCCATCTCGGACAGGAGCGCGAGCAGTTCTCGGTTTACATAATAATGGTCTGTGACAAATTCGAGATGGTATCTCTTCTGCGGGTCTGTCACACTGCCGCCTGTCAGGAATACGCCGCGCATAAAGCTGACTCTGCTCTGCTCGTCCTCAAGCACCGCGCGGTTTATGTGATGTACGAGCAGTCTGCCGGAGTCATAGCCGTACGTATCGAGTATTTTGGCTATTTTCTGCGGCGTGTTCAGCTCGAATATCATCTTGCGGTCATCGCTGATGTTCTCCGGCGACAAGTCGAAGTCAAAGCCAAACGCGCGGCGGAAAAGCCGCGGCAGTCTTTTGGCGAACGGCACGGAGGCGGTTATTATCTTTATGCCGCGATCCGTGAAGGTATTGCAGAACAGCAGCACGCCGTAGCACTCCGCAACGGCGCTCTGTCTGTCGGATACCTGCTCGCGGCAAAGCTCCTCCCGTGTGTCGGATGAAAATGACATAGCTCCCCTACCTTCCGTATTCGTGTGTCGGCGATACAGCGCGGTAAACGCCTATTATCTCCTTTGCCAGAAGCCGCGGATTGTGCCTTATCAGATTTCCGTCGCGCCCGAACATCTGCGCCTCATACACCTTTATGCCGAGGTCTTCCGTTTTTTCGCGGTCGATTTCGAGCGGGCGCGCCCCCTCCGGCGCATATCTCTCAAGCAGCTCCTGCGGGATCGGCATGGTGTTTGCAAGGCACACGTCCGCGACGCGCGCGCCGGAATGTCTGAACAGCTCAGCTATATGGTCGGAGAGGCTGTAGCCCTCTGTCTCTCCGCTCTGCGTCATCAGATTTGCTATGTATATTTTTACCGCCTTAGACCTCGCGACGGCGTCCGCCACTCCGTCCACAAGCAGGTTCGGCATTATGCTCGTATAGAGGCTTCCCGGTCCGAGCACGATAAGCTCCGCGTCCTCTATCGCATCTATGACTCCTTGAAGCGGCGCGGGTCGCGGCGGCACAAGGCTTATGCTTTTCAGCATTTTGCCCTTGTGATCGGGATCCGCGAAAACGGTCGATTCTCCCTTAAGTCTCACGCCGTCGGTAAATTCCGCCTCGATATTCACGTCCGCCGCCGTTACGGGCAGCACCCTGCCGGTTATCGCCAAAACGTCGCCCATGCGAGACACCGCCTCCTCAAATGAGCCGGATATGCCGAACATTGCGGCGATAAAGAGGTTGCCGAAGCTCTGCCCCTTGAGATTTCCGTTATCAAATCTGTATGATAGCAGGCGCTGCATCATCGGCTCGATATTGGCAAGCGACAGCAGGCAGTTTCTGATATCTCCCGGGGGCAGCATTCCGAGCTCCTCACGAAGAGCGCCGGAGCCGCCGCCGTCGTCCGCGACGGTTACTATCGCGGTTATGTTGTGCGTATATAGCTTCAGCCCGCGAAGCATTGTTGAAAGACCCGTCCCGCCGCCGATGCACACGGCTCGCGGCGGTCCGCCCTTATTACAGTTAGCATCCATAATTCATACCGAAACCTTTTCCATGTCCCTGTGACGGCACGACGCGATATAGCCGTCTTTTGAAAGAAAATCGGCTATTCTTGACGCGACCGCGACCGATCTGTGCCGACCGCCCGTGCAGCCGACGGCGACGGTCAGCGCGCTTTTGCCCTCTTCGATATAATTCGGGAGCAAAAACAACAGCATAGACTTGAATTTTTCCATAAATTCGACCGACACATCATAGCCGAATATATAGTCCGCAACGGGCTTGTCAAGCCCCGTCTTTTCACGAAGCTCATCGACATAGTACGGGTTCGGCAGGAAGCGCACGTCCATGACCACATCAGCCTCGAGCGGGAGTCCGTATTTGAAGCCGAACGACATGACGTTTACACTCATCGACAGCTCGTTCTGCTTGTCCGCAAAAATGCCGTGCAGCTTCTTCTGCAGCTTTGCTATCGTGAGCTCGGATGTGTCGATTATATAGTTAGCCCTGCTTCGCACCGTCTCAAGCATACGCTTTTCGCGGTTCACGGCGAAGGTTATATCGCGCCCCTCCGGGTCGAGCGGATGGCGGCGGCGCGTCTCCTTATACCGCTTGACTATCGTTTCGACGTCCGCCTCCAAAAACAGTATCTTATGCTCATAGCCCATGCTCCGCATCTCGTCGAGAGCGCTGAAAAGCTCGTCAAAGCTCTCGCGTCCGCGAACGTCGGTCACGAACGCCACGCGCTCGTATCTGCCGCCGGAGGCGAGGCACATCTCGGCAAAGCGCGGCATCAGCGACACCGGCATATTGTCTATGCAGTAGAAATCGAGATCCTCAAGTATCGCCGCCGCCTGGCTCTTCCCGCCGCCGGAAAGTCCGGAAATTATCAGTATATCCAATCCGCATCCCCCTTTCGGCTTTACCGTCCGATTATCTTTACCTCCGGCTCAAGCTCGATGCCGGACGCCTCGTAAACCGTTTTTTGTATATGCTCTATAATCCGGCAAACGTCGTCGAACGTCGCGCCGCCTTTGTTCACCACAAAGCCCGCGTGCTTTTCGGACACCTGCGCTCCGCCTATCGAAAAGCCCTTGAGCCCCGCCTCGTCTATAAGCGCCGCTGCATATCCGCCGACCGGTCGCTTGAAAGTGCTTCCGGCTGATGGCATATTGAGCGGCTGCGACGCTCTTCGGCGGTGTGAAAGCTCCTCCATGCGCGCCTTTATCTCATTTACGTCGCCCGCGCAGAGTTTAAGTTTCGCGGAGAGTATTACGCAATCCGCGTCCGAAAACCTGCTGTGGCGGTACGAAAAATCGCAGTCCTCGCGCGAAAATTCGCGCACATCGCCGTCGGCGCATATCGCGCGCACCGACGTGACGACATCCTTCATCTCGCCTCCGTAAGCGCCCGCGTTCATAAGCACCGCGCCGCCGACGCTGCCGGGAATGCCGTGGGCAAATTCAAGCCCGGAGAGTCCCGCCTTCATCGCCGCCGTCGCCGACGACGCGAGCACCGCGCCGCAGGCGCACTCCAATTCGCCGTTTTCAAAAACGGTCACGGCGTTTAAGCCCGCCGTCTGTATCACCGGCATAGACAGCTCTCCGTCGCGCACAAGGAGATTTGTACCCTTGCCTATGACGAGGGGCTTAACGCCGAGCCTTGATGCCGTTCGGATAAGGCTTACAAGCTCGCCCTCGCTGTCCGGTAAAAACATGACGGGAACCGCGCCGCCGATCCGAAACGAGGTGTACTCGCTCATCGGCTCGTTTTCGCGGTATCGCGCCGTCGGATATTCCTTTATATGTGCATCAATATAGTCCTTAAATCTGTTCATATCCGTCCTTTTCAGCCTTTGATATCACTGTCCGTTTTCCTTTTTATCGAAAAAGTCGTCGAGCTGCTCCGTAAATTCCCGCGCAGCGTTAAAGCCCATCTTCTTCTGTCTGTTGTTCATCGCGGCTACCTCGAGTATTACCGCGAGATTGCGCCCGGGCTTCACCGGTATGCTCAAAAACGGCACGCTTACACCGAGTATATCCGTGTACTGCTGCTCTATTCCGAGTCGGTCGTAAGTCAGATCGTCCTTCCACGCCTCGAGATTTACGACAAGGTCTATCTTTTCGCTTATTTTGACGGAGCCCGTGCCGAAAATGCGCCGCACATCTATTATTCCTATGCCGCGAAGCTCCATATAATACCTTATATGCTCCGCCGCCGAGCCAACGAGCGACGACGAGCCTATTTTCTTTATCTCGACCGCGTCGTCCGCGATCAGACGGTGTCCGCGCTTTAGAAGCTCTATCGCCGCCTCGCTCTTTCCGACGCCGCTCTCCCCGAGCATGAGTATGCCCTCGCCGTAGACCTCTACAAACACCCCGTGGCGCGTGATGCGCGGCGCGAGGCAGTCCTTCAGATATATTATCATCGCCGCGAGAAGCTCCGACGTGTCGCGGTTCGTTTTGAACACCGTTATGTCGTATTTCTCCGCCATCTCGACGCATTCGGGCAGCATTTCAACGTCGTGGCATATAACTATCGCCGGAATCTTCTTGCTGAAAAGCATTTCGAATTTAGACCGGCGCACCTCCGGCGGGAAACGCTCAAGGTATGCCGTTTCTATCTTGCCGATGAGCTGCAGCCTGTTGTTGTCGAACAGGTCGTAAAATCCGGCGAGCTGTATGCCGGGGCGGTTTATCACCGTGGAATAGATCTTCAGGTCGTCGTAATCCACCGATTTTCTGACAATTTGAAATTTCATCTGATCACACAGCGTGCTCAGCTTCACATTATACTGTTCCATTTTATCCTCCGAAAAGCTGTTCTGAATACGCATAATATACCACTTAAATATTATACAAAATACGCGCATTTTTCAAGTTTTTTTGAGCTTTAAGAAAATAATCGCATTATTATAAATTTTTGCTTGCATTTTCGGTTTAATTCTGTTATTATAATTAACGCTGTTTATATGACAAAGTTATCGTCCCCTTTTTCGGGGCGCGATAAGCTTATAATCAAATGCAATGCAAGGAGGTGCAGCAGATGGCAAAATGCGAATTTTGCGGTAAGGGCGTAGCTTTCGGTATAAAGGTCAGCCACTCCCACAGACGCAGCAACCGCACATGGAAGCCTAACGTCAAGCGCGTCAAGGCCGTTGTTGACGGCTCTCCGCGTCACGTCCATGTTTGTACGAGATGCCTCCGCAGTGGTAAGGTTACCCGTGCAGTCTGATTTGAATTAAATCTGAAAATGCCCGCGACACTGTCGCGGGCATTTTTATGTTTTTATATCTGCCGAAATTTACTCTCCGTGATAATTGATGTCGAACCATTTTCCGAAGGCTTCGTATCTCCAAATACCAACTTCCCCCTCTATGTACTCTATGCTTTTTTCAGGCTCGTCGTCATAAAATACCGTCACAAGTTCTCCGTCTATATAGTCCTCAACAGATAAAAATGACTCCGACTCAAAGCCAAGATTCCACTCGAAACCGCGAACACAAGTCAGCTTTCCATCTATATATTTATAATAGTTTCGGCGGCTGTGTACCGCGTTATCGTGAATCCGCTCCAAAATAATTTCGTTCTCTGCGTTTACGCCCAACTGGCATATATTTCCCAGTTCCTCATTTTCACAAAAATCGCCCTGTTCGGCGTCCCAAAGAAATACGTCGCACCAATAATTTACATTTCCGTTGTGTGATATGTAATATATGTCCAAATATCCGTCAAAGTTTAAATCCGCACTGCTAACATCAAAGTTTTTAGAATCAGGGCCCACCTCATTTAACATGGATTGAAGCGGCGTTTGTAGGTTATCCATCGTATAAACCGTCAGTTTGCGTGTATATCGGAAAAACTCTCTCGGCTCCTCTGTCGGCACATAGCCGCTGAAAACGATGCATAGCGGCGCATCCTTTCCGATATCGACTATAACTCCCCGTTGTCCATCGGTGTTATAGTATATTTTTCTGTCTAAAACAAAGTCTCCGTCAGAATAATATTCACGAAATCCCCCGTCGTCCTCCAACGTACGCATAATGTAATTCTTATACGTATCCCACAGCCAGCACTCTATACCGTTTTCGCTTTTATTAAAAACGCCGACGACGGTGTTTCTATTGTCCGCATTTTTGACGATAAGTTCATTTTCATTATCGCCGTCGATATCCGTTTCCTCGAAAATAAAATTTGCCATTAACTCGGAAAATTCGTCGGATATACTCTCGATGTCATCGGCGTCGTATCTTTCCGACGGGCACAGTAAAGAGGTGTCCCCGTCCATAAGCGGCTGAAACGAGCTTTCGGGGGCAATATTTGAGCTGTTTTCGTCTATGGGCTGACTGACAATGCTTTCGGGAGTATTGTTTGCCTCGCCCTCGTCTGTCGGCGGAGGGGCAGTATTGCTCGCATCGCAGGCGCAAAGAAAGAGCGCGGCGATAAATATAAATACGCCCAACAGCTTTTTTAATTTATCCAATCCGTCTCCCCCCTGCTTTTCAAATTCATGTTCAAAGATCACTCAAGGCTCCAGCCGCCGTAGCCGGAGTCCTCCGGTCGCGGCGTGCGCGACATGAGCGCGCCGAGCGAGTCTGTGGGCTTTTTGCCCTCGTACAGCACCTTGTACGCCTCGTCGCAGATCGGCGTCTCCACGCCGGTTTTTTGTGACAGCTCGTGCGCGGCGGAGGCGGCGTAATACCCCTCCACAACGGCGCCGACCTGCCGCATAGCCTCGTGTACCTCGACGCCCTTGCCGATGAGAACGCCGGCGCGGCGGTTTCTCGAATGGCGCGACGTGCAGGTGACGATGAGATCACCAACACCCGCGAGCCCCGCGAGCGTCTCCTTTCTGCCGCCGAGATCCACGGTGAGCTCCGCTATCTCTGAAAGTCCGCGCGTCATGAGCATGGCTATGGTGTTGTCGCCCATGCCGAGCCCGTCACAGATACCGGCGCAAAGCGCGATTATGTTTTTGAACGCCGCGCCCATCTCGACGCCGATTATGTCGGTCGAGGTGTAGACGCGAAAACGCGGTCCGGTAAACACGTTCTGCACGGTCAGCGCAACATCTTGATCTTTCGCCGCGACGACACAGGCGGTGGGTATTCCCCTGCCGACCTCCTCCGCGTGGGAAGGCCCGGAGAGCGACGCGATATGCACGCCATCTCCGAGAGTCTCTTCAAGTATCTGCGAAAAACGCATGGACGTGGTCTGCTCTATGCCCTTTGAAATGCAGACGACGGTACAGCCGTCCGAAAGCAGTCCCTTCAGCTTTTCCGCCGTGCTTCTTACGGCGAAGCTCGGCGCCGCCATCACGGCGAGCTCCGCGCATTTCGCCGCCTCGTCCGCGTCGGACGTTATTTTTATCTCATCGGGTATTTTTACGCCCGCCAAAAGCGGGTTTTCACGGTTTTGGCGCAGTCTCGCCGCCTCGTCCTCAAACGCCGACCACAGCGTGACGTCATGCCCGTTTGAATTCAGCAGCACGGAGATCGCCGTCCCCCAGCCGCCGCTTCCGAATACAGAAATTTTCAATTTCATTTCTCCCGTTAAGTAAAAATTTAATCCTTATCGCCCTTTTGCTTTATGACGAGCCTTATAGGAGTGCCCTCAAAGCCGTATATGTTCCTTATCTGATTTTCCAGATACCGCTGATATGAGAAGTGGAAAAGTCTCGCGTCGTTGCAGAACACGACGAAATTCGGCGGGCGCACGCCCGTCTGCGTCATGTAGTATATCTTGAGCCGCCTGCCCTTGTCCGTCGGCGGCTGTACGCGCGCCTGCGCGTCGGCTAATATATCGTTGAGCGTGCCCGTGGTTATTCTGAACCCGCTCTGCTCATGCACTCGGTTTATCAGCTCGAACAGCTTTTCCACGCGCTGTCCGGTAAGCGCGGAGATGAACAGCACGGGCGCGTATGTCATATAGCCGAGATCGCGCCGTACGTCGGCGGTCATTTTCTCCATCGTCTTGCCGTCCTTCTCGACGATATCCCATTTGTTCATAACGATTATGCACGCCTTGCCCGCGTCGTGCGCCATGCCCGCGACCTTTGTGTCCTGCTCGGTCACTCCCTCGCGCGCGTCTATCATTATTACGCACACATCCGCGCGGTCTATCGCCATCTGCGCGCGCATGACGCTGAATTTTTCAACGCGGTCGTCGACCTTTGATTTCCTGCGCATTCCCGCCGTGTCGATGAGCATATATTTGCCGTGCGCGTTTTCAAAATACGTGTCTATCGCGTCGCGCGTCGTGCCCGCCATATCGCTGACGATGACGCGCTTTTCGCCCAAAATGCAGTTCACAAGCGAGGATTTTCCGACGTTCGGTTTTCCGATTATCGCGACGCTTATCACGTCGCTCTCCTCCGGCTCGTCCTCCTCCGGCGGGAAATGCGCGATACACGCGTCGAGCAGATCGCCCGTGCCGTGACCGTGTACAGCCGACACCTCGACGGGATCTCCCAGTCCGAGGGAGTAAAACTCATACACGTCCGGATTTACACGCCCGACCGTGTCGCATTTGTTCACGGCGAGCACGACCGGCTTTTTCGAGCGGAGCAGCATATTCGCGACGTCCTGATCCGCCGCCGTCATGCCCGTCGTCACATCGGTGACGAGTATTATCACGTCCGCCGTGTCGATGGCGATCTGCGCCTGCTCGCGCATGAAGGAGAGTATCTCCGTATCGCTCTGTGGCTCTATGCCGCCCGTATCGACTA
>JAFWVB010000147.1 GCA_017518445.1 Oscillospiraceae bacterium | reverse complement strand
TGTCATTATATATCACTTATTTCTGACGCGCAATATACATAACGACCATATTTCACGTTATTCCAAAATGCCATGAATAAAAATTGACATATCCGCGTCTGTAGGCGGCGAAGTTTAATACGGATATTTAATATTTCCGCCCAAACGCGGCAAAATAAATAATATTCAAATCGAGTTGCAAGGTGATATTTTGGCTGTATCGTTCGTTCGAACCGTTATACTGTATATCGTAATAATGGCGTCGATGCGCCTCATGGGAAAGCGTCAGCTCGGTCAGCTTGAGCCGAGCGAGCTTGTCGTAGCCGTGCTCATTTCCGATCTCGCCGCAAGTCCGCTTCAGGACAACGCGATACCGCTTATGCACGGGCTTATACCCGTCGTGATCCTTGTCTGCTGTGAGATCCTCGTCTCCGGCGCGGTAGTGAAAAGCATAAAATTCCGAGCGTTTATCTGCGGCAAGCCGAGCGTGCTCATAAAAAACGGCGTCATAGACCAGCGCGAGATGCACAAAAACCGCTTCACGATAGACGAGCTCACAGAGGAGCTTCGCGGACAGGGCATAACGGAGATAGATAAGGTCAAATACGCCATACTTGAGACAGACGGCTCGCTCAGCGTACTGCCCTACCCGTCGGCGTGTCCCGTAACTGCGAGTCAACTCGGTCTTGAGCCGGAGGACTCCGGCTACCCGGTCATAATAATAAACAACGGCCGCGTGCTCGACGGAAATCTGCGCGTGAAGGGGCTGAACGACGCATGGCTTCGAAAACAGCTTAAAAATCGGGGCATATCCTCCCCTGATGAGGTGTACCTCATGTCGGTTAACGACCTCGGACAGATATATTTTTCAGTGAAGGAGGCGGCAAAATGAGGCGCGAGCTGATTGCAGCCGCCGTGCTCATATTGCTTTTGGCGGCGGTTATCTTAAACTCCGTCTGTATCACGCGCCTCGCTGAAGAACTGACAGAGACAGTAGACGAGGCTGAGGCGTCGTTCGACGCCGGAAAACTCGAAGCCTCGGCAGCTAAAGCCGCCGAGGCCGCGGAGATATGGAATACGAGCGCAAAATACACCCATGTAGTTTTGGTGCACGACGACGTCGGGCTTTTGAGCGACGCGCTTTTCAAGCTCGTTGAGGATATACTTGCCGGAGACGCGGACACTGTCCACAACACCTCCGAGATGGTAAGGCTCAAACTGCGGAACATCGCACGGAGCGAGACGCTCTCCCCCGGAAGCGTTTTCTGATCATTTCTCTTTAAGGAGCTTGTTGAGCTCCTCCATAAATGTGTTTATGTCCTTAAACTGCCGATAAACGGACGCAAAGCGTACGTATGCGACCTCATCGAGGCGCTTTAGCTTGTCCATTACAAGCTCTCCTATGTACTCGGTCTTTATCTCGCGCTCGAGCGAGTTCTGAGCCTCCTGCTCTACCTCGTCCGCGACGCGCTGTATGTCCGCCATCGGAACGGGGCGCTTTTCGCATGCGCGAATGACGCCGTTTAATATCTTGACCTTGTCGAAGGTCTGGCGGCTCCCGTCCTTTTTTATGACAACAAGCGGGACCTGCTCCATTATCTCATAAGTCGTGAAGCGCTTCTGACAGGAGAGACACTCTCTCCTTCTGCGTATCGTCGCCCCCTCCTCTGCGGGGCGGGAATCTATGACTTTACTCTCTGTAAAGCCGCAAAACGGACATTTCATATCATTTTCTCCTCCGAATTATTCGCTGAGATCGGGAATAACGCCTATATATTAACACAGATAATTCATTTTGTATATATTATATTGATAATTCCGCGCGATTTGTGCCGTCTTGACACTCTTTTTTCGCTTTGATATACTTGTAGACACCTTTTTGAGAGGACAGGAACGATGGCAGACGAAATCATAACAAACGAATCAGAAAGCAAAAATTTCATACACGCCTTTGTCGAGGAGGATATCGCGCCCGGCGGGCGCTTTGAGGGCATGACGGTACACACCCGCTTCCCGCCGGAGCCGAACGGATACCTGCATATCGGACACTGCAAGGCGCTCTGCATCGACTTCGGCACCGCCGAAAAATTCGGCGGTCTGTGTAATCTGCGCATGGACGACACGAACCCCGCCAAGGAGGACACCGAATTCGTCGAGGCAATACAGGAGGACATACGCTGGCTCGGCTTTGACTGGGACGACCGTTTCTTTTACGGAAGCGACTATTTTGAAAAGACTTACGAGCTCGCCGTCGGGCTAATAAAAAAGGGGCTTGCCTATGTGTGCGAGCTTACGCCGGATCAGTTCCGCGAATACCGCGGAGATGTAAACACACCCGCGAGAAGCCCATACCGCGACCGACCGATCGAGGAGAACCTCAATCTGTTTGAGCGCATGAAAAACGGCGAATTTCCGGAGGGGAAATACACGCTCCGCGCGAAAATCGACCTTGAGAGCGGCAATTTCAATATGCGCGACCCAGTGCTGTACCGCATACGGTACATAGAGCACCACCGTCAGGGCACGAAATGGTGCATCTTCCCGATGTACGACTTCGCGCACCCCATTCAGGACGCGCTCGAGGGCGTGACGCACTCCCTCTGCTCGCTCGAATACGAGGATCACAGACCGCTCTACAACTGGGTCATCGAAAACTGCGACGTTCCGTCAAAGCCGCGGCAGATAGAATTTGCGCGCCTCGGCATAAACTATACGGTCATGAGCAAGCGCAAGCTGCGCCGTCTTGTCGAGGAAAAATATGTCTCCGGCTGGGACGACCCGCGCATACCGACGCTATGCGGTCTGCGCCGCCGCGGCTACACCGCCGCCGCCGTCCGCGCTTTTTGCGACAGGATCGGCGTCGCAAAAGCGCCGAGCACCGTGGAATACAGCTTCCTTGAGCACTGTCTGCGCGAGGATCTGAACATGAACGCGCCGCGCGCGATGGCTGTTCTTCGCCCCGTAAAGCTCACGATAACGAATTATCCGGAGGACAAAACCGAAACCGTCGAGATTGAGAACAACCCAAATCAGCCGGACTCCGGCACAAGGCAGGTCACATTTTCGCGCCACCTTTTCGTTGAGGCTGACGATTTTCTTGAAACGCCCGTGCCGAAATACAAGCGCCTTTACCCGAACGGACCGGAATGCCGGCTCAAGGGCGCGTATCTCATAACCTGCACCGACTGTATCAAAGATGAAAACGGGCGTGTTGTCGAGATACTCTGCACCTACGACCCCGACTCGCGCGGCGGCGACCCCGCCGACGGCAGAAAGGTCAAGGGCGCGACGATACACTGGGTCGAAGAAACGAGCGCCGTCGACGCCGAGATAAGACTCTATGACTATCTGTTTTCCGACCCGAACCCCGACGCGGCGGAGGATTTTGTCACCTGCTTAAATCCCGACTCACTCGAGGTGTTGACGGGCTGCAAGGTCGAAAAGAGCCTCGAAAACGCGCAGGCTCCGGCGTCCTTCCAGTTCCTGCGCCAAGGCTATTTCGCAGTGGACAAGGATTCGCGTCCCGGCGCTCTCGTATTCAATCGCGCCGTCGCGCTCAAAGACGGTTTTAAAAAATAACAGTCATTGTTTAAAGCAAATTTTACAGCGCAATTCCGATCTCCGCCGACACCTCGGCGGAGATCTTTTTTAAATCTCTCCGAGCCAGTCCTCAACGATATCTCCGAGCGTCGACGGCGTGACAAGTCCCGTCGCCATGGCGTCAAGGAGAGCTTCAGCCTCCTCCCTCACGGGCGTCAGATCCGCGGCGTCGCCGCGCTCGCCTGTCTCGGCTATGCGTATTCGCACGCCGTAGCCGCCGCTCTCTCCGCACTCGCTCAAAAGACAGTATGACACCGTTCTCCTGCCGTAATCTCCTAATTTCGCACATTTTACGCAGCGTTCCGTCTCTTTCATGCCAAATCCCCCGTTTTTCTCTTTGTAATGGCGATTATGGCACATGAAAACACTAAATTCCAGAACTTTCGTTCGCAAGTTTCGACATTATTCGACAGTTTACTATATATTGTGCGTTTTGGCATATTTTTTGCATTGAAATGCACAAGCGTCCGCTTTAGAATGGTCACATAAACAGACGCCGCGCCGAGAGGTCTTTTCTTCCTTTCCGCCTCCGGCGCTGAAAAGCTCCGCCCGGTCGGAGACAGAGCGGAGCTGACGAGATTTGAAAAATATAAAGATAAAAGAACTGCTGGACTCTCTTCGCCACATGAGCCCTTACGCGTATGGCTATCTCAAAGCCTGCATAATTATAGCCTGTCTGCCGCTTTTAGCGGCGCTGTGCATCATTTTTTACCTCCAACATACAGGCGAAGCTACATACGCGCTGTGCAAACTGCTTGAAGACCTGATATCGGCTCCCGCCGCCATTTTGCTTATCGCCGTTATCCTCGCCGTCATTCTTGAAGACCAAGCCCGCAAATGATCACCGTCAGCTCCGCCCGTGTATAAAGCGCGTTCAGCACATCAAGCAGCGCGTTTGCAGACATTTTCGCAGGAAGTCCGAGCTTTCGGGCAAGGCGTTTTCGCATCTCCGCGCTGTCCTCGCCCCCCGAAAGCCCGATTTCATAAAGAAATGCTTTATTTATATCGCCGCTTTTCGGCGATTTTTCCTCTCCCTCAAGCGTGGCTCCGCATCGGCGCAAAGCGTCGATTATCACCTGCGGGCGCATTCCCTCCACTCCGAGAAATCCTTCCTTCGACGAGGCGCGCTTTCTCCGCTCTTTCCCGTGTATTTCCGGTATATAGGCGTGCTTCACCTGACCCTCCGTGACCGTGCCCTTTATGTGGTTTCTTATCAGAAATCCGGCGCTGTCGCTGTCGGTCAGCACTATTATACCGCGCTTTTCGGCAAGCCGCCGCAAAAGCGCGGTCTTTTCTCTGTTTGAAAATATGCCGAAGCCGTCGGTCGTGATTATCGGCGCGTCAACTATCTGGCTCAACGTGTTTTTATCGTATCTGCCCTCGACGATGATCGCCTCTTTTATTTTTATCATAAGTCTCTCCCAAGCGAAGCAAGCTCGGTCAAAAGCGCGCACAGCATTTCACCGTAATCGGTACCCTCGCTGTTCATTTTCAGAGCCGTCCGCGAACATTTTCTGACAGCCTCCCTGCACCAGCCAATACTGACGCCTCCGGCGTTCGACATGAGCCGTTTCGCCGCCCAATCGTTCTTTATGCCGCACATCTCCATGAGGCGCGCATAGCTCTTTCCGCTCTCCGCGCAGACCTTCGCCGCCAAAAGCTGCCGCATTTTCTGTGAAATGCTGTATATCATCTTGTGCGGCGGCTCCTGCATCGCCAAAAGGTCGCTGAGTATGTCCGCCGCGTCGTCAAAGCGGCGCTGAATTATCGCGTCTGTCAGCTTGTAGGTCACGGCGTCGAGCACGGGCGTCACTACCGCGTCTATGCTCTCTCTCGTTATTATTCTGTCCGTGTTGTACGCGCTGACCTTCTCTATCTCTCCGACGAGCGGCGTCATGAGTCCGCCGGATACGAACGCGAGATACTCCGCCGTGGGTCTGTCTATGCTCTTGTCCTGCGCCTTAAAGCGACGAGCTATCCAGTTTACGAGGTCGGACTGCTCCTGCCGGCGAAATTCCACGATGGAAAAATTCTTTTTAAGCTCAGCGTTTATCTTCACCCTGCCGTCCGGCTTGAACTCCAGCGTGTCGTATATGAACACGACGCAGACGTAATCCGGCAGAGTGTCTATGACCTGCTTTATCGCAAGCTTCGTCTCCTCCCTGCAGCCGAAAAGGTCAAAATCGCTCACCTCGACAAGCGTGCGCTCCGCAAAAACGGGGAGCGTATCGACCGCCTCGGTAAAGCTCTCCGCGGACATGGTTTTCCCGTCGAAGCGGCGGTGATTGAACTCCGCCATGCCGCCGTCAAGCACGCGCTTTCGCAGTTCTCCGAGATAATGCTCCAAAAGATATCGCTCGTCACCCCAAAAGATATACGCGCACTCTGCCGTGCCGTCAGAGAGGTCTTTTTTCAGTTTTATATAAGCGGACTAGTCCGCCTTTTTCTGTGCCATTTTTCACTCCGCCTTAAATTCGATTTTTCCGAGCACGTCCGTCCTGTAAACATCGACGCCGCGCTCCGCGAGTCTCTCCAAAAGCTCCATCGCCGGATAACCGCCGGCGCCGGAGGATATTAGCACGCTCTCCGGTGTGACCTCCGACAGCAGAACTTCTCCCGTGGCGCGGTCAGAGCCGTGCTGTCCGGCTATTAGAAGCTCTATATCTGGAAGCGAATTTCTGTCCGCGAGCACCTCCTCGGTACGCGCGCCCGCGTCGCCCGTTATCAGGACGTCAAACGTGTTCTGCGTCGCCAAAACGATAAGCCCGCCGCCGTCGTCCTTGCCAGCCTGAACTATAGGGGCGTATATCCTTACGCCCACGCTGCCCGCAGTTAAAAGCGCATCCTCCGTCACATATATTATATCAGCTTTT
>JAFWVB010000146.1 GCA_017518445.1 Oscillospiraceae bacterium | reverse complement strand
GCTCCACTCGCCGCTTGTGGCGTCCTTCCAGCGGAAGACGCCATCGTTGGGGAGAAGCCCGTCCGTCGTGGAATAGATCCCCGGCTGGCCGTTCACCAGAAGGTAGCTCGGCGCTGCGCCATCCTCAAGACCCTCCACGAAAACCTTCGACGGACGCGCGGGGATGATGTTCAGTTTGGCGCTTGACGCGCTCTGCGACACGCTGGCGAGCGTCAGCTCAACATTCGCGCCAACCTTGATGGACGATGTGCCGGACGCGAGCGTGGCCGCCGGCAGCGTCACCTGCGCCGCCTCGTCGCCATCACACGGCGCCGGCAGCAGAAACGCGCCTATATCGACAAAATCCGCCATTTGGGAAACGCCGTTTACTCGGTCGCTTTTGTAACTTGTGATCACCAGCGCGTCTATCGCCCCGCGCCGCTTTGACGCGAGGTGAGATACCGCCGCGTCTCCCGCATCGTCGCCCCGCTGCCCTCCGCAGTCCACAATGAATGCGTATTTTCCGCTCTCAAGCACCGTGCATTGCCCCTGCCCCACGTCGAGCGCCGTCACCGTAAGCGTTTCGTCGGATGACGGCGTGTTTGCGAATATCAGCGCGGCGCAGAGCGTCACGACAGCCACACACCCCGTAAATATGAGCTGGCGCGGCTTTGCCCTTAAAAGCACGAACGCGGAGCCCATCATGTACGCCATGACTATCCACACCATGACCGTGACACTGTGTACGGACGCGGCGGCGACGCTTGAGCGCGCCATGAGCTTTGTCGCAGCGATTATGTATCTTATCGGGTACGCCGTTAAAAAGCCTGTGAGCTTGCCCGCGAACGGCAATATCATGCCCGCGAGACACGCTATGACCGTGCCTGTGAATGCGAGCGATACCGCCCAAAAAACGAGCAGATTTGTAACGGGCGCGATTATCGAAATATATCCGAAATGAAGCGCGGACAGCGGCAGTGTAAACGCTATCGCGCCGAGGCTGGAAAACGCGGAGGCGCATACCGAGAGTGTCGCTTTATAAATGAATTTGCGGTCAGAAAGTCGCGTTTGAGACAGCCGTTTCGTCACAAAATTCGATACCGGCACGGTGATAGTCACTATTCCGAGCGTCGCCGCGAACGACAGCTGAAGCCCCACGTCTTGAAGTGAATACGGGTTTTGAAGCGTTATGAGTCCGAGCGCGAACGCGATCGCGGTGACAGGGTCGTATTCTCTCCTTACTATCGGCGCGGCGATCAGAATGATCTGCATGACGCCCGCGCGCACGACAGAGGCGGTAAAGCCAACCATCGCCATGAAAACGAGCATGATCGGCACAGCCGCAAGCGGCGCCCATCGACGTTTTCCGAGCATCAGTATTATAAATCCCATGAGAAAGGCGATGTGCATACCCGAAACCGCGACGACGTGGGATATGCCCGCTATTTTCAGCGCGCTTGCGAGCTCCGCGTCCTCGTTAAGTCTGTCCTTGTCGCCTGTTATCAGCGCCTCGGCAAAGGGCGCGGCGTCATCGGGAAACACCTTGAAAACCGTCTCCTTGACCGCCCTTGCGAGATATTTATGTGCGTATTTGAGCTTTGCCAAATCGGCACGCCCGACTGTGTTCACATCGCCGTTTACGCTCCCCTTCAGCTTATAGCCCCTCGATATGTAATAGCTGTCGCCGCTGTCTGTGCGCTTTAGCTTGGAGTAAAATTCAAGTCTGTCTCCGGGCGAGATCTCCGGAGCGGTGTCATTGTAAACATACGCCACCGTTTTGAGGCGCTTGCCGCCTGCATATACGTTAAGCGTGAGCCTCGCGCCGTAATCCGTGCGCTCCGAAAAATCCGTCGCCTCGGCGGTGACAAGAGTCGTCTTCCCCGCGACGCCGTCCGCCGCCGCGCTTACAAGCTCCGTATAGCCCCAAAGCCACAAAAGCCCGAGCGACGCCGCCATTAACGCTATAGACAGCGCGACGCGCGGTCTGCCTCTTACTATTTGTACGGCGGCGCCGAGAACCGCGAGTATAAGCGCCGCCTTGAGCGCAAAATCGACGCCCGTTATATACAAGACGGCGAGAGACGCCGCCGCGAAAGAAAATGCCGCTATTGCCAATTTTCGCACAGCCGCGTCACCTCCCGAATTTTTTCGGTTATTATTTTACATTTTTCGCGCGTATTTTTCAATTATAAATAATCCTTAATTCACACGAACGCCGTCTTTTATGCAAAATAATTGTTGACACGGCACATACTATTTGTTATATTAAATCAGTAGTTATCATAACTGCACAATATTTATGTTTTGAGGTTTTTGTTATGCTAAACCGTTTTTACGCTGGCTATTATTACGGCTTCGTCTATTATTACGGGACGGGGTTTAATAAGGTTGGCTGAAAGCGATTTGAATTTGAAGTTATCTTTTAACTTTTGACCGCAGCCGACCGGCTGCGGTTTTTGTTTGAATTTATTCTAATTGGGGGAATTTATCATGCCTATAACAGAGCTTCTCGAGCGCAACGCCCGGCTTTACGGCAACGATACGGCTCTTGTAGAGATCAATCCGGAGCAGACCGAGCTCCGCAAGGTCACATGGAAGGAATATGAGCTTATCGAGTCGTCGGAGTCGTCTTACTACCGCCGCGAGATAACATGGTGTGTTTTCAACGAGAAATCGAACCGCCTCGCAAATCTTCTCATCTCGCGCGGCATAAAAAAAGGCGACAAGGTCGGCATACTTCTGATGAACTGCCTCGAGTGGCTTCCGATATATTTCGGCATACTCAAGACCGGCGCGCTCGCCGTGCCGATAAATTTCAGATACACGCCTGATGAGATAGCATACTGTCTCGACCTCGCCGACGTGGACGTGCTTATATTCGGCTCCGCGTTTATAGAGCGTATCGAGGAGATCAAGGACAGGATAAATCAGCACACGCATCTGATCTACGCCGGTTCCGGTCTCTGCCCGTCCTTTGCCGAGGATTATACGGAGCTCGCCGCGAACTGTCCAAGCTCGTCGCCTAACATCGTTTTAGACGACAAGGACAACGCCGCGATATACTTCTCCTCCGGCACTACAGGCTTTCCGAAGGCGATACTCCACAACCACGAGAGCCTTATGCACTCCTGCAAGACGGAGCAGAATCACCACGCTCAGACGAAGGCGGACGTATTCCTCTGCATACCGCCGCTCTACCACACCGGCGCGAAAATGCACTGGTTCGGGAGCCTGCTCGTCGGCGGCAAGGCGGTGCTGTTAAAGGGCACGCAGCCCGAATATATATTCGCCACGATCTCAAAGGAAAAATGCTCGATACTGTGGCTTTTAGTCCCGTGGGCACAGGATATATTAAACGCGCTCGACAGCGGCGAGCTCAATATCAACGACTATGATCTGAGCCATCTCCGGCTCATGCATATCGGCGCGCAGCCCGTGCCGCGCAGTCTCATACGTCACTGGCTCGATTACTTCCCGCACCACCAGTACGACACGAATTACGGGCTCAGCGAGTCGATAGGTCCCGGATGCGTGCATCTCGGCGTGGACAATATCGACAAGGTC
>JAFWVB010000145.1 GCA_017518445.1 Oscillospiraceae bacterium | reverse complement strand
TTCTGTTTACAATACCCGTGATCGTCGTTATCACCCTTGGTATTCGCCGTCCGTACCGCCGCCTATATACGTCGGATTCGACTCTTCCGGCGGGTCTGCCGGAGGATCTTCCGGCGGGTCAACAGGCGGGTCGACAGGCGGATCGGTAGGTATTTCTTCCTCGATCGGATCTGTCGGTATCTCATCTATAGGATTTTCCGGGTCAAATTCCACCGGCGGATCGTTTTCCACCGGGTCCGTGACCGGCGGATCGTCCGGTATCGTCGGCGTCTCGTCTCCGCCGGAGCCGCTTTCGGAGCTTCCCGAGCTGCCGGAGCTGCTTCCGGACGAGCTGCTGCCGCTGCCCCACGATGAGTTGCCGGCTCTGACTCCGCTCGTCGCGTATAGCGTACCGGAGGAGTTTTTCGTCAGTATATCGAGATCAGACTCGACGATCGGCTCCTTAAACGGATTGAGGTGCTCGTTTATCATCTCAATCCATTCGTCGACATATATGGTCACATAGCTCGTCCCGTTTACAGACCCGTTGTAATTCGCGGGCAGCGTGTAGAAATTCATCTTCTCCATATCCATCTTGAAGAACTCTTTTGCGAGCCAGATGATATTTCCAAGCTCAAGATCCGTATCGACATATTTCAAAAACACGTTCGCAAGCGTCGAAATGCTGAGCTTGTCCTTATTCGCCATTATCTGCTGTGCGACTGTCTTAAGGAAATCCTGCTGTGTGCCTATGCGTCCTATATCCGCGTTCGCATAGCCCTTCCGGTAGCGCATGACGCCTATCGCCTGCTCTCCCGTGAGGTGCTGCATGCCTTTTGACAGGTGTATCGACAAATTCTGATACGGGTCGTCATAGTTCATATTGACCGGCACGTCGTAATCCACGCCGCCGATCTCGTTTATCAGCACAACGAACGCCTTTATATCTGCTACTACATAGAAATCCGTCTCATATCCGAGAATATCCGCAAACGCAGCCCTTACACCCTCCTTTTCATAGTTGGCGTAGAGCGTGTTCGCCTTTTTTACCGACCACGGCACGTTTACGAGCGTATCGCGCGGTATGCTCGCAATATCCATCGTATAATTCACGGTGTCGAACGTAACCGCCATTATCGTGTCGGTGTTGCCGTTTCCGTCGTCCATGCCGAGCACGAGGAACGTATATACGCCCTCTCTTCGGTCGCTCTCCGTTTTCTCCATACCATCAGGCACGGTCGAGTCACCGTCGTCTTTTTCCGTTGTGCCGTGCTTTACGAGTTCCGCCTTCGGATTATTCTTTTGCTTCGTTACTTCCGGCGGCTTGACATTACCCTTCCACCATACCGCAAACGCGACGAAGATCACCGCAAGCAGGGCGAAAATTATGAGTATGACCTTTCCGGAGCGGCGCTTTTTCTTGCCGCCGGCTCTTTTTTTCGAGCCTCCTCGCCCATCATTACCGTTTGCGCGGTTTCGGCTGTCCATTTTTCGGGCGTACGCCTCCGCCTCCGCCTTTGAATATCCGTTTCCGGCGGTTTTTCCGCTCCTTGCGCCCGAAGAGCGCGAGGCATTATGCTTTGATGAATTATTATTCCCAAACAGCTTCATATCTGAAATCTACCTTTATCCTTCCCGTTTCGCAAGCCATTTAATGGCGTCCTTTGAATTTTTGTGCGGAACTATCCCTCTGTCCCTCATGTCCTCGAGGCTCATTTGAAGCCCCATCAGCATAGCCGCGTCAATGTCCTCATACGCGAGCCTTCGGAGTTCCTCAAGCCCGTCAAAAGCTCTCGACGGCTCTATGTAATCCGCAAGATAAATTATCTTTTCAAGCGTGCTCATATCCGCTTTTCCCGTCGTGTGCCAACGTATCGCGGCGCACGCCTCGTCCGAAACGCCGAATTCGCACTTTGCGATGCAGGCGCCGGTCTTTGAATGCAGGAGCTTTGCGTCCCCTCTCTCAACGCTATCCGTTATAATATCATATTTTTCGCACAGCCGCAACTGCTCCTCAAGTCCGAGGCTTTTTGTGCAGTCGTGCATTATCGCCGCCTCGCGCGCCGCGCTCTCATCCTCCCCCCAGCGCCGCGCGAGCTTTACTGCCTCCATCTCGCATCCCGCAACGTGCCTTGTGCGCTTGGGGTCTAGCATTTCGCACGCCTTTACGCGCAGCCAGTCAAAATCAGGCTTCGAGCCGTAAAGCGAATGCCTTATGATGTACCCGTAAACCTCCCCGTCTATCCACGCCGCGCCGCCGCGATCCGGAAGCGCCGCGCGTATCTCCGACGAGGATACGTCTATCGGGTCGTTTTTCACGGTAACGGTTTTCGCGCCGTACTTTGCCGAAAATCTGTCCCTTGCCTCCGATATTGCGTCCTCCTGTCCGTCCGACCTCTTAAAAACGCCGAGCGTGACTGTTTTCATTATCTCCTCAAACGACCGCCACGATTCGAGCGACAGGAACATATCCGTCCCCATGAGAAGTATTATCTCGTCGTGGGGATACAGCTCTCGTATCTCCGCGAGCGTATCGACGGTGTAGCTTTTTCCGTCGCGCTTGAGCTCAATATCGGACACCTCGACCGCGCCGCCTATCTTTCCGAATGCCGCCCGCGTCATGTCGAGCCGCGCCTCCGGCGGCGGAGAATTTTCCGCAAGCTCCTTGTGCGGCGGCACGGTGTTCGGGATGATTATGAGTCTTTCAAGCCCAAGCTCCGCCCACGCCGCGGCGGCGGCGCTCACATGTCCCAAATGCGGCGGATCGAACGTGCCGCCGAAAATGCCGATCTTCAAATCAAATCACTTTCCCGAAAATTATTTTACGAGCTTTATACGCTTTTCTTTGTCAATACTGCGGCTCTCTCTGTAAATCACGAATTTCGAGCCGATAACCTGCACCGGCTCCGCCCCGCATTTTTCCGCAAGGCAGGCGCATGCCTCGCGCGCCGTAAGCATCGAATTTTCAAGCACCTTGCCCTTTATTAGCTCTCGCGCCTCAAGCGCGTCGCCCGTCTGCGAAACGACGTTTTCCGTTATCCCGCCCTTGCCTATCATTATTATCGTGTCCATGACCGAAGCCATGCCCTTTAACTGCGCGCGCTGCTTGCTTGTCAGCATTTATCCGATTTCCTCCGTAAATCTTTTTAATTTCTCCTTGAATACCGCGAGCGCTCTCCCGCGGTGTGATATGGCGTTTTTCTCCTCCGCGGACAATTCCGCCATCGTCCGTCCGAGCTCTCTTATATAAAATATCGGATCGTAGCCGAAGCCGTTTTCGCCGCGCATTTCAAGGCTTATCTCGCCGCGGCACTCGCCCTCCGCGGTGATCACCTCGCCCGTCGGAAATACACATGCTATTGATGAGACGAATTTTGCGTCTCTTTGTTTCACCGATTTGAGATTGTTCAAAAGAAGTTTACATTTTCCCTCGTCGCTGAGTCCTCCGCCGTATCTCGCGGAGTAGATTCCCGGCTCTCCGCCGAGCGCGTCCACCATAAGCCCCGAATCGTCGCCTACCGCGGCGCCTCCCGATGCCTCGCACGCAGCCCGCGCCTTTAAAAGCGCGTTTTCCGCAAAGGTCGAGCCTGTCTCCTCCACATCGAGGTCTAGCCCCGCCTCCGCCTGCGACATGACCTCTATATCCAGCTCCGACAGCATCTCCTTGAGCTCCCGCAGCTTTCCCTTGTTGTTGCTTGCAAGTATAATTCGCATATCTATTGTACCTCTATTCAAGCAGTGCGTCCACAAACTGTCTCGGCTCGAACGAGAGCAGATCGTCCGCCTGCTCGCCCACGCCGATAAACTTCACCGGTACGCCGAGATTATCCGCGATCGCGAACACGATGCCGCCGCGCGCAGTACCGTCGAGCTTTGTCAGCACAATGCCCGTAAGCCCCGCGTATTCCTTGAACTGCTTTGCCTGCTGCAGACCGTTCTGCCCCGTCGTAGCGTCTATGACGAGCAGATTTTCCCTGTCCGCGCCCGGCAGCTCGCGGTCGATTATGCGGCTTATTTTATTCAGCTCGTTCATGAGGTTCGATTTATTGTGGAGCCTGCCCGCCGTATCGCAGATAACGACGTCGCAGCCCCTCGCTCTCGCGGCGGCTATGCCGTCGAACACGACAGCCGCCGGGTCGGAGCCCTCCTCATGCCTGACTATATCACAGCCCGCTCTGTCCGCCCAGACGGTGAGCTGCTCCGCCGCAGCCGCCCTGAACGTGTCGCCCGCGCACAGCAGCACCTTTTTGCCCTCGCCTTTGAATCTCATGGCGAGTTTTCCTATCGTCGTCGTCTTGCCGACGCCGTTTACGCCTATCACAAGTATCACAGACGGCTTCGTATCCAGTCGCAGATGCGCGTCGTCTATGTCGATTATCTCCGTGAGTATATCAGAAAGCGCCGCTTTTATGGCGCCCCCGCTTCTGTAGCCCTCGCGTCTCGTCACCTCGCGCAGTCTCTCGACCGCCTTCATCGCCGTTTCCACGCCGATATCCGCCATGATTAGCGTCTCCTCAAGCTCCTCAAAAAACCCCTCGTTTTCGCCCGTGAAGGACGCTATCATGCCGTTTAACTGATTTGTTACGTTCTTTTTGGTCTTTGAAAGACCGTCCTTGATTTTGTCAAAAAAACCCATTTCCAGTACCTTTCGATTTAATCGCCGCTTTTTCCTATCGTCTTTTCCGCCTCGTCGAGATCGACGTTTAGTATCTGCGAAACGCCCTGCTCCTGCATCGTCACTCCGTAAAGAACGTCCGCCTCCTCCATCGTGTTGCGGCGGTGCGTGATGATAACAAACTGCGTGTTGCCGGAGAGTCTTCGCATATACGACGCATACCGCGTCACGTTCGCCTCGTCGAGCGCCGCCTCTATCTCATCCATAACGACGAACGGCGTAGGCTTTATTTTAAGTATCGCGAAGTAAAGCGCGATCGCGACGAACGCCTTTTCACCTCCGGAGAGCAGCGTTATCGTCTTGAGCGACTTGCCCGGCGGCTGGACCTTTATCTCTATGCCGCTTTCAAGCACGTTTTCCGGATCCTCAAGCTCCAGATCCGCCCTGCCGCCGCCGAAAAGCTCCGTAAACGTCTCCTTGAAGCTCTCGTTGATATGCTTCAGCCCGTCGGTGAATATCTCGCACATCTCGCCGGTTATGTCGCCTATTATGCCAAGCAGCTCGCTTCTCGACTTCTCGATGTCGTCACGCTGCTCCGCGAGGAAGGTGTAGCGCGTGTTCACGCGCTCAAACTCGTCTATCGCGCCGATATTAGGCGTGCCGAGCTTTCCTATCTCGCGTTTTAATTCCCCTATGCGCCGTACAGCCGCGGTGTGGCTCTCAATCTCCATTCTGACCTGCATCGCTGAGCTTCGGCTCAATTCATAGGTATCCCAGAGCTTTTCGACTATCTGGCTTTCCTCCATCTCCGCCGCGGTCTTTTTCTGCTCTATACGCGCGCTCTCTCGCTCAAGCTCCAACAGCGCCGCGTTTTTCTCCTGTGTGAGCTTGTCGTGGCGCGTGCGCTGTGCCTCAAGCTCTAATTTCTCCTCGGTCTTTTTGCCGAGCTTTTCACGCAGTCCGGCTATCTCCTTTTCTATCGCGCCGATATTCCGCGTCTTTGCCTCTATCTCCGAGCGCAGCTCCAAATTGCGCTTCTCGTAATCGGATATGACGCCCTCCTGCCGCTCCTTTCCTCCGGTGAGGTCGAGCCGCAGTTTTTCGAGCTCTCCGACTGTCTTTTCCACCGCTTCGCGCTCCGCGTCGAGCGAAGCCTCCTCCGCCCGTATCTCGTATATACCGTCGAGCAGCGTCTGCTTTTTCGCGGCTATCGCGTCGTTTCCGGCGGTCGCCCGCTCTATCTTCATGTCGAGCCTCTCGCCGTCGTGATAAAGCTCGTTCATGCGCGCCCTTATCGCCTTTATCTCAAGCGCATTTTTCGTCGCGGATGCCTCTATCGACTCCTTCTCCGCGCGAAGCGCCTCCGCGCTGTCCGTTATCGCCTTAATAAGCACCGCGCTGTGCTCGCAAGCCGTCTCGAGCTTCAATACGGTGTCCTCGAACGAGCGCAGCTCGTCCTCGCTGACCGATAGCTCGTACTCCTCACCCGCGACCTCGCGCTGTAAATTTTGGCACATCTCCGCCGCCCTCGCGGCGTTTTCCGCGACCTCTTTTTCGCGTTTTGACAGCTTTTCAAGCTCATTGGCACGCGACAGTATGCCGGCGTTTTTCGACGCCGAACCGCCCGTCATCGAGCCGCCCGCGTTTATAACCTGTCCGTCGAGCGTGACGACGCGAAATCTGTTCGAATACTTCTTCGCGATCCTTATAGCGCTGTCCAGCTCGTCCGCTATCACGACTCTGCCGAGCAAGCTCAAATATATCTCCGAAAATTTTTCGTCGTATTTCACAAGCTCCGAAGCGACGCCCTCAAAGCCGTCCTCGTCCGAAAGTCCGCGTTCGTTTAGCTTCGCGCCGCGTATCGTCGATAAAGGCAAAAACGTCGCCCTGCCCGCATCTCTGCGCTTGAGCATGCTTATCGCCGCCTTGCCGTCATTTTCCGTGCCGACGATTATGTTCTGCGCCGCTCCGCCGAGCGCCGTCTCTATGGCGAGCGCGTATTTATCCTCTGTTTTAAGAAGCTCCGCAACGGGACCGTGTATATTTCTCAATGTGCCGCGGGCGGACTCCTGCATAACGGTCTTTACGGCCTTTGAATAGCCCGCGTACTCCTTTTCCATCTCGGTGAGCAGCGCTATCCGCGACCGCACCGCGTCGAGCTCCATCGCGGTTTTGACCTTCTCATCCTCCGCCGATTTGAGCTTTTTACGCTTTGACTCGAGCCGCAGCTTATAGCCGTCTATTATATTTTTGAGCCCCTGCGCTCTGTCTCCCGCTTCCTTGAGTTCCTCTCTGCTCTGCTCCGCCTGCCGCTGCGCGTCCTTTAATCTGCCCTCCGCGTCGTTTAGGTCAGCGATGAGCTTAGCGCTCCTGTCCTCCGCCTCCTGCATCGCGCTTGAGATCGACGCGAGCCGCGCCTGCTCTCTCGCGCCCTCGGCGGAATTCTCGTTTTTCTCCTTTATAAGCTCTCCGAGCTTTTCGGCGGCGGAGCCCGCCTCGGCGTCTATCTCCTCGGTCTCTTTAATTAGCGCCTCCGTCCTGATTTTGAGTGCGTCCTTTTCGCCCTCTATCGCGGAGAGCCTGTCCGTCTTTTCCTTTATCTGCGCCTCTATCCCCTCGTCGCGCTCCGACTGCTGCCGAAGCTCTCCCTTTATGCGCTCGATATTCTGTATATTGTTCTTGAGATCGTTTCGCAAAACGGCGACCGCGCTCTCCTCCGAGCCGCATCTGCCCTCCGCCTCGGAGATCTCGCCTCTTATCGCCTCCGCTCCGGCGTCCTGCTCCCGCATACGGTCGAAAAACTTTTCGCTCTCGGCGTATAGGTTTTCAAGCTCCGCCCTCGCGTCGGTAAGTCTGTTCTGCGCGTCGACATAGCTGCCGACAAGCTCCTCGTTCTGCTTTTGCAGCTTCTCAAGGTTCTCCACCCAAACCGACACCTCGAGCCCGCGCAGCTCGTCACGCAGTATCAGATATTTTTTCGCGACCTCGGACTGCTCGCGGAGCGGCTCCACCTGGAGCTCCAGCTCGCTTATTTTATCGTTTATGCGCAGAAGGTTTTCCTCCGCCTTGTCGAGCTTTCTCTCCGACTCCTCCTTGCGGTGGCGAAAACGCGAAATACCGACAGCCTCCTCAAAAATTTCGCGGCGGTCGGTGCTTTTGGCGGAGAGTATCGAGTCTATCTTCCCCTGTCCGATTATGCTGTATCCCTCGCGTCCGAGACCCGTGTCCATGAACAGCTCGTTTATGTCGCGCAGTCTGACGGACTGCTTGTTTATATAATACTCGCTCTCTCCGGAGCGGTAATATCTGCGCGTCACCATGACCTCGGAGTTTTCGACGTCGAACGTGTGCGCGGAGTTGTCGAGTATCAGCGACACCTCCGCGAAATTGAGAGCGCTTCGCGTCTGCGTGCCGCCGAAAATGACGTCCTCCATCTTGCCGCCGCGCAGATTTTTCGTCGACTGCTCTCCCATCACCCACATGATGGCGTCCGCGATATTCGATTTTCCGCTTCCGTTAGGACCCACTATCGCGGTGACGGGCTTTTCAAACGCGAGCCGCGTTTTCTGCGGAAACGATTTGAAGCCTTGTATTTCCAGCGCCTTCAAATACATGGGGGTTATCCTTTCTTCAATAAACTTATAATTTTTACGCGATTTATATAACGTGACACATTATTATATCATATCTGTATTCTTCTTTCAATAAGAACCGTTTATATATCTGCCCGATGGTTTTGTTACGGCGTATGGGTTTATTTTCGCTCCGCAGGGTAAGTTTTTCTTTCATTGCTCCGCAGGGTCCATTTTCTTTTACGCAAAAGAAAATAGACGAAAAGAAAGCGCCAAAGGGGGAAGATTCCGATTTCTTCCCCCTTTGGAAACCCCTAATTGAAAC
>JAFWVB010000144.1 GCA_017518445.1 Oscillospiraceae bacterium | reverse complement strand
TCGAGGAGTGGGAGATCGACAGCGCGAGAAGGGCGGTCGTGAGCGCATATACGTCCGTTATGGACCATCAGCTTACCGCGGAGGGGTATTTCTTCGACCAGACGGTGACGGATATGAAGTGCATGCCGGACGATATGGCGGCGCTTGCGTCGCTCGTTACGGTAGATGACGTTAAAAAGGTTGCGGCGGGCATAAAGCTCGATACCGTGTATTTCCTCGCCGGAAATAAGGAGGGGAACGATGAAAAGTAAAATTTACGAGCGCATCGGGGAGCAGCTTTACCATGAGCGGCTCGCGAACGGATTGCAGATATACGTCGTCAAAAAGCCGGATTTCAGAAAGAGCATGGCTTTTTTCACAACGAGATACGGCGGCGCTGATACGAGATATATTATAGGCTCGGAATTGCGCGATACGCCGGCGGGTATAGCTCATTTTTTGGAGCATAAGACGTTTGAGATGAAGGAGGGCGACGCGCTGACGAGCTTCAGCAAAAACGGCGCGTCGGCAAATGCGTTTACGTCCGCGGATATGACGGCGTATTTCTTTGAGTGTACGGATCATTTGAGTGAAAATCTCGAACTGCTGCTGAGCTTTGTATCAAAGCCGTATTTTACAGAGGAGAGCGTCGCAAGAGAGCGCGGGATAATCGGGCAGGAAATAAAAATGACCGAGGACAGTCCGGATTTTGTCATATATCACAACCTGTTGAATTGTCTGTATAAGGATAATCCGATAAAAAACGCCGTTGCCGGAACGGTAGAGAGCATAGGGGAGATAACGGCGGATACGCTTTACAAGTGCCACAAGGTGTTCTATCACCCGTCTAATATGGCGCTTTGCGTGATAGGAAACATCGAGCCGGACGCGGTGGCTGAGATGGCGGAGCGTGTGCTTACAAAAACGGTAAGCGTCTCGCCGGAGCGCGATTACGGCGCGTCGGAGACGAGATCGCCCGTATCGAAGTATATCGAGGCGGAGATGGAGGTTGGGCTTCCGATGTTTCTGATCGGGGTAAAGGTCCCGTCCGTAAAGCGCGGAGATGAGCTTCTGAAGCAGAGCGTCACGGCGGAGCTCGCGCTTGAATATCTTGCGGGGCAGTCATCGCCGCTTTACGCGAGGCTATATGCAGACGGTGATATAAACGGCGAATTTTCGACCGATTTCGAGGTGACTGCGGGCGCTTCTATGGCGCTTATAGGCGGGGAGAGCCGCGATCCGGAGCTTGTGAAAGCGAAGCTGAAAAAGGAGATACGCCGCATTCTTTCGGAGGGCGTGGACGATGCGCTTTTCGGGAGACTCAAAAAGGCGGCTGTGGGAGACGAGCTTCGAGGATTGAATTCATTTGATAATATGTGCTATAATATAACGAGAGGCGGATTTTTCGGATATGACGCGCTCCGCGCGGTCGAGATGACGCTGGCGGTAACGCCGGAGGATATTGCGGAGTTCATAAGAGAAAATCTCAAGCCGGATAATTTCGCAATGTCGGTCGTGCGCTCGCCGGAGAAGGGGCAGGTGGTATAATGTCAGATGCATCAATCAGTTTTCCGATATTCGGAGAGGGCTTTTCGATAAATCCGAGCACATATTTTACGCTTTTCGGATTGAAAGTACACTGGTACGGCGTTATAATCCTCACGGGGCTTGTACTCGCCACCCTTTACATAGTGAAGCGCGCGCCGCAGTTCGGCATGAATGAGGACAATATATACGACCTGCTTTTATATGCCGTGCCGATCGGTGTAATCGGCGCAAGGCTTTATTATGTTGTTTTCAATTTTTCGCTGTACAGAGGAAACCTCGCGGGCATATTCAAAATATGGGAGGGCGGTCTTGCGATATACGGCGGTATAATTTTCGGCATACTCGGTATATTCATTTTTTCGCGCCGTAAAAAGATACCGTTCGGAAATCTACTCGATCTGGGCGCGCTTGCGGTGATCATCGGACAGATAGCGGGCAGATGGGGGAATTTCATAAACCGAGAGGCGTTCGGGAGACAGACGACTCTGCCGTGGCGCATGGGGCTGACGCCCGAAGGCGGGGCGACGATATTCGTCCATCCGACTTTTTTATACGAATCACTCTGGAATTTTATCGGCTTTATAATTCTGCATTTCTGGTCTAAAAAGCGCAGGAGATATGACGGGCAGATCGCAGCTATGTATATCGCTTGGTACGGCTTCGGCAGATTTTTCATAGAGGGTCTGCGGACAGACAGCCTGTATCTTTTCAATACCGGCATCCGCGTCTCACAGCTTTTGGCGGCGGTACTGTTCGTGCTGGCGGCTGTATATCTGCTTGTGAACAGATTTAATATCTCCCACGATCCCGCGACAGATCTGTATGTTAACAGGAAGCGAGAGATTGCGGAAAACGAGATGCCCGCCGCAGAGAACGAAACGGCTGAAATCGAAAAAATAGAGGAAGAAAGCACGGAAACCGTATTTACGGAAAACGAAAGTGAAGAATAAATCAAACAAGAATTGGAGGTATTTATTATGACAAGCTTTGAGGAAATCAGGGAAAAAGCGTCTGAAATCGCCGGTAAGGTAGCCGATAAGTCGCTTATTTTCGCAAAAAAGGCGGCTGATAAGACAAAGGCCGCCGCAAAGATCGCAAAGCTCTCCGCGGAGATAGCCGCCGAAAAGGAGCGGGTAAAAAAGAACTACGCGGAGATCGGACGGATCTATTACGAGAAGTATAAGGAAGATCCGGAGGAGGACGTCGCCCAAGCGGTGAGCGAGATTTCCATTTCAATGGAGATAATCGAGGCGAAGCGCGCCGAGATCGAGGAGATCAAGTCCGCGGGTGACGACAAAGCTGATGACGTCGAGGAATGCTGCTGCGATGAGTCGTGCGGCGAGAGCTGCTCATGCGAGGACGAAAATCCCGCCGACGGCGACGAATAACGCCTA
>JAFWVB010000013.1 GCA_017518445.1 Oscillospiraceae bacterium | reverse complement strand
TCGGAAGAGAACAAAGAGTTCTCTTCCGTCGTTTCAAGGTTGGGGATCAATAAGGGGAAGGGAAATCGAAATCCCTTCCCCTTATTTGTCCTCTTTTTCCTACTCTTTTTCTGGACAAGCAGAAAAAGAGTTTGCGTCCCCCATTAAAATTATGGTGCACACAGTGCTCCGCTACAGGCATGGAATGGGCAGAAAATTTACCCCGGCGGAGCGAATATATAAAAACGAGTTGTTTTATATGTCGAGTATGCCGAGTATAACTATCCCCGCGACGACAATCGCTATCGACAGATAGTGCTTTGCGGAGAGCTTTTCCTTGAGAAACAGCCTGCTCCACAGCACGGACGCGACGCAGTAGGACGAGATTATAGGCGCGGTGAACGCGACGTGCTCGGTGTCCGCGAGCGCGTAGATATAGAAAAACTGCCCTATAGTCTCGAATACCGCGCCGATATACTTCGGTCCCTCCATTTTCGGGACAAGGCGCTGTTTTTTTATGCCGAGCGTGTAGACGGCGCAGACGATGCCGACAAACAGAAACGTCAGCTCGTACGCGACGTTCGCGGAGTCCTCATTCAGCGTTTCGAGCACGATGCTGTCCGCGAACGTGCCGAGCGCGTCGAGCACGCAGTAAATTATCGGTATCAGTATCGCGATCCAGCTTTTCGCGTAATGGCGGTTTGAAGCGTCCTGCCTCGCCTTTCGAAGCTCCTCGTCCTCCGTCGCCTCGGTCACGCCGAGCGCAATCACGCCGATACATACGAGCGCGACGGCGATGAGCGCGGTCGCGGGCACATCGTCGCTTATTCCGTAAAGTGCAATGCTCAAAATCGCGACGATCGCGCCTGAGCTGTTGCAGATAGGCGACGATATCGAGAGTTCGATATACCTAAGCCCGAGATACCCTATCGCCATCGAGAGGATGTAGAGGCACGAGACGGGCAGATACGTCAGTATCACGTGCATATTTATCTCGACACCGCCGATAAATATCTCATACGCCGCGTGCAGTCCCATCACGACGCCGACCGCCATGACCATTTTGAGGTGGCTGTATTTGTCCTTTGCGTCCGAACAGCCTATTTTTGAAAACAGATCGGAGCCGCTCCAGCATAAAAGCGCGATTATCGCAAACCAGAACCACATAATAGATTACCCCTTTTTTTATATCTCTAAATCAGAAAGCCGCCGTTCGGGCTGATCACCTGCCCCGTTATAAACGAAGCCCTGTCCGAAACGAGAAAGCTCACAAGCTCCGCGACGTCTTCCGGCGTGCCGATCACGCCGAGCGGCGTGTCGTCGCGCAGAGCCGCCATCGTTTCGGCGCTGTGATGCGCGTTCATATCGGTGTCGATGACCCCGGGGGCGACGCAGTTTACGCGCACGCCGGAGGGTCCCAGCTCCTTTGCGAGCGCCTTTGCCATGCCGATAAGCGCCGCCTTCGACGCGGAATACGCGACCTCGCACGACGCGCCGGTAATACCCCATATAGAGGAGATGATCACTATGCTGCCCCGCTTTTTACGCACCATTCCCGGCACAGCCTCGCGGCAGCAGTTGAAAACGCCGTCCACGTTCACGGCGAACATCCTGCGCCAGTCGTCGGGCGTGAGATCGGTGAAAAGCCCTTCCTCCGAAATTCCGGCGCAGCAGACGAGCGCGTCTATGTCCCCCGCCCCGCGGAACATCTCCGCGACAGCCGAGGGGTCGGACACGTCGGCTCTCACGGCGATACCGCCGGTCGCCTCCGCTACGGCACACGCCTTGTCTGATGAGTTTACATAATTCACAATGACGCGGTATCCGTCCTTCGCGAGCTTTTCGGCGCAGGCGCGTCCTATGCCGCGCGACGCGCCGGTGACAAGAGCGGTTTTCACAGGTATGTCACTCCCCTCTCAATATCAGAAAAGATGTGTGAAGTCATTCGAGCCAGCGGTGAAGTATCGCCGCCCACTGCGCGCGTGTCAGTGAGGTTTCCGCCGACAGCTTTCCGCCGCCAGTTCCGCGGAGCAGCCCTCGCTCTATCGCCCAGCACACGCTTTCGCGGGCGAAGTCCGTGACCGCTCCGGCGTCGGAAAAAGCGGCGAGCGTGTCGGAATATGTCGGTTCAACGTACGATGCGCCGTTTTTCAGCGCCTCATATCTGTAGAGCAGTACCATCAACGTCTGCCGCTCCATCACTTGATTTGGATCGCGCATAAGAGCCTCCATGCCGTCAGTTATGCCGATCTCATGTGCCCACGCGAGCGCGTCTGAATACCACGGTTTATCGCCCGCCGCTGTCGGCTCTTCGTATGTGCGCGCGTTTTCAAGATTGTACATAGTCTGTACCGCCTGCGCGAAGCTCACCGTTCCGGACGGCGAAAATGTCCTGTAGCCCGTGCCTATCATTATCCCGCGCTCGTTCACATAGCGCAAATCTTCGTAATACCATGCGCCCGCCTCCGCGTCGTCAAACGGCAGAAGCTCGCCCGTCACTGTAACCGTGCAGACGTCCTCTATCGCACCGCAGCGTGCGATTATCCACGCGACGCCGGCGCTGTGCGCGACTACCTTTCCCGATGCAGTCACGGTCGCGACCGAGGGCATGTCACTTGACCATGTTATTTTCGGCGCGAAACCGTAAGCGTCCACGTATGCTTGAAGCTGCTTACTATCGCCCGCCGTAAGGCTAATCTCGTGTGAGTCGATATATAACGAGTTCACGAAAAACGCCGACCACGGATTTTCCGGTCGCGGATCGGTCGGCTCCCAGCCGTTGTCCATCTCCGGCGTGATATAATCGACGCGCTTTGCCGGCTTTCCCAATGGTCCGGGATCGGAGTCCTCATACACCGTAACCTTTGTTCCCGCCGGACAGTTATCGTATACCCATTTTGCGTCCTCTACCTGAAGGCGGACGCATCCGAGCGACGCGGGTCCGCCGAGATCGTTGTACTCATAGGTCATCAAGGTCGCGGGGTCAGCGCGGCGATAGCACACCGAATGGAACAGGATATTTCCGTTGAACTGTACGGAGTACTGACCGTAGCTGCCGTCGACCATATAGCACCACTCTTTTCTGTTGCTCGTTGTCTTGTATGTGCCGAGCGGCGTTCTGTGACCCTCTCGCCCGACGGAGCAGATCATGGCACGCACGGGTACAGAGTAATTTCCCGAATCATCCTTGCCGTAAACCGTCACGGTGCAGGCTTCGCGGTTTACCTTTATGTAATACGGGCTGTCCGCCGCGGACGCCGACGGCAAAATCGCCGCCACTACGGCGATGGCGATAATGAATGTCAATAGTCTTGTTATTTTCGTTTTCATGGCTTTCTCTCGCTGTCAGTATTTTTTAGAAGATGTTAGTCTTGTATTTATATATTTTATCACATACTCCGCATGGTTGTCACCTGTTAGTTTTCGTTTTGATATAAAAACCGCCGCCCCGTTGGGGCAGAGGCTCGTACGATTTTTGCCGCGCCGTGCGGCGTTAAAAAGCGGTCGGAGGCGATGTCGTCCCCCGACCGCGTATGTTATTTTACCGTTATTATCGGCTGAAGCTGTCTGCCCTCCATCGCCGCGTCTATCGCATCGGAGGCGAGCTCGAAATCCGCCATCAGCGAGCGCGGCTTTTTCACCGGATCGTCCTGATAAAACGGCACAAAATAGATGTTCCGCCTGTTCAGAAGCGAACCGATATTCGCGGCGTTCCCCGAGAGCCCGTCGTTCGTCGCCACCGCGAGCACCACGGGGCGCTCGTTTCGGAGATGCGCCTTCGCCGCCATCGTCACCGCCGTGTCCGTTATGCCGTTCGCGAGCTTCGCGACGGTGTTGCCCGTGCACGGCATTATCAGAAGTATATCCAAAAGCTCTTTCGGACCTATCGGCTCCGCGAGGCTTATAGTGTCAATTATGTTTTTTCCCGTGCCGAGCTTTAAGCGCTCTCTGAAATCCTCCGAGCGGCCGAAACGGCTGTCCGTGGAGCCCGCGTTTTCCGACATTATAGCGGAGACGTCGTATTTCTCGCACAGACCGTCTATCACCTTCAGCACCTTATCGTATGTACAGTAGGAACCGCACATGGCGATCCCGAGTCGGAGTTTGCCCATTTTAAGTTATTCCCCATTCCTTCAAAACATTGCATACGGTATCCTTTATTACAATGCCGGCGGATACGGGCGCGCATCGCCCCGGCAGTCCGAGCTCCCATATCGCCTTTACGCCGAGCTCCGCCGCAGCGCTGAAATCGATGCCGCCGGGATTTGAGGCGAGATCTATGCAGAGGCAGTCCTTTTTGAGTAAGGAGAGCCTGTTTTTATCGAGCACAAGCGACGGGACGGTGTTCACGATGAGGTCGTATGTGCCGAGGAGGTTTTCGAGGCTGCCTGTTTCCGCAACATCGTATCCGAAGGCGCGCGCCCACGCAAAATGCTCCTCCCTGCGCGCCGATACTGTCACGCGCGCGGAAAGAGCGCGGAGTCTGTGCGCCATTATCTTTCCGATTCGTCCGAAGCCTATCACAAGACATGAGAGCGAGCAAAGCGACACGGGCAGTTCTCTGAGTATCGCCTCGATCGCGCCCTCCGCCGTCAAAATGGCGTTATTCACGGCAAACTCCTCTCTCGCGGCGTAGTCAGTTAGCCTTACGCCGTGCGCTTCAGCCGAGCTTTTCACCGCCGCGCCGACCTTTCCGGCGCATACCAGAGCTCCCTTTTTTACCATTTTGAACAGGTCGTCAAAATATATCTTCTCCTCCGAGAGCGGCGCGTTCAGCGTTCCGGAGGTCGTTTCGCACGGGAGAGGCAATATCACGCAGTCCGCGCCCTCTATCGCCGCGCCGAGGCTTTTCGCTTCGCCATCTTCGCCGCCGAGCGCGAATGTATCCACGGTATGACCTTCGCCGCGAAACGCGCTCGCCATGCTTATCTGACGCATATCTCCACCGATAACTGAAATTTTCATAAGCCCCTCCCGCTCCGCCATGCTTGCCGCCGGCATTTCTCTCCATTCTATTCCGCAGCGGCGCTTATAGTGAACGGAAACAAGGAGCAAAAAAGCGCAGCCGATCTTTGAATCGGCTGCGCTTTTATAAGGAGAAACATATTGTAAAAACATTATATTTATAAAGTATGTTTATCCCTTTTTGTATCCACACTTGGGGCATACACCGTTTTCATCCAACGCGATGCCGCACAACGGGCAGCGGTCTACCTCCAGACGCGGCTCGTAGCATTCTGACGCCATGTTGACACCGCTGGAGAAGGTCAGCTTCACAATGTTCAGCTTGTCCTTAAGCAGTTCATATACGATCTTTATCATGCCTTCAACGGTCATGGTCTCCTTCGTTACGACAAGACGGCAGTCGGGATATGCGGTAGCCAGTTCCGTCTTAAACGCGGGGCCCTTCATGATGTTGTTCGGATGACCGTTCTTGATTCCCTGCTCCTCATATACAGATAGCACGGCCGGCAAGAGAGGATCATCCTCCCTGAGGATAAGCGCGTGGTCGAAATTCTTTAGAACATCCCACGCAGTCTTCTGAATTTCATTGCATGGGAAAACCATATTGACGCCGGTGTTAACGGATCCCTCTACCTCGATGGTGAGAACGCCTGTGTGCCCGTGCAGATATTGCGCCTCGCCCTTAAAGCCGTAAAAACGATGCGCGTATTGCAGATCAATCTTTGTAATACTTCTCATGTTCATACTCCTTTATTATATATTTACGGGATTGTGCGCCCGCATACGCCTTTATAAACGCCATAATTTGCGCCTGTTTACGACCGTTTTACACGCCCGCTTCAGGTTCTCTTTTTACATTCGGCGCAGACCCCCTTGAAAACAAGGTCGTAGCCGCTGAATTCAAAGCCATGCGTATCGTTGATGTTTTTTCCCAAATCGGGAATATATTCCATATCCACATCAAACACCTTGCCGCACCGAAGGCACTTAGCGTGGTAATGGTCATCGCAGCGATGGTCGTAACAATTTGCACCGCAGGGAATTTCTCTGCTTTTTATCTCGCCGCTTGACGCCAAATGATTCAAGTTCCTGTAGACTGTGCCGCGGCTTATCGTCGGATGCTCTTTTGCAACTTCTGTATAAACCTCTTCTGCCGTGGGATGGGATTTGAGTTTTCGCACGGTTTTCAAAACCAAAGCGCGCTGAATTGTGTTACGCTTTAACATAGATATCACTCTTTTCTATAAATAGAATTATATCCTTATTAGTAATATATCTTATTAAATAATATATGTCAAGTAGTTTTCGAAAATTTTTAATATTTATTTATTGTCGGCAGCGCAGCCTGACGTTTCCCTTAGCAGGCTTTTTATGTATCCATTGCACAACCATTGCATGTTGCCGCATATCAATATCCGGTATGGCAGCAAAAAAAAACGGACGCCCGGATTTTGCCGGATGTCCGTTATTTGTTTGCTGCTTTTCTGTGGCGCCGCGCTATAATCAGGTTTACTTTTCGTTGGTGTACACGGGATGTTGTCCGTTATTCGTC
>JAFWVB010000143.1 GCA_017518445.1 Oscillospiraceae bacterium | reverse complement strand
GACCTCAGCATAAACCCGCGAGTTAGGAAATACGCACCTTTAGCTCAGTTGGGGACGTTTGCGAGCGCCGCCGGTGGCGGAAGAAGCAAGCAAAAATGAGTGGCAGCAACAAGGCGATTGGCGAGCTTGTATAAGCGAAGACAGAGCCTATGGGAGGCAGGAAGAGCACCTGACTGCAGGAGCAAGTTCCGAAGAAGAGAGAACCTCAGAGCTAGGAAATACGCACCTTTAGCTCAGCTGGTAGAGCACCTGACTCTTAATCAGGGTGTCCAGGGTTCGAGTCCCTGAAGGTGTACCAAGCGAGTACACATTGACGGGAGTCGATGTTGGAAATACAAAGGCAAACTTAATAAGCGGTAATTCGGCGGAAGCCGATTACGAAGTTGGTGTTGATAACGGTGAGGGTCCACCCGTTCCCATTCCGAACACGGAAGTTAAGCTCACTCGTGCCGACAATACTTGGCTGGCGACGGTCTGGGAAAATAGGTAGACGCCAACATTTTAAGGGCAGGAGATTTCTCCTGCCCTGTTTATTTTTATTAAACTTTGTCATCTCCTAATCTCTATAAAATAGATAAGTTTTTCCATCAATTTCAACAATACTTACGCACACATGGACTGTTTTTACTTTTTTCCCTTCCATTACTCTTTCATAGTTTTCTATGCTGTCATAGCTCCCCAACTTTTCATCAGCGCATATTTTGGCAAACATGGCATATACCCTGGTATTATCGGGATCAATGTGACGCATATTAGCCTCTATAGCTTTAACGGCTGCGTCCACTTTATCATTATCAATTTCTATTTGTAAATCGACATATGTCGCATATCCCGGTTTATGGCTATACTTAAAATCTATTATTTCACCAAACTCGCCCAAGTTAACTCTTGTGCGTTCACTTGCAAGACGCACAGCTTTAACCTCGTTAGATTGAAATATTGTGAAAAACATAGTTATACCGCCTATAACAATAAGCAGCAGCACAAGGGTAATAAATATAATATTTTTCTTATTCAAAACTGCCAACTCCTAATCCTCCCAGTTTATTTCGCATTCCTGCTTTACACCGTCGCAGCGGGAGACGCGGGTTTTATACGATACCGAAAAACCACCTGCCGTTTTCAAGCGTGAGCGCGGCGACCTCATCGACTGTCAGCCCGCGAAGCTCCGCGATTTTTTCGGCGATATGAGGCAGATTCAGCGAAGTGTTGCGCTCGCCCCTGTGCGGCACGGGCGCGAGATACGGGGAGTCCGTTTCTATCATCAGCCGGTCGAGCGGCATATTTTCAATGACCTCATGGCTTCGGCGAGCGTTTTTGAACGTTATCACGCCGGTGAAGGACAGGTACCAGCCCTGCTTCAGAATTATTTCAGCCGTCTCCCAGCTCCCCGAAAAGCAGTGAAAAACGCCGCGCACATCGGGGAAGTCGGAGACGATCTTGAGGCAGTCCTCGCACGCCTCGCGCTCGTGTATGATAGCGGGCAGACACAGCTCCCGCGCGAGCTCGAGCTGCTCTCGAAAGCGCGCGCGCTGCACGTCGCGCGGCGAAAAATCGTAATGGTAATCGAGCCCGATCTCGCCTATGGCGACGACCTTTTCATTTGACGCGAGCGCGCGAAGCTCATCGAGCGAGCCGTCCGTCATCTCCTTCGCGTCATGCGGATGGACGCCGACGGCGGCGTACAAAAACGGATATTTTTCCGAAAGCTCCACGCAGAGCCGCGAGGACGCCATATTGCTCGCGGGATTTAAAGCGAGCCCGACCCCGTTTTCCGGAAGCGAGGATAAAACCGCGTCGCGGTCGAGGTCGAACGCCTCGTCGTCATAGTGGGCGTGCGTGTCAAAATACATATTGGACCTCCGTATTTGCAGGCTTTTTATGATAGCATTGTAATGCATTTTCGAAAAAATTGCAAATATGCACGTGAAAATGCAAAAAAACACTTGCAAAAGGGCGCGGGGTGTGTTATTATACCCTATGCGTGAATTTGAGATGTATATCGCGCAGGAAGTATTATTGAAAGGAATTGATTAGCTTGCATTTAGCTATTACCATTGTTCAGCTTATTATATGCGTCATACTCGTTGCCATAGTTATGCTTCAGTCCGGAAAAAGTGCCGGTCTGTCCGGCGCTATCGCCGGCGGCGCGGACACCTTTATGTCAAAGAACAAGGCTAAGTCTCTGGACTCTAAGCTCGCAAAGGCTACAAAGTGGGTTGCGGCTGTGTTCGTTATACTCACGCTTGTGCTGAACATTATCTCGAAGTAAGAAAAAAGCAATAAAAGAGGGAGGCATGCGCCTCCCTCTTTATTTTTGTCCAGAAGGGCTGTGACGTTTTTTACGCAAGCGCGGCGGTTATTATCGCCATGCAGTAGACCTCAAGCCCGTTGCAGCCGCGCGACAGGTCGTTTATCGGGGCGTTGAGCCCGAGCAGTATCGGACCGTAGGCGTCGAAGCCGCCGAGCCGCTGGGCGATCTTATAGCCGATGTTTCCGGCGTTTATGTCGGGGAAGATAAAGGTGTTCGCCTTGCCCGCGACGGGGTTTCCGGGGCACTTCGTGTCCGCAACGCGGGAGTCAACGGCGGCGTCGAACTGAAATTCGCCGTCCACGACCATATTCGGATTAGCCGCCTTGCACTTCGCGCAGGCGTTTCGCATTTTATCGACGTCCTCGCCTTTGCCGGAGCCGAGCGTCGAATAGCTCAAAAACGCGACCTTCGGATCGATTCCGAAGATCCTCGCGCACGCCTCTGTCTCGGTCGCGATCTCAACAAGCTCGTCCTCGGTGGGCTTTATGTTTATCGCGCAGTCGCCCATGGCGATGATCTCGTTTTCGCCGTTATCTCGCGGTCTGACGAGGATAAAGCAGGAGGAGACTATGTTGTTTCCGGGCTTTGTCTTGATTATCTGGAGCGCGGGGCGAACGGTGTCGGCGGTGGAATATGTCGCGCCGCCGAGAAGCGCGTCGGCGTAGCCGATCTTTACGAGCATCGTGCCGAAATAATTTCCCTGACTGAGCGTCTTGCGCGCCTCCTCCGGCGTGATGCCCTTGCTCTTTCGCAGCTCGCAGAAAGCGTCAACCATCTCGCCGAGTCTCTCAAATTCGTCCGGATCTATGATCTCGGCGCCGCTGATGTCATAGCCGCATTTTTCGGCGGCGGCTTTAACATCGCTGACCTTTCCGACGAGGATCGGCGTCATGATTTTTTCGGTGAGAAGGCGCGATGCCGCCTCAAGAATGCGCGGGTCGGTGCCCTCTGTGAATACGATTTTTTTCGGATTTGCCTTGAGCTTGTCGATCAGAAGCTGGAACATAAAAAAACCTCCCATAAAATGCTTATTAAGATATGCGGCGGTAAAATCGCATTAGTAAGTTTAATTTACCACTTTTTTCAAATATGTGCAAGTATGTGATGTGACTATTTACAAATTCAGCAAAAAAATATATAATATACAAACTGTAATCACAAAACGGGAGGAGTATATATGGGTTTTTCAACTGTTTTCGCCTATCTTCGTCGCGAAAACCGTTACAGCCAGCGAAAGGTCGCGGCGGATCTATCCATTTCACAGGCGCTCTTGTCGCACTATGAAAACGGACTTCGGGAGCCGAGGCTCGATTTTGTCGTAAGGGCGAGCGAGTATTACGGCGTATCCGCGGATTATATGCTCGGCAGGACGGCGGTCAAGGAAAACCCGATGCTCGCCGGCGCGTCTGTTTCGAGCGGCGACGGGAGCGAGCTTGCCGACCTCTGGATAAACGGCAATATGTACAGCCTCATAAACGCGATAACCGTAATAATGAATATGCTTATAAGCGTTTACGGCAACAACGCGGCTGATAAGGCGTTCGAATACTTCAGCGCGGCGGCGTACAATCTTTTCCGGTTTATGCGTCTCGATTCGGATGAGGATTTCAAAGCGCTTGTCACCGTACCCCACTATAAATTCAGGGTCATGTGCGAGGCTGCGGAAAAAAGCATTGAGAGCCGCCTTGCCGACATGGCCCATGAAGGGGAGAAAAAGCTGCTGGACGACTATGCCGACAGCATAAAGCAGAACTTCCCGTCCGCATACGGAATGCTTATCGACTGGCTAAAACGCGAGGACGCGGCGGTAAATGGATATGCGATCGGAGATAGAGGTAACGATATATGATAGATCAGTCAAGGATCAGGAATTTTTCAATAATCGCTCACATCGACCACGGCAAGAGCACGCTTTCAGACCGCTTTATCGAGATATGCGGCGCGGTCGAGCAGCGCGATATGTCGAGCCAGCTTCTGGACAATATGGAGCTTGAGCGTGAGCGAGGTATTACTATAAAGGCGCGAGCGGTCGGGCTCGATTACACGGCGCGGGACGGGGAGAAATATACGCTCAACCTCATCGACACGCCGGGACACGTCGATTTCAATTACGAGGTCTCGCGCTCGCTCGCGGCGTGCGAGGGGGCGGTACTCGTCGTCGACGCGGCGCAGGGGATAGAGGCGCAGACGCTTGCCAACACTTATCTCGCGCTTGACAACAATTTAGAGATACTGCCCGTCGTAAATAAGATAGACCTTCCGGCGGCGGACCCGAAGCGCGTAAAGGCGGAGATAGAGGACGTTATCGGTCTTCCCGCTATGGACGCGCCGGAGATCAGCGCGAAGATGGGCATAAATATAGAGGCGGTGCTCGAGAGCATAGTCAAAAATATCCCCGCCCCGTCCGGGAGCGCATCCGCTCCGCTCAAGGCGCTTATTTTCGACAGCCAGTATGACAGTTATCGCGGCGTCATCGTGTATATCCGTCTCGTGGACGGCGAAATAAAGCCCGACATGGAGATAAAAATGATGGCGTCGGGCGCGTCTTACAAGGTCGTCGAGGTCGGACACATGCGCCCGCTCGGGCTTGAGCCGTGCGCATCGCTTCGCTCGGGCGACGTCGGCTATTTCACCGCGAGCATAAAGGACGTTCAGGACACGCGCGTCGGCGACACCGTAACGGGACAGCTTTCCCCCGCCGCTGAAGCCCTGCCCGGCTACCGTCCGGCAAATCCGATGGTCTACTGCGGCATTTACACCGAGGACGGATCAAAATATCCCGATCTGCGCGACTCGCTCGAAAAATTAAAGCTCAACGACGCGAGCCTGTCGTTCGAGCCGGAGAGCTCCATTGCGCTGGGTTTCGGTTTCCGGTGCGGATTTCTCGGAATGCTACACATGGAGATAATACAGGAGCGTATAGAGAGGGAATTCAATCTCGATCTCGTGACGACTCTGCCGAGCGTCATATATGAGATAGAGAAAGAGGACGGTTCGACGGTGTATGTCGACAATCCGCACAACTATCCGAACCAGAACCTTATCGCGGAGTCGCGCGAGCCGTATGTAAAGGTATCCATAATCACTCCGCAGGAATTTGTCGGAAATATTATGCCTTTATGTCAAGACAGGCGCGGCGAATACAAAAACATGTCGTACCTCGATTCGCGGCTTGTCGAGCTTCATTACGATATGCCGCTCAACGAGATAATCTATGACTTTTTCGATACGCTCAAGGCGAAAACGAAGGGGTACGCCTCGCTCGATTATGAATTTTCGGAGTACAAGCCAAGCGAGCTTGTCAAGGTCGATCTGCTTTTAAACGGCGATCAGGTGGACGCGCTGAGCTTTATCGCGCACAGGGACAAGGCTTACGCGCGTGCGCGAAAGCTATGTGAAAAGCTCAAGGAGAATATCCCGCGCCAGCTTTTCGAGGTGCCGATACAGGCGGCGATAGGCGGTAAGATAATTGCCCGCGAAACGGTCAAGGCTATGCGCAAGGACGTGCTCGCCAAGTGCTACGGCGGCGACATCACGAGAAAGAAGAAGCTGCTCGAAAAGCAGAAGCCCTGCTGCAAGGTGCTGGCACAGCACTTCCCTGCTTGCTTTGACGAGGTGCTTCATCTTGACAGGCGGAAGCTTGGGGGGATAGTTTTTTCGAGCAAGGAAAAGCT
>JAFWVB010000142.1 GCA_017518445.1 Oscillospiraceae bacterium | reverse complement strand
TTAATAATTAAATATTAAATTTTATATTAAACAAGTTTTAATTTATTTCATTGTTTATCCATAATTTAATTACATCATCCCCCCATCCTTTAGAAACTATGCATTTTCCATATTTATCATGATTTATTGTTTTAATACAACAAACTATTTTTTGATGTCCAAATAAAACTTTAATAGTATTTTCATTATTAATATCTACTACTTTAATAGACTTATCATCACACCCAATAAGTATATGATTATCGTCCCATAAACAAATACCTTTTATTGTTCCAGTTTCAACTTTAATTCTTTTTAATAATATGCATTCATGAAAATTCCAGATCCTTAGATATCCATCAATGCATGATTCTATTAATTTAGTTATATTTCCACTTTCATTTATAATGGCACTGGAATGAATTCTGTTTTCCATTTCATGCTCTTGATATTTATGATATAATATATTTAGATTATAATTATAAGATTTAACGTATTGCGAACAACAAGCTATAATATAAGTAAAATTATTTGCTGCCGACGCAGGAGGAGCCGAGCTCAGCTGCGAAAGAGAACGCCTCGCAGAGAGCTTTCCGTGCGGCAGCCGTCAGTTTTTCCGCTTTTTTCAATCCGTATCCCGCTCCCTTCACGCCGATTTTTATCGTACTTTTTTGATATCAACTTTCAGTATAGGGCTGAAAGGGCGAGAAACCGCGTGAAAACTGACGAAAATTTACACTAAGTAAATAATATTTCATTTGCAAATCATGAAAAGTATGTTATCATTTATCTGCAAATAAACATACGGAGGTTATCAACAGTGGCTTACAAGATCAATCCCGAGACATGCGTACAGTGCGGCGCCTGCCAGGCTAACTGCCCCGTCGACTGCATCAAGGAAGAAGCCGGCCAGTACGTCATCGACGCCGACGCCTGCGTCGAGTGCGGCACCTGCGAGGCCAACTGCCCCGTCGGAGCGGCTTCCGCCGAATAAGGTACAGCTTAAGAGGTAAAAGTTCGGAGCTTTTTCCGAACTTTTATCTTTATATCCGGAAATCATTTCCGCAATACCGATCGGAGGCGCGTTTTGGCCGAGGCGATATATAAGGGCGGACCTCTCTATAAGCACGCGGAGGGCGTTTTCAAGCCGGGAGCGGATTCCATGCTGCCGGCCGGTTTCGTGCGCACCGGCAGGCTCAGGCGCTTTTGCGACGCAGGCTGCGGAGGCGGGATCATAACCCTCATGCTGCTCGCGCGCGTACCGGAGGCAGAGGCGGTCTCGATAGATATATCGGAAGACGCCGCCGCGCTCTGCCGGGAAAACCTTGCGCTCAACGGCATGTCCGGCAAGGTCGTCTGCGGGGATCTGCGCGAATACCGCATTCTTTTTGAGGCAGGCTCCTTCGATCTGTTCGTCTCCAATCCGCCGTACTTCGTCCCCGGGCGCGGGAAGGCCCCGCGGGAAGCTTTTGAAAACGCTACGAGAGCCGAGGCCTTTCTCTCGCTGCGCGAGCTATGCGAGGCGGCGGCGTATATGCTGAAAAACCGCGGGAAGCTCTGCCTCGTATACAGGCCGGAGCGCCTGAGCGAGCTTTTCTGCGCCATGTCCGCCTGCGGGATCGAGCCGAAGCGGCTGCAGCTTTGCGCGGCGTCCTACGAGGCCGCCCCATCCCTCGTTCTCGTCGAGGGCGTGCGCGGCGCGGCTCCCGGGCTGAGGATGGAAAAGCCCTTACTGATAAAATGACCCATCGGAGGAAAAAATGGCAGGAACTCTTTACCTTGTGCCGACCCCGCTCGGCAATCTCGGCGATATAAGCAGACGTCAGGCCGAAACTCTCGCTTCCGTCGATTTCATCGCCGCAGAGGATACCAGAGTCAGCATAAAGCTTCTCAATCACCTTGAGATAAAAAAGCCCATGCTCAGCTATCACGAGCACAACAAGGCGGGCGGCGGCGTCCGCATACTCGAAAGGCTGCTCGCGGGCGAAAGCTGCGCCCTCGTCACCGACGCCGGGACTCCCGCCATAAGCGACCCCGGCGAGGATCTCGTGCGCCTTGCCGCCGAAAGCGGCGTCGAAGTCGTTTCCATCCCGGGCCCCTGCGCAGCGATAACCGCGCTCGCCGCATCGGGTATGCCGACGGGCCGCTTCACCTTCGAGGGCTTTCTCTCCGTCGCCGGCAAGAGCCGCCGCGAGAGGCTCGAAGAGCTCAAAGGCGAACGCCGCACGATGATATTTTACGAAGCCCCGCACAAGCTCGTCGGCACTCTGCAGGATATGCTGGAAGCCTGGGGCGACCGCGCGCTGTGCATTGCGCGCGAGATGACCAAGCTCAACGAAGAGATCGTCCGCACTTCCCTTTCAGGCGCGCTCGCGCGCTATACCGAAGCGGCGCCGAGAGGCGAATTCGTTCTGATCATAGCGGGCGCCGAGCCGGAGACGCCGAAGGCGACGATGGAAGACGCCCTTGCCCGCGTCGAAGCACTGCGTGCTCAGGGGATGCGCCTCAAGGAGGCGTCCAGAGCGGCCGCGGCGGAGACAGGACTTTCAAGAAACGAAATATACAATGCCGCCCTCCGGGGATCCGGGGACGGCACTGACTGAACCCTTTTGAGTTTTCGGGCGGCTCAGCCGCCCATGTGGTTTCTCAGGTAGTCGGCCCAGAGTCTGTAACCGGAGTCGTTCAGATGCGCTCCGTCCCACCCCTTGTAAGTCGAGGGCAGATAGCCCTCGGCGTCCGCGAGGCATTCGTAGACGTTGACGAACAGGCAGTTTTTATCCCGCGCGAGCTGAGCAAGCGCGGTATTTTTATTGCGTATGTCGGACGCATATATGCCAATGCCCTTCGTGACCGGCAGGATGGACTGTATGCATATCTCAGCGTCCGGGCGAACGGCGCGTATGGCGTCGATGAGCGCGGAGTAGTTGGCTATATAGGTCTCGGTGGAGAAGCCGGCCTCGTTTACGCCGAACATGATGATGACGCGCTCCCAGTTCCTGTACGTGAGCATCTCGTTGAACGAGTAGGTAGACGAACCGCCCAGGCGGGTGAGCTTCGCCGAGCGAATATTCCAGCAGCCCTTGCCGTTGGCGTAGAAATACGTCGGCGTCTTGAGGCCGCTGTACAGCCCGAGGCCGCACGTCAGCGAATCGCCGAGGAACATCGAATCGGAAAACCACTCGTCGTCGAGCGGCGTGAGGACGGGCTGCTCGGGCTCGGGATCGGGCTCCGGCTCAGCCTGCTGAGGCGGCTTGCCGTCGATGAGCCTCTCCTCCGGCATGAGCATGCGGAGAATGATCGCCGCGGCCTGACCGCGCGTGAGGAAATCCTCGCCCTTGAAGGTGCCCTTGTCGTCGCACCCGCCGATGACGCCGGCGGCGTATACTGTCTTGACCGCCGCGGCAAACTCCTCGGGTACCTCCTCGAAATCGCCGATGCGCTCCGTTACCTCGTCGGGCGCGGCGACGTCCTCGGCCATGACGCCGTTCATAAGATCGCTTACGACGGCGGCGACCTTATAGCGGTTTATCTCCGTATACATATCGTCGCGGGCTATAAGCTCCTCGTCGATTATCTCATGCTCGAGCGCGGCGTCGTAAAAGCGCTCGCCCCAGCCCTCTTCCTCCTCCTGAGGACGTATCTCCTCGGGATAGAAGATCATGCCGACTATTTTGAGGAACTGGACGGCCTCGAGCGTATCGTCCGGGCCGAAACGCCCGTCGTTATAGCCGTCTATGGCTCCCATTTCGGACAGCGTCTCGACCGGGCGGGCATACCAAGCCTTCGGATCGACGTCTGAAAACGACGCGAACGCCTGAACGGACAGCGCCAGCGCAATGACGGCGGCGCAAATGACTTTAACTGCAGATTTCATACACAGGACCCTTCCGGTTTATCGTTTACGGCCGCGCGAACGCGGTCATTTTTAGTTGAGAATCGGGTTTTTTTAGTATATAATAACTGTACGAAGATATCAACAGCAATAACGGAGTAATTTTCACCAAAGATCGGAGCGTATTCATGTCTTTCGTCCATCTTCACGTACACAGCGAATACTCGCTGCTCGACGGCGCCTGCCGTATCGAGCGGCTGGTCGCGCGCGTAAAGGAGCTCGGTCAAAGCGCAGTCGCGGTGACGGATCACGGCGTCATGTACGGGGCGATAGATTTTTATAAAGAGGCAAAAAAGCAGGGCGTAAAGCCGATAATCGGCTGCGAGGTATACGTCGCGCCGCGCCGCGCCTCCGACAAGGAACGCGGCATTGACAACAGGTATTATCACCTTATCCTTCTGTGCAAAAACATGACAGGGTACAAAAACCTCTGCTACATGGTCAGCACGGGCTTTACCGAGGGATTCTACATCAAGCCGAGAGTCGACAGGGAGCTTTTCAAGACCCATCACGAGGGTCTTATCGCCCTCTCCGCCTGCCTTTCCGGCGAGATACCCAGGCTCATCACCTCCGGGGAATACGACGCGGCCAAGGCCCGCGCGCTCGAGATGCGCGAGATATTCGGAGAGGACAGCTTCTATCTTGAGCTTCAGGACCATACCGCCGGCACGAACGAGACCTCCGAGGACGCGGAGCGCCTGCGCGACGAGCAGCACGCCGTCAACACCGCGCTGATGCGGATCTCCGCCGAGACGGGCATCCCTCTCGTCGTCACCAACGACGCGCACTATCTGACGCGCGAGGACGCCTACGCGCAGGACGTGCTGATGTGCATCCAGACTCAGAAGACCCTCGAGGACGCGGACAGGATGAAGTTCGCGACCAATGAATTCTATGTCAAGTCCGAGGCGGAAATGCGCGCCCTTTTCCCGAACTATCCCGAGGCTGCGGACAATACCGTCAAAATAGCGGACATGTGCCAGCTCGAATTCGAGTTCAACAACTATCACCTGCCGG
>JAFWVB010000141.1 GCA_017518445.1 Oscillospiraceae bacterium | reverse complement strand
GTCATCATCGAGATCGGCGTCGTTTCGTTGGTGCCGACGCGCGATCTCGGCATAGACCCGTCCGAACTGCGGCTAAAATCCGGCTGCTTCGGCGCGGAGCCGTGGAGCGAGGAGATGCGCCAAACGCTTGAAAATCTCCTCGGCATCGATGCCTTCGACATATACGGGCTAACGGAGATCGCCGGTCCCGGCGTCGCGTATGAATGCATAGAAAAGCACGGTATGCACGTCAACGAGGACCACGTCATACCGGAGATAATCGACCCCGCCACGGGCGAGGCGCTTCCATACGGCACTCCGGGCGAGCTCGTTTTCACGACCATAACAAAGCAGGGTCAGCCCATGCTCCGTTACCGAACGCACGATATATGCACGCTTTCCGACGCCCCCTGCTCCTGCGGCAGAACGACCATCAGAATGGGTCGTCTCACCGGCAGAACGGACGATATGCTCGTCATCCGCGGCGTGAATGTGTTCCCGAGCCAGATAGAGTCCGTGCTAATCGGCATAAGCGGCGTCGCCCCGCATTAAGTCCTTGTGGCGGAGCGTCAGAACAACACCGACAGCCTCGAGGTTAGGGTGGAAATGACCGAGGATATGTTCTCCGACACCGTCTCGCACATCGAAACCCTCCGCAAATTCATAACCGACAGCATAAAATCGGTCGTCGGCATCCACGCAAAAATCAGCCTCGTACCGCCGAAATCCATCCCCCGCTCGGAGGGCAAGGCAAAGCGCGTTATCGACAACAGAAAAATTTAAGGAGGAAAAACAATGTTTATAAAGCAGATATCGGTTTTTCTCGAAAACAGAAAGGGCTCGCTGCGCGAATTTACGGAGCTTTTGGGAAATGAAAACATCAATCTTCTCGCCCTATCCCTCGCTGACGCCTCCGGCTTCGGCATCGCCCGCTGTATCGTCAAAAGCAATGATACCGACAGGGCGCTCGCGCTTTTGCGCGAAAACGGCTACATCGCCCGCACTAACAGCGTCGTCTGCGTCCGCATTCCGAATAGACCGATGGCGTTTTCCTCCATACTCTCCGTGCTTGAAGAAAACGACGTCTTCCTCGAATACGCCTACTCCTTCTGTCAAAGCACATTGAGCGACGCCGTGATTTTGATCCGCCCGTCGGACAAGGACAGATGCGAAAAGGCGCTCTCGGAAAACGGCGTGACCATGGTATCCCAGGAGGAGGTCGACAGGTTTTAGCCGTGAAGCGCCAGATCACTGTAAAATTCGACGACTTCGACAAGGCTGTATACGCCGTGCTATCACAGGTTCCTGCGGGCAGAGTCGTGTCCTACGGCGCTCTCGCGTTTCTCGCGGGCTATCCGCGCGCCGCTCGCCGCGCAGGTCTGGCGATGCGCCGCTGTCCGGATTCGCTCCCGTGGCAGAGGGTGGTACATTCCGACGGCTCCGTTTCCGGCGGCTATTTCCCGGAGCTTCGCCGCGCTCTTTTGGAGGGTGAGGGCGTGATTTTCGGCTCAAGCGGCAAGATAGACATGGAAAAATACGGCTGGAGGGGCGAGGAATGATTTATACACACGATATCCAAACCCCGCTCGGCAGCGTTCTTTTGGCGTCGGACGGCAAAAGCCTGACAGGGCTGTGGTTTGAGGGGCAAAAATTTTTCGCCAACGGTCTCTCCGACCGCGCATATCAAAAAAATCTGCCTGTCTTCGACAGCACGGCGCTGTGGTTAAGTGAATATTTTTCCGGCAAAATCCCAACATTCACCCCGCCGCTCGCCCCATCGGGAAGCGATTTTCGCCGCGCCGTATGGTCCGCGCTTCTCAAAGTTCCTTACGGCGCAACTACTACCTACGGCGAGATATCCGACGCGCTCCGTGCGCAAGGCGTCCGCGCCTCGGCGCAGGCGGTAGGCGGCGCCGTCGCGCATAACCCGATAAGCGTGATAATTCCCTGCCATCGCATCCTCGGCGCTGACGGCATTCTTACAGGTTACGCCGGCGGCATTGACAAAAAATCCGCCCTGCTGAAGCTTGAAGGCGCGATAAACAAAGCGCCGGCAAAATAAATAAAAACAGATGGTCAATGATTTTTGCATTGACCGTCTGTTTTCTATTGGCTCTTTAGAGACAGCTCAAAAAAACCGCCGAGGCGATCTGCTTCGGCGGAATTTTTCACTCGTTGAATTTCAGCGCCGCTTCGTAAAGCGAGTTTTTCGTAAAACCCGTCTCCTCTGCGCAGAGCTTTGCGGCGGCTTTCAGCGACATGCCGCCGTCGATAAGGCGGCGCAGCTTTTCCACGGCGTCGTCAAACGTCATATCGGGCGCGCCGGACTCTTTTGCTCCATCTATGACGAGAACGAATTCGCCGCGCGGCGCGTTTTCGGAAAAATATTCAAACGCCGCATTCAATGTCGTGCGCATCGTCTCCTCGTGCAGCTTTGTAAGCTCGCGGCAGACGGCGATACGCCTGTCGCCAAATACTGAAAGCATATCGCGGAGCGTGGCAAGGAGCTTGTGGGGCGCCTCGTAAAATATCATCGTGCGCTTTTCGCTTTTGACCGCGTTCAAGTGTTCGAATCGGCTTTTTTTCGCGGTCGAGAGAAACCCCTCGAACGTGAAACGGCCCGTCGGAAGCCCGGAGAGCGCGAGCGCGCTTATCGCGGCGCACGGTCCGGGAACGATAAAAACGTCGATCCCGTTTTCAGCGCACATTGCGACGAGATCTTCGCCGGGGTCGCTGATCGCGGGCATTCCCGCGTCAGATACGAGCGCGCACGTCTCGCCGCCGAGTATGCGCGAGATTATCTTCTCGCCGCTCTCTAAGCGGTTATGCTCGTAATAGCTGACGAGCGGCTTTTTTATATTAAAGTGATTGAGCAGCTTCACGGTCACGCGGGTGTCCTCCGCCGCTATGAAATCGATGGAGCTGAAAATTTCGACAGCCCTCGGTGAAAAATCGCCCAAATTTCCGATAGGCGTACCGACGAGATATAAGCACCCTTTCATTGCCGCTCCTTTCCGGTCTGCCAGCGATAAATACGGTTTACAAAGTCTGTCTGACAGCCGTCGGCGTCGCGGATAACGAGCGGCTGTTCTATTGAAAGCCCCGGATTTCCGCCGCGCCGTCCCTCAACGAGGACAAGATTCGGCGGCGAACCCTCCGTCTCCTGAACGAGGCGCAGACGCTTAGGCTCTATGCCGTTTTTTGTCATTTCACAGAAAAGCTCGCTGAGGCGCTCCGGACGGTGGACGATGGCGAATTTTCCTCCCCAGCGCGTGAAATACGCCGCCGCGCGGCATACATCGGAGAGCGTACACATGCGCTCGTCCCGCGCGATGGCGGTGTTTTCAGATTTTGCGCTCTTGCCGCTGCCGACGGGGAAAT
>JAFWVB010000140.1 GCA_017518445.1 Oscillospiraceae bacterium | reverse complement strand
TGCCTCAGTCGTTTATTATCCTGCAGGCGTCTATGTAATGCGATGTGTACCAAGAGCTTGAAAGCTCGCTTATCGTGACGCAGTACGCCGAGCCGCTGCTCGCGTGTATGAACAGCCCGTCACCGATGTATATTCCGACATGACCTATCCATGTGGTACTGCTATTGGAGAAAAATACGAGATCGCCGGGTTTAAGCTCGCTCTTTGATATCGGAGTGCCGCTTGAATACTGCGCCCTTGCGGAATGACCCAAGTCATATCCGAAGTTTTTCATAACGTACATTACAAAGCCGGAACAGTCGAAGCCGCTCGGCGAGGCACCGCCGTAGACGTATGAAACGCCGGCGAATTTTTTCGCATATTCGACTATATCCAAACGGAGACCGCTGTAATCAGGCTCCTCGACCGCGTAATCGACGGGCGTGCAGTAATCCGCGCTGACATAGCCGGAAACACTGCCATAATTGACCTTATACCAGCCGCTTGCATCGCTTACAAGCTCCGCCGTTCTTCCGGCGTAAATACGACCGACGATATCCGTATCGGTAGACGGTCCGCTTCTTATGTTAAGATAACCGCTGCAGCTGACAAGTATATGCGTCATGCTGTCGTTCGCGGCGGCGACGGCGTCAGGCTGTTCCGAGCCGGTGTGAGCGTCAAAATTCGTATTTATGATCCTATATATTATCGCGCTTATCTCCGAGCGCTTCAATGAATCCGCCCCGTTGAAAACGATACCAGCGCTCGTCTCACTGCCTGTGATAATGCCGTTTTCAAAGAGAACGGTCGCCGCGTTGTCGTCTGTGTCGATGAACGGACTTTTTATCGTCGCCGTGCGAAGCCCGAGCGCGTTTGCGGCGAGGTTTGCAACATCGAGCCTTGTTATCGGTGCGTCGAGCTCGATGTCCGCGCTTGTCATGATCCCGTGCATAACGGCGAGATCGCGATAGCCGCTCGCCCAGTGAGAGTCGGTTTTCGACTGAGCCGTATAGCCTGACGCCAAAAGAATTAGCTTCAGCGCCTCTCCGTTTGTGACGGTGCCGTTCGGTCTGAAAGTGCCGTCGGAGTATCCGCCGATTATTCCGGCGGAGGCAAGGGCGGTCACGTCCTTATAATACCAAGCGCTCTCATCCACGTCGCTGAATACGGTTCCTTTTGCGGAAGCGGTAACGGTAAATGCGGCGACGAGCGCCACGATCAATATTATACTTATAATTTTTTTCATAAAAAAGTCCTTTTGCAGTTTATTAAGACGCGATATAAAAGTACTCGCTCTGTCAAATCGAAACAAGTATATCACAAACGATGAAAAAAAGAAACAAAAAATTACAAAAATAATATTTTTTTCATTTTTGCACTAAAATTCGACATGCAAACTTGTCTATTTCGACATATTATGTAAATCTAAAACGCCGCCCCGAATGTTCAGAGCGGCGTTTTGTAACTTTTTTCACTTTCTCCGCTGACGCGCCTTTTGCTACTTTTTCGACGATTTCGCGGATTTCGCTATTTTGACGACTATGCCGGACAGGGCGAACAGCGCGATGGCGTTCGGAATGACCATGAGCTGGTTGAACATGTCCGTAAGCTCCCACACGAGGTCGTTTGATAGTACCGTGCCGAGGAACACAAACGCGATAGCGATTATCGAGTATATGAGATTTGACTTTTTTCCGAAGAAATACTGCATGTTTATGCGGCCGAAGAAATTCCAGCCGACGATCGTCGAGAACGCGAAGCACGCCAGACATACAGCGACGTAGATCGCGCCGACCTTGTCGCCGAATACGGTGCCGAACGCCTGCTGCCCGAGCGTGGTCTTTGAAAAGCCCTCAACGACGCCGCCCGCGAGCGGACCGTTGCCCGCGTACAGCGTGGAAATGACGACGAGCGCCGTTATCGTCAGCACAACGAAGGTGTCGATAAACACGCCTATCATTGCGACAGTGCCCTGTTCGTGCGGGTTTTTGACGTTCACCTGCGCGTGCGCGTGAGGAGTCGAGCCCATGCCCGCCTCATTAGAGAACAAGCCGCGCTTTGCGCCCTGACTTATCGCCGTCTTTATCGCCATGCCGACGGAGCCGCCGATTATAGCGCTCGGCCGGAAGGCGTATTTGAAGATCATGCCGAAGGTTTCCGGAATATATTTTATCCTCGCGGCGAATATCACGATACCGCCGAGAATGTATAAAATCGCCATTATCGGGACGAGCTTTTCCGTGACGGAGGCGAGGCGGTCCGTGCCGCCGATGAAGATTAGCCCGCAGAGCACCACGAGCGCCGCGCCGACTGCCCATGTCGGGATACCGAAGGCGTTGTTGAATGCCTCTCCTATGGAGTTTGACTGCACCATCGCACCCATGAAGCCGAGCGCGAGTATCGCCGCTATCGCGAAAAATCCGGCAAGGAATTTGCCGAAGCCGCCCTTGAAAGCGGTCTTTATATAGTAGACAGGACCGCCGGAGATCGAGCCGTCTTTATTCTTTACCCTCGTCTCCTGCGCGAGCGTTGCCTCGGCGTATATCGTCGCCATGCCGAGAAACGCGATTATCCACATCCAGAAAATAGCGCCGGGACCGCCGATGAGTATCGCGCCGGACGCGCCGACGATGTTGCCCGTGCCGACCTGAGCCGCGATAGCCGTGGCGAGAGCCTGGAATGAGCTCATGCCGCCGCCCTGCTTGCCGCCCTTGAGCGAAAAGCCGCCGAAAAAGCGTCTCCAGCCCTCTCCGAAGCATCTGATCTGCACGAACCTCGTCTTTATCGAGAAGAAAAGACCTGCGCCGATAAGCAGGATTATGAGGATATAATCGGAGAGGTAAGCGTTGATTTTTACAACTATGTTGTAAATCGTTTCCATGTATGTTTTCCTCCACATCTGTTTTTTGAAAATAAAAAGCTGTCTTAACGACAGCTCTGAAGAAAAACATCGCAGATTGCAATAAAGCAATATGCTCGCTCTGTCCTTTTGCCTGAGAGTTTCGGCGCTTGACGCCGTGCACCTTCGGCACCCTCCGCGGTGCGCGTCGGGATTCTCCAGAGGTTCCTCCGCCGACAGTCTCTTGCGATCCTGCGGGCTTCATCGGAAGCACTATTCATTTTCACGGAGTATATTAGCACCGCTCTGTCAAAATGTCAATAAAAATATTTGCGGCGGGGGAGAGCGGCGGGAAATCACCCGCGGCTCTCCTCGCTCTCCGTCGTGCCGACGGCGTTTATGTCGTAAGGCGTCGCCTGATATACGAAGTAGTTGAGCCAGTTTGAAAACAGCAGATTTGCGTGCGCGCGCCATGAGCTGACCGGTTCCGTCGAGGGGTCGTCAAACTGGAAATAATTTCTCGGCACGGCGATTTTTTTGCCGGCGTTCATATCTCGCAGATATTCCTGTTTGAGCGTGTCCGCGTCGTATTCCGAATGACCCATTATGAATATCTGCCGCCCGTTTTTCGTGAACACGCAGTACACGCCCGCCTCCGGCGACGACGCTAAGATCCTAAGCTCCGGCGTCTTTTCAATATCCGAACGCGCCACCGTCGTATGGCGTGAATGCGGCACGTAAAACGTGTCGTCAAAACCGCGCAGCAGGATAGACCGCTTATATTCGACATAGTGCCGGAAAACTCCGAACATCTTTTCGGGCAGCGGAGCTTTTGGGATGCCGTAATGGTAATAAAGCCCCGCCTGCGCGCCCCAGCAGATGTGGAACGTGGAATAGACGTTCTTTTTCGACCACTCCATTATCTCGCAGAGCTCATCCCAGTAGTCGACCTGCTCGTATTCGAGCTGCTCCACGGGCGCGCCCGTGATTATCATGCCGTCGAAGCGTCTGTGCTTTATGTCGTCGAATGTCTTGTAAAACGTGTGCAGATGCTCGCTCGGCGTGTTCGCGGACTCATGGCTCTTCGTCGTTATAAGCTCAAGCTCGATCTGGAGCGGCGTATTGCTCAAAAGCCTGCTGAGCTGCGTCTCTGTCTGTATCTTCTTCGGCATCAGATTGAGAAGAAGTATCTGGAGCGGTCTTATGTCCTGCGTCCGCGCGCGCTCCTCCGTCATAACGAAGATATTTTCGCGCCGAAGCGTTTCGACCGCCGGCAGATCGTTCGGAATTTTTATCGGCATTGCTGTCCTCCCGCGTTCAATGTCAGTTTATCTGCGCGAGCGCCTGCTCTATGTCCGCGATAAGGTCGGCGGCGCTCTCTATGCCGCATGAGAAGCGGACAAGACCGGCGGGGACTCCCGCCGCCTCAAGCTGCTCGTCCGTGAGCTGGCGGTGTGTCGTGGACGCGGGGTTTAAGCAGCAGGTGCGCGCGTCCGCGACGTGCGTCTCGATCGCGGCGACCTTCAAGGAATCCATGAACTTCACAGCCGCGTCTCTGCCGCCCTTGAGTTCGAACGAGACGACCCCGCATGAGCCGTTCGGCAGGTATTTTTGCGCCCGCTCGTAATATTTATCGCCCGGAAGCCCGCAATAATTGACGCTTTTCACCTTCGGATGAGACGCGAGATATTCGGCGACAGCCTGCCCGTTTTCGCAGTGGCGCGGTATGCGCACATGAAGGCTCTCAAGTCCGAGATTGAGGAGATAGGCGTTCTGCGGCGCCTGTATCGCGCCGAAATCGCGCATGAGCTGCACCGTGCATTTCGTGATGAACGCCGCGGCGTTACCGAACTTTTCTGCGTAGGTTATGCCGTGGTAGCTCTCATCGGGCGTGCAGAACTCCGGAAATTTGTCGGCGTGAGCCAGCCAGTCGAATTTGCCGGCGTCAACGATGACACCGCCGACAGCAGCGCCGTGTCCGTCCATATATTTGGTGGTGGAATGCGTCACTATATCCGCGCCCCACTCGATGGGACGGCAGTTTATCGGCGTTGCGAACGTGTTGTCGATGACGAGAGGCACGCCGTGCGCGTGCGCCGCGCGCGCGAACTGCTCTATATCCAAAACGGTGAGAGCGGGATTTGCGATAGTCTCGCCGAAAACAGCTTTCGTGTTCGGTTTGAACGCGGCGTCGAGCTCCGCGTCGGTGCAGTCGGGGCTGACGAACGTGACGTCGATGCCCATCTTCTTCATCGTAACTTCGATGAGATTGAACGTGCCGCCGTATATCGTGGACGAGGCGACGATGTGGTCGCCGCACGAGCACAGATTGAACAGCGCGAAGAAATTCGCCGCCTGCCCGGAGGAGGTAAGCATCGCAGCGACGCCGCCCTCAAGCGCGGCGATCTTCGCCGCGACATAGTCGTTTGTCGGGTTTTGCAGGCGGGTGTAGAAATATCCGCTCGCCTCGAGATCGAACAGCTTGCCCATATCCTCGCTCGACGTGTATTTGAATGTCGTGCTCTGCACGATCGGTATCTGGCGCGGCTCGCCGTTTCCGGGGGTATAGCCCGCCTGTATGCATTTTGTCTCGATTCTCAGATTGCTCATGTTTTTGTTCTCCTTTTTATTGAAAATATAATAAATATCATAAAGGCAGCGACGAACAGTTTGCGGTGAGCAGAGGTGTGGTGCCGGCAAAAATAAAAAAAGCCTTCGTCTCCTTTGAGACGAAAGCCGAAACTTCCGCGGTACCACTCAAATTGCGCCTTGCGACGCCTCTTTCGGGGTCTATCAACCCTTTTGCACTTACGCAGCATTCTCGGAGAGACCCTAACGCGGCATCGCCGCCTCGAATCCTCAGCTCAGGAGCCATAGGACATTGGATCGGTCCTCCGTCGGCTCGCACCACCCGCCGACTCTCTGAAGCAGACTTTTCCGTCCCTCTCCGTCACAGCCTTTACAGTTTTTCGTATTGTAACTCAAATATCGCGCCGTGTCAATAAAAATTTTTACGAAAAGCAAAAATTTTTTTCACCACGCCCGCCGCGGCGTATAATACATTATATTAGAAAATCCTGCCACATTCATGACAGGATTTTCGCTTTGGCGGAGAAGGAGGGATTTGAACCCTCGCGCCGCTT
>JAFWVB010000139.1 GCA_017518445.1 Oscillospiraceae bacterium | reverse complement strand
CATACACCGTCTCGATATAACATCGCCCAAAATACTGAAATATGCCCAAAATGCCGGGCTTGAGCTTATAAACGTACGGCAGGGCTATACGCGCTGCTCGTGCGTCGTCGTTGACGACAGCGCGCTAATAACATCGGACAGCGGTGTCGCCGCCGCGCTGTCTGGGCGACGCGACCTTGAGGTGCTGAAAATCCGCGAGGGCTTTGTAGCGCTTGACGGCTTTGAATACGGCTTTTTGGGCGGCGCGTCCGGTAGGATAGGACGCGATGTGATCTTCAACGGCGACCTCTCCGACCACCCGGACGGGGAGATAATACGCGATTTTATCGAAAGCCGCGGGCTCGCCGTCCGCACATTCCCGTGGCGACTGCGAGACATAGGTTCGATCATTTATGAGGACGCTTGAATATCATAAACAGTCGACGACTCAGACGCATACGTCATTTATTATTAAATCATAAATTTACTATTGACTTTTATATTATTAAGTATTATATTTAATAATATGAAAGAGAGGTGATGTTATGGCTATTGAGATCGTCCCGGAATGGATGGTAAATCTCGAGGATGAGGATATCGTGTTCATAAAAAAGTTTCTGCTGGCATCAGGCTCGCTGAAAGAGATAGCCCGGCAATACGGCGTAACCTATCCCACTGTCAGACTGCGGCTTGACAGGCTTATTCAAAAAATACAGATAAGTGAAGACACGGGCAACGAGCCGTATATCACACTGATCAAGCGGCTGGCGGTTAATGAAAAAATCGACTTTGATACAGCCAAGATTTTGACGGCTGAATACAAAAAAACGAAAAGTGAGGTGAAATAAATGCAAAAAACTATAGTAGTGACATTTGTCTTATTTGCAATATTTGCCGGAGGTATACTGTTACAAATATTTTTATCAAGAAAAGAAAGCAAATGGTTCGGTCTGATATTGCCGTTTATTACTTTCGCCTATTCGTTATTGGTGCTTTCTCAGATTGTAAAAACTGACATTATGACATGGTGGAATACTGTCGGGTTAATTGCCTCAACGTTCTTCATATCCAATATCCCAACGATAATCCTTTTGGCAATTTACTTCGGTTGCAGGGAAAAAATCAAACGTAAAAAAGCTATTGAAAAAATGAGCATACAGGACTTGTAACAGAAAGTCTGACATGAAAAGATTTATTAAAAAGCCCGTTTTTCCTATAATACAGTACAGAAAAGCGTAATATGCCCGCCCCCTCCCGCATAGACTTACGGGAGGGGGGATTTTTTATGCGATGCAGAGTGACGGAGCTTCGCTGCCGCGAGGTGATAAACGTGTGTACGGGCTTCAGAATGGGATTTGTCTATGATGTGATAGTCGATTCCGCGACGGGACAGATACTCGCCCTTGTTGTGCCGGGTCCATGCGGGCTTTTCGGCATTTTCGGCAGAGAGGACGATTTCATCATCCCGTGGGAGTGCGTGCGAAGGATAGGCGAGGACCTTATTATCGTTGAGATAAGCGGCGACTGCCGCCGCGAAAAGCGACCGAAAAGACCGTATATTTAAGTTTTGGCGCGGCAAGCTTAACGGTTTAATTTTACATTGTCGCGGAGGGATTCAAAAGGGAACAAAGCCGTTCTCTTTTGCCGTTTGAATTAGGGTATTCCAAAGGGGGAAGAGATTCGGAATCTTCCCCCTTTGGTGCGCTCTTTTGGTGACTTTTCTGCCGCACAGCAGAAAAGTTACCCTGCGGAGCGAAAAAAGAAAAAATTTTTGATATAAGCAGAAAAATATACCGATTTTCATCTGAAAATATAATCAATATATCATAAGCTGTGAGAAAATGAGAAAAGTCAGAAAACTTGCAAAAAACACTTGATTTTACGTATCTATTTTGCTATAATACCAAGGCATTACGCACGCGGGCTACTTTTTGTACTGTGCCGAAAGGTGTGCAGAGGGGCTGACACCCGCGGAGGTAAAAACTAAAATTTGGAGGAAAACAAAATGGCAGTAGTATCTATGAAACAGCTTCTGGAGGCGGGAGTTCACTTCGGTCACCAGACAAGGCGCTGGAACCCGAAGATGGCGCCTTACATCTACATGGAGAGAAACGGTATCTATATCATCGATCTCCAGAAGACCGTCAAAAAGCTCGAAGAGGCGTACAGCTTCGTCCGCGAGATCGCCGAAAACGACGGCACGCTCCTGTTCGTCGGCACCAAAAAGCAGGCGCAGGACGCTGTCCGCGAGGAGGCGGAGCGCGTCGGCATGTACTATGTGAACGCGAGATGGCTCGGCGGTATGCTCACGAACTTCAAGACCATGCGCACCCGTATCGACAGACTCGCACAGCTCCGCAAAATGCAGGAGGACGGCACGTTCGATCTTCTCCCGAAGAAGGAGGTCGGCAAGCTGACCAACGAGATCGCGAAGCTCGAGAAATATCTCGGCGGCGTCAAGGAGATGAAAAAGCTCCCGTCCGCGCTATTCATCGTCGATCCGCGTAAAGAGCGCAACGCGATCGCTGAAGCGAGAAAGCTCCACATCCCGATCGTAGCGATCGTCGACACGAACTGCGACCCGGACGAGGTCGATTACGTTATCCCCGGAAACGACGATGCGATCCGCGCGATAAAGCTCATCAGCCAGGCAATGGCGAACGCCGTCGTAGAGGGCAAGCAGGGCGAGGACGCCGTCGTCGCCGCAGCTCCGGCGGAATCCGCTGAGGAGGCTCCCGCAGCTGAAGAGCCCGTCGCAGAAGCCGCCGCAGAGGAAAAGGCTGAAGAGACAGACGCTGAATAATAAGAACAAACTGCCGCATGGGTCTCGCGGCTCATGCGGCTTCAACTAATGAATATTGGAGGAGTTTATTATGGCATTTTCCGCTTCTGATGTGAAAAATCTCCGTGAGATGACCGGCGTCGGCATGATGGACTGCAAAAAGGCGCTGACCGAGTCCGACGGAGACATAGATAAGGCAATAGAGTGGCTGCGCGAGAAGGGTCTCGCCGCCGCGCAGAAAAAGGCGGGCAGGATCGCCGCCGAGGGTATGGCGTACGCCGCCGTTATCGACGGTATCGGCGTAGTCGTAGAGGTCAACGCGGAGAGCGATTTCGTCGCGAAAAACGACCTCTTCGTCGATTTCGTAAAGACCGTTGCCGGCGTTGTTGCGAAGGAAGCCCCTGCTGATGTGGACGCGCTTTTCGCCTGCAATTATCCCGGCAGCGACAAGACCGTTTTGGAGATGCAGAACGAAAAGGTGCTAGTCATCGGCGAGAATATCAAGGTCCGCCGCTTTGCCCGTTTCGCTGACGGCGTATCCGTCCCCTATGTGCACGCGGGCGGCAAGATTGGCGTAATCGT
>JAFWVB010000138.1 GCA_017518445.1 Oscillospiraceae bacterium | reverse complement strand
TGCTCTGCGGCGTCGTTGAACGCGGAGACCGCGTCGTTCAGCGCGTCCGTGTCCATGATTTTTAGGCTCTGCTCGATCGTATCGACGCACCGACCTATCGCCCTAAACTGCACCGCGATGAAAATCACCGCAAAGAGCACCGCGACGAGTATACACGCGATCAAAACGGTCTGGAGGCGCATCAGCCGAAGCTGCCGCGATGCCGCGCCGTCTCGTTTTTCACCGTAATAATCCATAGCCGACCTCAAATTTCTTAAAGCTGCGCACCGTATTATGCGCGATACCGGTTATTTGAAGAGCTTTTTGAAGATCCAGACGATAAGGCAGGCTCCGGCGATGGAGAGAAGTATGCCGGTTACCCAGCCGCCGCCGATCCCGATGAGATTTCCTATGTACCCACCGACAACGCCGCCGGCGATACCGAGCAGGATATTTATGATTATGCCCTTTGATTTGCCCTTCATTATCGAGTTCGCCACGAACCCGCAGAGCCCGCCGATAATAAGCTCTACTATAAGCTGTTTGATCATGTTTTTTGCACTCCTCACTTTTTATAATATCAGGCAGTCCTTTCGGCGCTTTGCCGTGTATCGCCCTGCCGATCTGATTAAATTATATCGCCAAAGGCGCAAAATCGCAAGAGCTTTTTGCCGCAAGGTCTGTGATAGTATATATGATGAAGGAGCGGGATTTATCCCGCTCCTATGGCACAAAAAGAAAACATAATGTCACGATTGCTTTAACGAGTCCAAATATGCTGAAATGATTTTCAAGGCAGTTTTTTGCTCATGAATTGAGCAGTTTCTCAATTTTTCCAATATCTGCTGTTCTTCTAAAGCATATAAATCATTTTCTTCTGAAACGATGTCATTAGGTGTAATCTGCAAAGCGTTACAAATCTTCAGGGCGGTCTCCATTCTCATGTTTACAGTGCCTCGCTCAATATCCGCATATGTCCTGTCGGACAACCCGGATAATTCAGCGACTTCGCTTTGAGTAAGTCCTGCTTTTTTTCTTATTGCCAAAAGCTTTGTTCCTATCAGCTTCAAATCTGAAATCAGCACATTAACACCACCTTTTTATCCTGAATACTGGAATTATAATTCCTTTTAGTATTGACAAACAGGAGGTTATAATGCATAATTTAAGGAGCTATAGTTCCTATAAAAAGGAGAGGGTTGTCGGTGGACACAGAAAAATGGATGCATAAAGCAAAAATAAGTATTCAGGAAAAGGGTAAGATCAACGAAATATTTGAGTTGCGAAGTCTTTTTCCCATAGTTGAATGGGAGAGCTTATCAAAAGGTGATCGCATTCGGTTCGGAAAGGATTTTGCAAATGCGGTCAGAGATGGAAAGCGTTTTCCAAATGTGAGCACAGCACAGAGAGCAAAAAATAATCATGCGCAATATATAAAAATAAAGGAAATGGAGAGTTAAAAATGAACAGAAGAATCTTTTCAATTATAATAGCTATTGTTGGCATTGTGGCAATCATATTTGGTATTATATGCCTCTGTTCAGATTCTGGAGGCTATGAAAGCAACGAAATTTACGGAGGAGATGCCTACACTGGCATACAAAATGCATCCGCACAGACAGCGAGAAATGTCAGAGTTTTAGGAAACATAGTTAAGATGGGCTTCGGTTTTGTACTAATTGTTTCAGGGCTTGTGCTTGCGGGCTTTGGAACTTGCGGACTTATTTATGAGAAACAAGCGCATATTGAAACAGCAGGCGGCAAAACTGCCGAAAATTTATTTGAAATTAGGAATAAAAAAGAATGAAAATAATTAAAAACGTGATAGGTTTTCTTTTTGCTCTGGCAATTGCTGTTTGTCTCAACGCGTGTGTCGATTCTACGCAAAAAAGAATTAACGAATCGCATAGAGCGACCGAATCTGCTTATCAAGCGGCGAAAGAGGCGCAGAGAAACTACGATCAACTTATCAGAGATTACGAGCGCTACAAGCGGACGCAAGAAAAACTTGGATGACAAAACAAATTGTTAAGAGTGGAATAAGTCCCTAAAACAAAACTTCAAATATTAATATTAGGAGGACGAAATAAGCATATTAATTAAAACTTATAATATTCCAGTTAAACGTAACAGACGTACACTTGTTGTCCACCAATAGATGTAAAATACAACAGAAGGAGCGGGATTTATCCCGCTCCTTCTGTTTTCTTTATCAAGCTGTTTGAGAATTAACCTAAATACCTTTCCAGCAGACCCTTGAGAGCCTTGCCGTGACGTGCCTCGTCACGAGCCATCTCGTGGACTGTGTCGTGGATTGCGTCGAGACCGTTCTTCTTCGCGCAGGACGCGAGGTCGAACTTGCCCTTCGTAGCGCCGAATTCGCAGTCAACGCGCCATGCGAGGTTGCTCTTCGTGCAAGCCTTCATGTTGGGCTCGAGGTCGCCGCCTAAAAGCTCTGCGAACTTGGAAGCGTGCTCCGCCTCCTCAAACGCCGCCTTCTCCCAGTAGAGACCGATCTCGGGATAACCCTCGCGGTGGGCGATACGAGCCATGCAGAGGTACATACCGACCTCGGCGCACTCGCCGTTGAAGTTGGCCATGAGCTGATCGAAGATGTACTTCTTGTCGTCCTCGCTGATGTCGGGGTTGTTCTTTACGGTCTTCGCGTAGATGCCGTACTCATGCTCGGCGGCGAGGGCGGTCTCGTCCTTCATCTCGGTGAACTTGGAGCCGGGCGCCTTGCAGGTCGGGCAGAACTCCGGCGGGGTGTCGCCGGTGTGAACGTAACCGCAAACAGGACATACAAACTTTTTCATGATATTTTCCTCCGTATTTCAAATAAATTTCTTTTATATTTAAGCGTCCGAGACGCTTAAAGACAGTTTTTGCATTTGCCGTGGAAGGAGAGCGACTGCCGCGTGACGAGCGCGCCGAGCATATCGCCGATCTCTCCGTTTTCAATGCGCGTATCAAAGCCGAAAATATCGGTAACGCTGCCGCAGTCATCGCAGATGAAGTGCGAATGCGCCTCGGTGCGGCCGTCGTACCGCTCCTGTCCGGCGACGCTTCCGACGGAGACAACGGTCCCGTCCTCGATGAATTCCGCGATGTTCCTGTATACCGTCGCCAAACTCAAGTCCGGGAAATCGGGCTTCAGCTTCATATATACCCATTCAGCCGACGGGTGTATAGTCGTCGAGCGTATCGCGTCGAGTATCGCCTCGCGCTTGCGGCTGTATCGTTTCATTGAAAAGCTCCTTATCAATAATAAGAATTATTATTGTTAATGCTATTAAAACACACTCTCTCGGATTTGTAAAGAGTTTTTTCAAAAATTTTCAAAAAATTTTTGAAAAGGCGTTTTGACGCGAAAAATCCTCCGCCGTTTTCCGGCGGAGGATATGTTTATTTTATTCTCTTTATACGCTCAAACGGGACTGTGCGCCAGTGATAGGTGAGCTCCACATAGTCGCCGCTCGCGTTTATGTCTATGCCCAAAAGCTCCTTGTATGGGTATTTTTCCGCGGCACGGTCGATATACGCCTTGATTTCACCGTCGTCGGGATGCCCGCCGAGAATGTTGACGGCAAGATTTATCATTCGTCCCTCCGGCTGTCTGGCGCGTCTGTTTCGGGCTGCGTTACAGCTTCGCCCTCTTTTTCCAAAAGCTCCTGCATTTTGGCGTCCTCAAGCGCCTCGCGGCGAATGTCGTCCATTATTGCGGGCTCCTCCGGAAGCGCGCCCTCCGGCGGGAGCTGGCCGCCGTTTTTGCAGATATAATCGAACAGCTCGCCGTCCATCGTCTCGTGGAGGAGCAGATATTCAGCCGTCGCCACAAGGATATCGGAGTGCTCCTTGAGTATCTCGCGACCCTTTGAGTATGCCTCGTCGAATATGCGCTTGACCTCGTCGTCGATCTCCGCGGCGACCTTTTCGGAATAGCTCTTTGTCTGCGCGAAATCACGCCCGATAAAGACGGAGTGGTCGCTCGAATCGTAAGAGATTGGACCGAGCTTTTCGCTCATGCCGTATTTTGTGACCATTGCGCGTGCGATCGCGCTCGCCTGGCGGATATCGCTCGACGCGCCGGTCGAGATATCGTCCAGCATGAGCTCCTCAGCGATGCGGCCGCCCATGTAGACGATGATATCCTCAAACATATTCTGTTTGGACTTGTAGTTTTTGTCCTCCGTCGGGCGCGTTATCGTCATGCCGCCCGCGCCGCCGCGGGGGAGTATCGTTATCTGGTGTACGGGGTCGACATGTTCGAGATAATGCGAGATCACGGCGTGACCCGCCTCGTGATAGGCGGTGAGCTTGCGCTCCTTTTCGGAGATTACGCGGCTCTTCTTCTCGGGACCTGCGATGACCTTGAGTATCGCCTCGTCCATTTCAGCCATCGTGATGAACTTTTTACTTCTGCGGGCGGCAAGCAGAGCCGCCTCGTTCATGAGATTTTCAAGATCGGCTCCCGTGAAGCCCACGGTTCCCTTCGCTATGCTGTTGAGGTTAACGTCCTCGCCGAGCGCCTTGTTGCGCGCGTGTATTTTGAGTATAGCCTCTCTGCCCTTTATGTCGGGAAGTCCGACGTACACCTGCCTGTCAAAGCGGCCCGGGCGCAAGAGCGCGTTGTCAAGTATATCCGCCCTGTTCGTTGCAGCCATCACGATGACGCCCTCGTTCGGGCTGAAGCCGTCCATCTCGACCAAAAGCTGGTTTAGAGTCTGCTCTCTCTCGTCGTGACCGCCGCCGAGACCGGAGCCTCTCTGACGGCCGACAGCGTCGATCTCATCTATGAATATGATGGCGGGAGACGCCTTTTTCGCCTGGTCGAACAGATCTCTTACACGGCTCGCGCCGATACCGACGTAAAGCTCTACGAAGTCCGAGCCGGAGATGGACAGAAAGCTCACGCCCGCCTCTCCCGCGACAGCCTTCGCAAGCAGCGTTTTACCCGTTCCCGGAGGACCGACAAGCAGAACGCCCTTCGGTATCCTCGCGCCGAGATCGATATATTTCTTCGGATTTTTGAGGAAGTCCACGATCTCCTGCAGCTCTTCCTTCTCCTCGTCCGCGCCCGCGACGTCGTTGAACGTGACCTTGTTTTTCTCATCATTGGCAAGCCTTGTGCGAGCCTTTCCGAACCTCATCACGTTCTTTTCGCCGCCTGCGCCCGTGCGGTTTATCATGATATACCAGAACAGCAAAAACAGCCCTATCACGAGCAGATACGGCAGAAGCGCGACCCACCACGGTGTTTCGCGCACCGGCAGCAGATCGTATTCCTCGAGAGTGCCGTTTCTCCGCTGCTCAGTTATAGTTTCGCTCAGATCGTTGTAGAATATCGCGACGCTGTATAGCTTGCTTGTTACCTTTTTCGAGCCTTCATACTCCGAATACAGCTCCATATAAACGACGTTGTCATCGATATAGAAGGATTTGACCTTATTTTCTTCAAACAGCATCCGCATCTCCGAATAGGGGAGATTTTTGTTTGCAGTCTTATTCGGTCCTATAAGCAGATACACGACCGAGAGCAAGATTATGAAAATCAAAATGTAAAAGCCGATATTGCTGTTGTGCTTCTGGTTGTTTTGCGGTTTCAAACGATTATCCCTTCCTTCCGCCGCGCCCGAAGCGCGGATAATTTATTCGCCGGAATTATCTCTCGTATATCTCCGGCTTTAAAACGCCGATATACGGCAGGTTTCTGTATTTTTCGGCATAGTCGAGCCCGTAGCCGACGATGAATGCGTCCGGACACTCAAAGCCGACGTAATCTGGGTGTATGTCGGCGTTTCTGCGCGCGGGCTTGTCGAGCAGCGTGCAGATGGAGATCGACGCGGGATTTCTCACGGTCAGATACCGCTTCAGATAGGAGAGTGTCAGACCGGAGTCGAGTATGTCCTCGACGATTATCACATGGCGTCCCTCGATGTCGTGACCGAGGTCCTTGTTTATCTTAACGGCGCCGGTCGTGGTCGTGCCTCTGCCGTAAGAGGAGACAGCCATAAATTCGACCTCGCAGTTCGTGTTTATGCTTCGTATGATGTCCGCCATGAAGATGAACGAACCCTTCAAAATGCCCACGATGAGCGGGTTCATGCCGAAGAAATCCTTTGTGAGCTGCTCTCCGAGCTCCTTTACGCGGGCTTGGATCGTATCCGCCGAGAAAAAAATGCGCTCAATGTCGTTATTCATTTTTATTCATGTCCTTTACGGTTACTTTTAATACCGCGTCTCCCGGTTTCGGCTTAAATCTTATATCCGCGCCTATGCCGAAGACGGCGGCGACGCCGTTATCGTCAGCTATCACCGGGACATGCTGTCGAATTGCGGCGGGTATGCGTTTTTCAATAAAGAGTTTTTTAAGCGTCTTTGTGCCGCCGCGCTCCGACAGGCGAATGGTGTCGCCGGATTTTCGCGGTCTGATGACCATCTTACCACAAACCGCTACATTTTTGAATAGGAAAGTGGTAAATGAATTGTAAATATTGGGGTTGAAGACCTCTTTTTCACAGATTATCTCCAGTCTGAGCTCCTCGATACGGACGGAGGAGCCGACCGTAAGCTCCATTTCGGGAAAATCAAGTTCGAGAGCGTCGTCTCCGAAAACGACGTCGCCGTATTCGCGGCGCAGGCGTATCCCCGGCAGATCCGCGATCGCCGACGGGCTGTCCGACGCGCAAAGCCGCAGGGCGGCGTCAACATGGCGGCTGTCAATAGAAGCCGGACACATTATTTTAATTATCCGCGCCGCGACGGGTCTTGGCTCTCCGAGCAGCTTTTCCGCGCTCATGCGTCTGCCGTGCAGGTTTTCGTCGATGAATTTCCGCGCAAGACCGTTCAAAAACGCCTCATCCTCACGCAAAAGGGATGTCATTGCCGCCACATTTTCGCAAAGCGACGGATTTATCTCCGACAAAATCGGTGTTACGCCGTGGCGTATGCGGTTTCGTGCGTATTCGTCGCCGGAATTTGTCGAATCGTCGCGGTACGGTATCGAGTTTTCTTTAACATATTCGTCTATCTCCGCGCGTGAAACGGTCAGAAGCGGGCGAACAAAGCGATCCCGCACGGGCGGTATGCCGCATATCCCCTTAAGTCCGGAGCCGCGGGCGATGTTGAGAAGCACCGTTTCCACGTTGTCGTCGGCATTGTGCGCCGTGGCTATCCGCGAGGCTCCGGCGGAGCTTGCGGCGTTCTCCAAAAACGCGTACCGAAGCCGTCTTGCGACCTCCTCCGTGCCGCCGCCGGAATTTTCGACCTCCGCTTTAACGTCGCCCCTGCCAATATAGCAAGCAACACCGCGAGAGGCGCAGTATTCGCGCACAAATTCCTCGTCCCCGTCGGACTCCGCCCCGCGCAGACAGTGGTTGAAATGTGCGGCGGCGACGGAAAATCCGCCTTTGGGCGCGAGCGTGAGCAGAGCGTCCAAGAGGCACATCGAGTCCCTGCCGCCTGACACGGCGGCGAGTACGAGAGAGCCTTTCGGGAGCATATCGAATTTTTCGGAAAATTCCGCAAGTTTTGAAATAAGCATATCGCGGCTCTCTAATTGTCGTCGTGGCGGCGCTCGATAGATACGTATCTCGTGAACTCCGGTATCCACTGCAGCTCGACTGTGCCTGTCTCGCCGCGTCTGTTTTTGAGTATTATGCACTCCGCAACATTAGGATTTTCGGTCTCTTTATTATAGTAGTCGTCACGGTAAAGACCTATGACGATGTCCGCGTCCTGCTCGATAGCGCCTGATTCGCGCAGATCCGACAGCATGGGACGCTTGTTCGTGCGCGATTCGTTGGCGCGGCTGAGCTGGCTTAAGCATACGACTGGCACGTTAAGCTCCTTTGCCATTATCTTGAGCATACGCGATATGTCGCTGACGACCTGCTGACGGTTTTCGTTTGAATAATTCACGCTGCCGCCTGCGGACTGCATTAGCTGCAGATAGTCTATGACGACGAGTCCGAGATCCTTGACACGTCTGCAGCGCGAATTCATATCGGCGACCGACAGCGACGGATTGTCGTCGATCAGCAGATTGCACGCGCTTATCGACGAGGCGGCTGCCGCTATTTTGCGCCAGTCCTCGGCGGAAAGCCTTCCGGTCTGCAGCTTTTTGTTGTCTATAAAGCTCTCGCTCGATAAAAGGCGCAGCGCGAGCTGCTCTTTCGCCATCTCGAGAGAGAACACCGCGACCGCCTTGCCGGAGGTTTTGGCGACGTGCAGCGCGATATTCAGCGCAATACTCGTCTTGCCCATGCCGGGGCGCGACGCGATAAGTATGAGGTCGGAGTTGTTAAGACCGAGAATGACGCGGTCGAGATCGGAAAGTCCCGATGAAAGACCCGGCATGCTGTCGGTGTTTTTTGCCGCGATAGAGAGCTGCTCATACACGTTCACAAGCACCTTGCTTATCGGCTCAAGCCCGCCGTTGGAGCGCCCTTGACGCAGGGAATAGACCTTCTTTTCCGCGACCTCGAGTATATCGAGCGCCTCTCCCGCGCCCTCCTGCGCGAGCGAGCATATATCGCCGCCCGCCTCCGCGATAGAGCGCAGCAGCGCCTTGTCGCGGACTATGCGCACGTATTCCATAACGTTCTGGGCGGTCGGAGTGATGTTCATAAGCTCGAGGATATAGTCCGAGCTTGTCTGCTCGTTGAAGACGCCGTTGACCTTCATCTGTCCGAGCACCGTAACGGGATCGATGACCATCGAGTAGTTGAACATGCCGTATATCGTCTCGAAAATGTCCTTATTCACTTTGCTGTAAAAGTCGTCCGCCCTTATGACGCCGACGACCTCCGGCACGCAGCGCGAGTCTATCAGCATACTGCCCAAAACAGCCTGCTCCGCCTCGGTGCTGTGCGGCATCTGACGGGAGAGAATATCGTCCATCTTATCTGCCTTGCCTTTCGGAAGATTTATTTCGCCTCTACTACCATTACGTTTATAGTGCCTGTTATCTCATAGCCCATGCGGCATTTGACCTCGTAAGAGCCGAACGCTTTTATCGGCTCCGGCTGGACTATTTTCTGCTTTTCGATGTTTATGTCAAATTGCTCGCGCAAAGCGTCGGATATCTCCTTCGTGGTGACCGAGCCGAACAGCTTGCCGCCCGCGCCCGCCTTCGACGCGATCTTGACGACACAGCTTTCGAGCTTTTTTACGATCTCGCGCGCCTCTTCCTTTTCGCGCTCTATCTGCGCCTGCTTTGCCTTTTCCTGGAGGCGCATGGTGTTAAGATTGTCCGCGGTAGCGGGCACGGCGAGCTTTTTCGGTATCAGAAAATTCCTCGCATAGCCGTCGGACGCCTCTATCATCTGTCCCTTTTTGCCCTGTCCCTTTACGTCCTGCTGTAAAATTACCTTCATTTTATTTTCCTCCTTTTTCCGTGCTTCGGATCAAGCCTCATATTCCGCAAGATAGTTGTCTATAGCCGCAAGGAGATCCTCGACGACCTCCTTTATCGTCTTTCCCGCGATCTGCGCGCCGGCGGTCGAATTTGTGCCGCCTCCGCCGAGCTTTTCGACGATAAGCTGCACGTTCATCTCGCCTATGCTGCGCGCCGATACGCTGACATATCCGTGATCCGGATATACGACGAACGAGGCGTTTACACCCGCGATATTGAGAAGCTCGTCAGCCGACTGTGCCGCGATAACGCGGTCCTGCGTCGACTCCGGAGCGGCTATCGCTATGCCGTCCTTGTATATCTTCGCCTTCTGCACGACGGCGTATCTCTGCATCGCCGTGGCGAAATCGCTCTGTAAAAATCTCTTGACCTCGGTCGTATCCGCGCCAGCCCTGCGAAGGAAGGCGGCGGCGTCGAAGGTGCGTCCGCCCGTTCTGAGCGAAAAGCTCTTTGTGTCGAGCACTATGCCGGCTAAAAGCGCCTCAGCCTCGAGCCGCATTATGTCAGACTGCTCGACGACGTACTGAAGCAGCTCCGCCACAAGCTCCGACGCGGACGAGGCGTACGGCTCGTGGAAATTGAGCGCCGCGTTTTGTATATATGTCGCCGCCCTGCGGTGGTGGTCGATAAGCGCGACGCGGTTGCAGGACAGCAGAAGCGTCTCGGATTCGACTTGCTCCGGCCTGTTAGTGTCGACGACGACGAGCAGGCTGTTTACGTCGGCGGCGAGAATGGCGTCCTGCGCGGTGACGAACGCATCGGCATATTCCGGAAGCGTTTTCATCCGCTCTATAAGCGAATGCGACACGTTCTCCTCCGGGTCTATCACTATATGCGCCGTCTTGCCGAGCTTTCGCGCGATACAGCATATACCGACCGACGCACCGACTGAGTCGAGATCGGCGTATTTATGCCCCATAACGTATATAGAAGATGCGTCGAGCATGAGCTTCGTTATCGAGCCCGCCATAACGCGCGACTTTACCTTCGTGTGCTTTTCAGCCTGCGGCGAAACTCCGCCGTAAAACTCGAAATTGAAGCGGTTTTTGATGACGACCTGATCTCCGCCGCGGCTCAGCGCCATCTCTATGCTCAATGCGGCGAACTGATAATCCTCCTGCAGCGTGTCGCCGTCCTTGCCTATGCCTATGCTGACCGTCGCGGCTATGCCGCTCTCCGTGGCGGCGGACTTGACCGACTCCAATATTGAAAACTTCGTATCTATGAAATCCTGGAGATAGCGCTCCTCAAATATGAAAACATATCTGTCGCGATCGTATTTACAGAGATACCCGCTGCAGTTTTCCGCCCAGCTTGAGATCTTCTCGTCAATAAGCGCGATAGTCGCGGATTTGTCCTTTTCAGTAGCCGCCTTAGTAAGCTCGTCGTAATTGTCTATCATTATTATCGCGAAAACGGGGCGGGATCTGTTGAACTCCTCGTTTATGCGGTCATACTCCGTCACGTCAAGCCAGTAGGTCGAGGCGAGGTAATTCCCGAAGCCCTTGTCCTGCTCCGTGCGGACGATGTTTCCGAAAACGCGGTAACAGCGGTCGCCTATATACACCGGAGACGGCGACTCCGACTTGCCCTCGATAAGCCACTTCGTCGAGAAATCCGGAGCAATATCGTTTATGCCGAGCCGGAAAAAACCTGTCTTGTCGGCGTCCTCGTTCAAGGCGCGGAACTGGTCGTTCGACGAAACGAGCCTGCCGTCGTTCAGATTGAATATCGCCATCGGAAGCGGGAAATTCGCGAAGGTGCTCCTCTCGGCGGAGTCCATGTTGTGCGACACAGTCTCGATATATTCGAGCAGCTCGCGGTTGCGGCGCGGCGCGGAGACCTTTGAATACAGATACAAAAGCGCCGTTATGACGACCTCGATTATCGCGACCGTCTTGCTGTGACCGCCGATAAAAAAGCCGGCTACAGCGAATATTATAAGGAAAATGAAATAAAAGCGCACATTTGGCTCAAAGAGCTTTTTTATCTTTTTATTCAAAGCGACGACACCCCCTCAAACTTATTTAGAAGACCATTATAACAACATTTTTGCTCCATTACAACAGTTTACTGCCGAAGGAAGGCAAAATTTGCCTTTATTTTTGCGGCTGACTTTGCGCGCGTTCGGGAAAACTAAAGCAAAAATGCCCGTTTACTCAAAGGGCGGGAAAAGGGGAGTTTTGCTTTGAAAGCTATCGTAATGGCGGGCGGCGAGGGAACGCGCCTGCGCCCTGTTACAGCGGCGCGCCCGAAGCCGATGGTGCGCATTTTAGACAAGCCTGTTATAGATCACATTCTGCGCCTTCTGAAAAAGCACGGTATAACCGACGTGTGCATAACGACGGGCTATATGTCCGACGCGGTCGAGGCGTATGTAAAAAGCGAGGATTTCGGCATGAACATTTCATGCCGCGCCGAGCGCGAGCCGCTCGGTACCGCGGGCGGAGTCAAGGCGTGCGCCGATTTTATAGGGGACGACGACTGCCTTGTAATATCCGGCGACGCGATGTGCGATTTCGACCTGACAGCGTGCTTTGATTTCCACCGAGGGAAAAACGCCGAGGCGACGATCGTGCTGTGCAGTCACGACTCTCCGCTCGAATACGGGCTCGTCGTGACGGGGCGCGGCGGCAGGATAGAGCGGTTCGTCGAAAAGCCGTCATGGGACGCCGTCTGCACCGACTGCATAAACACGGGCGTGTATATCCTATCGCCGGAGCTTATACGGGAGATACCTGACGGCAAATACGATTTCGGGAAGGACTTTTTTCCGCGTCTGCTGACCGAAAAGCGCCGTCTTTTCGGCGTTCACGCCGACGGATACTGGTGTGACGTCGGCACGCCGGAGGCGTATTTGAGGTGCGCCTTCGATATGCTCGACGGGAAAATGCGCTTTGACAGCGCCGTGCCGGAGACGGGAAAGGGCGTTTGGAGCGCCTCCGCGATACCGGAGGACGCAGTCGTATCACCGCCGGTGTTTATCGGCGAAAACGTCAGTATCGAAAGCGGCGCGCGCATTGGACCGTATGCCGTCGTCGGAGCGGGCAGCGCTGTCGGCGCGGGCGCGGAGCTGACAAACTGCGTGATGGACGGCGCGAGAGCAGGCGCGCGGGCGAGCGTTTGCGGCACGGTAATATGCCGCGGCGCGTCGATAGGCGCGGGTGCAAATATAGCGGAAGGCGCTGTAATAGGCGACTCAACGGTTGTGGGCGATGGATGCCGCGTCATGCAGCGCGTAAAAATATGGCCCGAAAAGAGCCTGCCCGACAATTCCACGGTGCGCGAAAGCGTAGTGACCGGCTCTCCGCGTACCGGCGTTTCGTTCGGCGCGCAGTCCGTTATAAGCGGCGAATTCAACATCACGCTGACGCCGGAGCAGCTTATCGCCATAGGCGCGGCTTCCGCTGAATTCGGCAGAGTGGGCATAAGCGCCTGCGGAGGCGAGGCGGAAACGGTAACGGCGGACGCGATATCCTGCGGCGTACGCTCGGCGGGCGCGGAGGCGGTGAGGCTCGATTGTGTGTTTCCGTCCTGCGCGGCGTTCACTGCGCGGTCGCTGTCGCTGAAACTATGCATTTTCGTTCGCCGGAGCGGAGCGAATACGGAGCTTATGTTTTTCGGTGAGGACGGTATGCGCCTTGACCGCTCGCGCCAAAGAAAGATAGAGGCGGCGGCTGACGGCGAATTTAAGCGTGCGATGGGCTTCGGCGCCGGCTGCAAGTCGTCCGTATCCGGCACGGAGATAGCGTATTTATCGGCGTCGGCATCGAGCGTAAAGCTGTCTCCGTCCATGCCGCGTGTGCGGGTGAAGGGATCGGGCGAGGCGAGCCGCGCTCTCCGACGCGCTCTCGCCGGAGCGGGCTGTATGATAGAGGAACGCGGTATGGCGCTTCCGGTGTTTGAGCTGACCGACGGCGGCTTCGGGCTCACCTTGCGCGACGAGGAGGGGCGTTTTTACGGACAGGAGAGAACGCTCGTATTGACCGCGCTCGCGGAGTTTGAGCATGGGAGCGGTATGGTCGCCGTGCCTTACGGCGCGCCCGGCGCGCTCGATATTTTGGCGTCGTCGCTCGGCACCCGCGTGCTGCGTATCGGACGCGACGGAGAGGAGGCGGAGGCGCTCTACCGCTCGCAGATATTCATGCGCGACGGGATATTCGCGGCGCTGAAGCTCTGCGCGGCGATGGGCAAAACGGGTGAAAGACTCGCGGACATGGCGGCGAGAACGCCTGAATTTTCGGTGACGGAGCACACTGTAAGAGTGGACTGCGGCAGGGCGAAGGCGATGCGGCTTTTGGTGAACGCCTGCTCAGAGATGGCGGGCGATATATTCGAGGGACTGCGTATCGACACAGGCAGGGGGATCGTCGGCATACGTCCGGGCGCGTCCCCGAAATCGCTGATAATCTCAGGAGAGGCGGCGCGCGAGGAGACGGCGGAGGAGCTTTGCGCCGATTTTATTCTCCGCGCGAAAAAGCTAAAATAACGAAAAAGCGCCCGTGCCTTTTTTGCGGGCTCTTTTTTCTATTTTCGGAATGATAAACGGAACGACGCAAAAAACAGTTGATTAAATGTCGTTAATTCTATATAATACTATATTTGTTAGAATATGTTTTGTTTTGGTGACTGTTATGCGAAAAAAATTGGCGGCTTTACGCGCCGTTTTTATCATTGTTTTAATATCGGCGCTGCTTTGTTCGTGCGCCGCGAAAAAGAAAAAGGTCAGATCGGCTGACGATCTTGACGGGTCTGCCGTCGGCGTGCTTACCGGTACCGCCGCCGCCGGACTTGAGGACGAGCTTTCCGCTCTCGGCGCTTCACTCGCGCCGTACTCCAGCATGCCGGCGATGAAGGCGGATCTCAAGAGCGGCAATATAGACTGCATAATCACAGATGCGGAGGTCTCCGGCAAAATAGACCGCGGCTTGAGCATAAAAACGCTCGACGAGCCTTTTTCGGAAGAGGACTATTCTATAATCACCGCGAAGGAAAACGCCGACCTCATAAGGGCGATAAACGGCGCGCTGAATACGCTGACCGAAAACGGTACGAAAGACGCGATAGTTGAGAGCTACATAAACGGCGGCGATTACAGATACGAGACTTCGCCCGACAAGGCGGCGGCTGAATTTTCGCTGTCGGTTGCCGTTGTGCCGGGCGATATGCCCTACGCTTTCCTTGATGAAAACGGTGAGTGGACGGGGCTTGACATAGACTTGGCGCGTGCCGTCTGCGACATTCTCGGCGCGGATATGACCGTGCGCGAGGAGCCGAAGGGCGAGCTTATAACCGCCATAAGGAGCGGCAGAGCCGATTTCGGCATGGGCAGGCTTTGTGAAACGGACGAAAACAGAGAGCTTGTCGAATTTTCGGACACATATATGACGAGCGTACAGGTTATGCTCGTAAGACCATAAAAATATTCAGAGGTGCGATATGGACAGAATAAAAATTTCCGCGATTTTCTCAGAGCCGGAAAAATACTCCGGCGAAACCGTGACGGTCTGCGGTTGGGCGAAGACCATCCGCGACATGAAAAATTTCGGCTTTATAGAGCTGAACGACGGGAGCTGCTTTAAGAATCTGCAGGTCGTTTTCGCGGCTGAAAATATCGAAAATTATCAGGAGATCGCGCGGCAGAACGTAGGCGCTGCGCTCATCGTAAAGGGCAGGGTGGAGCTTACGCCGGAGGCGAAGCAGCCGTTTGAATTAAAGGCGGAGCGCGTTGAGATCGAGGGCGTGTCGTCGCCCGATTATCCGCTCCAGAAAAAGCGGCACAGCGTCGAATATTTACGTACGATCCAGCATCTGCGCCCGAGAACGAACCTGTTTTCCGCGACCTTCCGCGTGCGAAGCGTCGCGGCGCAGGCGATACACGAGTTTTTCCAAAGCCGCGGCTTTGTGTACGTCCACACCCCGATAATCACCGGCTCCGACTGCGAGGGCGCGGGCGAGATGTTCCGCGTCACGACGCTCGACCTTGACGATCTGCCGAGAACGGAGAGCGGAGAGATAGATTACAGTAAGGACTTTTTCGGCAAGGGTACGAATTTGACTGTTTCGGGACAGCTCAACGCGGAGAACTTCGCCATGGCGTTCGGCGATGTGTATACGTTCGGACCTACCTTCCGCGCCGAAAATTCGAACACGCAGCGTCACGCGGCGGAGTTTTGGATGATCGAGCCGGAGATGGCGTTTGCCGATCTCGACGACGACCTCGAATGCATGGAGTCGATGGTCAAATACATCATAAACCGCACGATGGAGCGGTGTCCGCAGGAGATGGAGTTTTTCAATTCCTTCGTGGACAAGGGGCTTATAGAGCGACTGCGCCACGTTGCGTCCTCCGATTTCGGGCGCGTGACGTATACCGAGGCTGTCGAAATACTCAAAAGCTCCGGTAAAAAATTCGACTACCCCGTGGAGTGGGGTATCGACCTGCAGACCGAGCATGAGCGGTATCTGACCGAGGAAGTGTTCA
>JAFWVB010000137.1 GCA_017518445.1 Oscillospiraceae bacterium | reverse complement strand
GCGCCTGCAAAAGAGCCCGCGGTCGAGCGCGTATTTTTCGAGAAACCGGCTTATTTTATCCGTGTTATGCGAGCCGTGCGGTATCTCGCAGAGCTTTTGAAAAGCGTCAAATACCTCGCGCGGCTTCAGATTTTCAATCATATTATTTTCACTCCTTATTTTCTGTTTTTACGGCTTTTGTATGTCACGATCACCCACAACAAGAAAACTCCCCCGAAGCCAAGTATGTAAAACGCCTTGTCGACAGTATTCCCGATCGTATCGGGAAGTGTGGGGAGCAATGCCGCGCCGAGAAAAATACACAGCGCGAAAGCTATCGTACCTACCAATGTGACGATGCATTTTCGCCTTACCGTCAGTTTCTTTTCCTGCTCTGCGTAATCAGCCGCTGATTTAAGAACTTCTTTCGTTTCGTTATTCATAGTCTCATTTTTCCTTTCACCGTCTATCAGCTCTCTTATATCGATGCGGTAGTAATCCGCCAGATCGACCAGAATTCCAAGCTCAGGCATTGTGCTGCCGTTCTCCCACCGCGATACGCTGCGGGAGGAGACACCAAATTTTTCCGACAGCTCCTCCTGAGTGAGTCCGCTTTCTTTACGAAGCTGCCTGAGAAATTCGCCTATCTTGATTCGGTCAATCATTGTCTCGACTCCTTTCAAGAATGATTATAGATATGTGAAGGAAAAAGAACAGGTCAGAAAGTGAGAATATTGATTTTTGAGCCAGACAATTGTGTCCGGTCTAGTATTTTGACAGAGATTTTATTTATATGGCTGGCTTATAGACGACCGGATTACGCCGGTTTTTTGTTTATTTTGTGAAATTATACTCTTCGATAAGTTCCCCGAATATCGGGAGCGAGCGTTTTATTTTGTCATGGTCGATGCAGTAGCAGATCCTGAAATATTCGGGACAGCCGAAGTCGTCGCCCGGGACGACGAGCAGGTTTTTATCCTTCGCGCGCTCCGAAAATTCACGGCTGCCGCCGCCGGGCGCTTCTATGAACAGATAAAAGGCGCCGTCGGGCTTTGCAACTTTATAGCCGTATTCGGTTAGGTTGTCGAACAGGATACGCCTGTTGCGGTCATACGCCTCGAGATCGGGGCGCAGATCGGCGCATTTTGCGATTACGCGCTGCAGAAGGCTCGGCGGGCAGACATGTCCTTCTACCCGCGCCGCGCCCGCGACCGCCGCGAAGACGAGTTTAGAGTCCTCGACGCAGTCGGGAATGCAGACATAGCCGATGCGCTCGCCGGGAAGGGAGAGCGACTTGCTGTAGGAATAGCATATTATCGTATTTTTATAGATCGACGGCACGAACGGCACGGTCACGCCGCCGTATACAAGCTCGCGGTACGGCTCATCGGATATGAGATATATCGGGTGCCCGAATTCGGCGGATTTTTTTTCGAGAAACGCGCCGAGCTTTTGAAGAGTTTCCTGCGTATAGACGACGCCGGAGGGGTTATTTGGCGAATTGATCATTATCGCCTGCGTGCGCTCGTTTACAAGGGTGAAAAGCGCGTCGAAATTTATTTGGAACGAGCCTATATCCGGCGGCACGACAACGAATTTACTGCCTGAGCATTCGACAAACGGGCGGTACTCCGGGAAAAACGGCGCTATCGCGATGACCTCGCTGTTTTCCGTGGCGAGCGCGCGCAGAACGGAGCACAGCGCGGGAGCCGCGCCGCAGGTGAAAAAGAGATTTTCCGCGCGTATCTCCATGCCGAAGCGCAACGTGAGGTCGTCGGCGACGGCGCGGCGCACACCGTCGTATCCCGCGGCGCTCGTATAGCCGTGGACGGCGAGAGAGCTCTCGTTTTCAACGGTGTCGATTATCGCGCGGTTCACTCCGTCCGGCGCGGGTATGCTCGGATTGCCGAGGCTGTAATCAAAGACGTTTTCCGCG
>JAFWVB010000136.1 GCA_017518445.1 Oscillospiraceae bacterium | reverse complement strand
TGACCCTGCCTATCGTCGCGGTGCTTATGTCTATCTGCTCGCTTATCCTCTGGTAGCTTATGCCCTTGCTGAGCAATATCGCCGTGTCGAGCCTCTGCGACATATCGAGTATCTCCTTTACCGTGCAGAGATCATCAAAATAATCGTAGCACTCATCTATCGTTTCGAGAGCCAGTATCGTTTTGAAAAGTCTGTCCACGGACTCCGAGCGAAAATTCGCCATAGCGTCTCCCTCCAATTTCTTGATCGCTTCACTATGATAACGCATTAATTTGATAAAGTCAACAGTTTTTTGTCTTTTTGGCGAAAACGCCCGCCGCGGGGTGCGGTGGGCGTAAGTACCCTCTATTTAACGGTCAAAGATCTATCTTCTCAAAGCTCTTTATCGACGCTCTCATCGAAAGTATCGTCAGCGCCGCGTATATAACCGCGCCCGATATGAGAACCGCCGCCTGTAAAGGCAGAACCTCAAAGCCGAATGAGTTCACCGCCTCAAGCCCCGGAACATGGTGTATCGCCTCGCCGGCGCACACGGCAATAAACGCCGTAACTATGAAAAATATAAACGGCTTGCCGAAATAGTACGCCGTCTTGAAAAAGCCGCCTATGAATACCGAGTTGAAAATGCCGAAAATCAGCAGCGCAAAGCCCAGAAACACCAAATTTGCGTTCATCAGCACGTTTTCGCGGTACACCGCCGCGTCCTTTAACAGCGTCATTCTGACGAGCGTAAGCGCCGCCATGAGCAAAAAGCCGAGCAGCTCTATGAAAACGCAGAAAACATATTTGCTCTTCACGACGTCGGCTTTGGATATTGGCAAAAGCGCGGAATAGACTATGTCGTTCGCCTCGCGGGCGTGCTGAAATGACTGAAAAAGCCCGAAGGAGATGAAAAACGCTCCGAGAAGTATCGGATAGCCCGGCGCCATGGTAAGCGCGGCAAACGCGATGAACAGAAAGGACAGCTTTGACGCGCTGAGCTTTATCTCTTTATTCAGCAGTTTAAGCATATCGCGCCTCCCTCTCAAGCCGTAGCATTATGGCTTCAAGCGTGTCGCCGTAATTGCTGTAATAGCCGCGAAAAGCCTCTACCGTCGACGCCGCGATCATCCTGCCCTCGCGTATATATATGATGTCGTCCGCGCATTTTTCAAGATCGGACGTGATATGCGTTGAAAAGAGCACGGCTGTCCCGCGCTCTTTCAGCATCAGGAATATATCCGTCAGTTCATCTCTTGAAAACGGGTCGAGTCCGCTCGTCGGCTCGTCTAAAATAAGTATCTCCGCCCCGTGCGACAGCGCGAGCAGCAGATTGCACTTCACCTTCATGCCCTCCGACAGCTCGGACGGGGATTTTTGCTCGTCGAGCCGAAACAGCTTCAGATATTCCTCATACGCCGCCTCATCCCAGTTAGGGTAAAAGCTCCTTGTTACCGCTGCGACGTCGCGGAGCTTTTTTCTCGGATAGTAATTTACGGCTCCTGTCGAATAGCCTATCCGCTTTTTTATTTCCGCCTCATTCCCCAAAAGCGGCAGACCGAAGTAGCGTATCTCCCCGTCTGAGGGGTGTACGAGATTTAATATCGATTTTATCGTTGTCGTCTTTCCCGCGCCGTTTCTGCCTATAAAGCCGGAAATGCGCCCGCTGTTTAGGTCAAATGAGACGTCGCGCAGCTTGAACGCGGGGTATTCCTTGCATAAGCCCCTTATCTCGGCAACGCCCATTGTCACTCTCCCCCGAATACTTTTTTATACATATTCTGAAACTGCCCCTTTGGCGGTATAGCAAGCCCGCGCTTATCGTCGCCCAGGATAAGAAGCGTGTCGCCGGGCTCTATATTAAATATCTCGCGCGCCTGCTTCGGTATCACTATCTGTCCCTTTTCCCCGACGGTCGCCGTCCACACATATTTTCCTTTAGGCGCTCCCATATCGCGCACCTCCTTCAAGCGGCTTGATTTATATGAAAAGTATTATTTGTATGAAAATTATATATCAACCTGTCGGACTTGTCAAGCGGCTGATATAGTCAAAGCGAGCCGGTCACTGAAAACCGGCTCGCTTTTAATGCGAATGTGTGAATTTGCGCGACGTTTTTGCGCTGTTTTATTTGCTCTTCTTCGCCTTTTTGGAGTAAAGCCCGCGCCAGACTAAAGCCGCGACAACGCCGCCGACAATCGGGGCAACGATGAACACCCACACGCTTGAAAGTGCGTCTCCGCCGAGCATCAGCGCAGGTCCGAAGGAGCGCGCGGGGTTTACGCTTGTCCCCGTGAAGAAGATGCCGAGCAGATGCACAAGCGTCAGCGAGCCGCCGATGACGAGTCCCGCGACCTTGCCGTTTTCGGCTTTGCTTGTCGCGCCGAGGACGGCGAGCACAAACACGAACGTCAAGATGACTTCAACGACAAGCGATTTTATCACGTTTCCGTCATAAAGCCCGTTAGCGCCGAGCCCCATGCCCTTGCCGATAAGCGCCATGAGCACAGCCGCGCCCGCTATCGCGCCCAAAAACTGTGCGATAACGTAGCCGATGAACTCCTTTGTGTCCATGCCCTTGTTGAGCCATACTGCAATCGACACGGCGGGGTTGATGTGACAGCCCGAAACGTTGCCGATGGAGTACGCCATGGCGACGATAACGAGCCCGAATGCCGCCGCCGTAAGAATATACGCGGCGTTTGCCTCCGCGCTGCAGCCCGTTACCGCGGCGACGCCGCAGGCGAACAGCACGAGCACGAAGGTCCCGATGAATTCTGCGATGTACTTTTTCATACCGATTCTCCCCACTTTTATTCAGATTTTTTGACAGCAGGACGCGCCTGCCCTCTCCCGACATTATTATAAACCGATTTGCCGCATTATTCAACGGCGCAGAAGCAAATTTTCAGTATGAAATATTTTAGGTTTAAAGCTTTTAATTATACTTCGGCGGGCGGCGCGGGCGGCGTAAATTCGTCCTTTTTCTCCGGGACGAGGAAAACGAGGATAAGAAGCGCCGCTATTCCGACTATCGTAACACAAAGGCTGCCCTCGATGCCGAACGCGCCGCCGCTCCAAAGCTCCGCGCCCTGCGCTCTCGCGATCAGCGGTGAATCTGTCACCCCCGAGCCGCTGACGCTTATGCCGAAGACGTTACCCTGAAAGAAATTCCAAAAGCTGTGCAGGGCGCAGGCTCCCCATATATTGCCGCGCTTTAGGATATATACGGCGAAAATAACGCCGAACAATACGAGATTTATAAACGCGAGCAGGCTCACGCCCGGATTTCCCAAATGCAAAACCGCGAAAACTAGCGAGCTCAAAAGCACGGCGAGCCACACGGGATTTTTCCGCGATATGGAAACCATGAGATATCCCCTGCACACTACCTCTTCGCTCATGCCCTGAACTATGAAGCCGACCATATAAAGCGCGAGCACCGACACGGATACTGTCCCTCTCTCAAATCGGTACGCGCCTGTGAGCACGCCTATGCCGACCGCCGCGGATATCATGATAAGCG
>JAFWVB010000012.1 GCA_017518445.1 Oscillospiraceae bacterium | reverse complement strand
TCTGGACTATATCGAAGAAAACCGCCTGAAGGTCGAGCATATCTTCATAACCCACGGGCACTTCGACCACACCGGCGCGGTGCTTGAGGTCGCGGAGGATACCGGCGCCGATATATGGATAAACGAAAAGGAGCTATGCCAGGACGCGCGCGGCGACATGGATTTCTGCTTCTGCCCGCAAGGCGTGGCGGTGATGACATACTCTGACGGCGACAGAATACTCTGCGGCGGGCTCACATTTGAGATAATCGACACTCCGGGACATTCGCGCGGCTCCGTCACGATAAAATGCGAAAACGCGCTGTTCACGGGCGATACGCTGTTCCGCGACAGCTGCGGGCGCACGGATCTGCCCGGCGGGAGCATGAGAACGCTGCTCGCCTCTCTCAAAAAAATAGCGGAGCTACCCGGCGATTTTGAGGTCTATCCCGGACACATGGAGGCGACCTCGCTCTCGCGAGAGCGGGAGTTCAACCACTATATAAAATTTGCGTATAACATGAAAAAATGAGACTTTTTTTGATCGGCAACGACTATAAATACGCGGCGGAGCAGATACTTTTGACGATGTTCCCGTCGGAGCGCCCGGAATATCCGGCAAAACCGGACAAAAACGAGACTAACGCCGTGTTCATATCGCTTCGCGAGGGGCGGCTATATCACACGGCGTGCGTAAAGCTCATACACGGCGGCAAAACCGCCCGCGCTTTTAAGCGCGTAAGCAAAAAGGAGCTGACGGACAAGCTCGCCGCCGACCGTCTTTTTCAGAAGATAATAAAGCTCGCATTTTACAAGGCGGCGGTCGATATAACGGGCAAACACCCCGTCTGGGGCGCGCTTACCGGCATAAGACCGGCAAAGATAGTCACAAAAATGTTAGAACGCGGCGTTGACATCGACGCAGCTGAAAAAACACTCTGCCGCGAATATCACGTATCGGCGGAGCGCGCCGCACTCTGCTCGGACGTGTCGGCGGCGTCGCTTAGCGCGAAAAGAGACCTATCGCCGCGAGATATCGCGCTGTACGTCGGCATACCGTTTTGCCCGACGCGCTGCGCGTATTGCAGCTTTGTGAGCAACAGCGTTGAAAAATCCATGAAGCTGATCGAACCGTTTCTCGCGTCGCTTTATGCGGAGACAGAGGCTTCCGCCTCGATAGTCCGCGAGCTCGGCTTGCGCATAGTCTCCGTCTATATCGGCGGCGGCACGCCGACGACGCTTTCGGCTCCTCAGCTTTCCGCCCTTATGGAAAAGCTGCGATGCGAATTTGATTTGAGCGCAGTGCGCGAGTACACCGTCGAGGCGGGGCGTCCGGATACGATCACGGAGGAAAAGCTCCTCGCAATATCGCGCGGCGGCGCGACGCGCATAAGCATAAATCCGCAGACGATGTCGGACGAGGTGCTTCGCGCCATAGGGCGACGGCACACGGCGGACGACGTGTTACGCGCATTCGCGCTCGCGCGGAAAGCGGGCGGGCTTATGATAAATATGGACCTCATCGCGGGGCTGCCGTCCGACACGGCGGAGGGATTTAAAAAATCGCTTGACACCGCGCTGTCGCTGGAGCCTGAAAACGTGACCGTCCACACGCTCGCACTGAAAAAGGGCACAAAAATCACGCTTGAGGGGACGAGCCTTCCGGACGAGGCCTGCGTTTCGGAGATGCTCGATTACTCCGTTGAAAAGCTCCGAGGCGGAGGCTTTTCGCCGTATTACCTCTATCGTCAGAAATTCATGTCCGGCGGTTTTGAAAATGTCGGGTGGTCTAAACGCGGCTGTGAGAGCCTTTACAACATACTCATAATGGAGGAGCTCTGCTCCATTCTCGCCCTCGGCGGCGGCGCGTCGACAAAGCTCGTGAACGCGGCTACGGGCAGGATAGAGCGGATATTCAACCCCAAATACCCGCTTGAATATATTGAAAACATAGAGACCGTGAACGCGAAAAAGAGGTATATGCTCGATTTTTACCGCGAAACGGTCAAGTGACGAAAGGAGCTGAAATAAATGACGTATCTGTTTGACGAGATAAACCGCAAGGTACGGGATATGCCGCAGGCGTTCGTGGACGAGTGCGACGCGGAGGCGCAGCGCAGGATAGAGATCGCTGCGGAGAGGATAATCGCCAACCTGCCGCAAAGCCCTATCGTTCTGCTGGCAGGGCCGTCCGGCTCCGGCAAGACCACGACCGCGAAAAAGCTCGAGATAGAGCTTGAAAAGCGCGGCATAAATACACATTCCGTCTCGATGGATAACTATTTTGTGACGCTCGATCCCGACACCGCGCCGCGCACCGCGAAGGGCGATATAGATTACGAATCGCCGAAATGCCTCGACATGGAGCTGTTAAACGAGCATTTCGCGAAGCTCTCCGTCGGCGAGGAGATAAGGATACCGCATTTCATGTTCGACCGCCAAAAGCGCAGCGCCAGCCGCTTTACGAATATGCGCCTCCGGAAAAACGAGATCGCTATTTTCGAGGGCATACACGCATTCAACGACGCCATAACCGACGCGCACCCCGAGGCGTTCAACCTCTACATAAGCGTCAACACGCGCATACAGCGCGACGGCGACAAGGCGTATTTCCGACGCAAATGGATGCGTCTTTTGCGCCGCGTCGTGCGCGACGACAAGTTCCGAGGCTCGGACGCGGAATTCACTCTCAAAATGTGGTCGAACGTTGTCGACGGCGAGGTGAAAAACATCCTGTCGAATATCGACAAAACGGACTACGCCATCGACTCGTCGCTCGCGTATGAGGTGTCGCTGATGGCGCCGTTCGCGCTGCCGCTTTTTGAGGCGCTGCCGCAGGATCAGACATGGGTCCCGCAGCTTCCGCAGATAATCGAACGGCTGCGCGAATTTGAACCGCTCGACGAAAAATACGTCCGGCAGGAGTCGCTTATGCGCGAATTCATCGGCGGCGGGATATACAAGTATTGAGCCGCTTACAAAAAATAAAAACCCCGCTGCCTGTCGGCAGCGGGGTTTTTATGTATTTCATCCGAGTCTTGCAGCGAGGCGTTTTGCGATCTCGTCCAAAAATTCCTCCGAGTATACCTCTCGTACCGATATGCCGTCCTCGACGAGCCCTGTGAGATCTTTCGTCATTATCCCCGCTTCGAGCGTGTCGAGCGTCGCCGCCTCCAAATTTTCGCCGAACGCGGAAAGCTCGGGAAGCGCGTCCAGCTCGCCGCGCTTTTTCAGCGCGCCCGACCACGCGAAAATCGTCGCCACGGGGTTTGTCGAGGTCCGCTCTCCCTTGAGGTATCTGTAATAGTGGCGCGTCACCGTGCCGTGCGCCGCCTCGTATTCATACTTGCCGTCCGGCGAGACGAGAACGCTTGTCATCATCGCGAGCGAGCCGAACGCCGTGGAAACCATGTCGCTCATAACGTCGCCGTCATAGTTCTTGCACGCCCAGATAAAGCCGCCGTTTGAACGGATTACCCGCGCGACGGCGTCGTCGATCAGCGTGTAGAAGTATGTTATGCCGAGCGCGTCGAACTGCGGCTTATAGGTCTCAAATTCCTCATCGAATATCGCCTTGAAGCGCCCGTCATACACCTTCGCTATCGTGTCCTTAGTGGAAAACCACAGGTCCTGCCGCGTATCTATGGCGTACTGGAAGCAGGCGCGGGCGAAGCTGCGAATGCTCGAATCCTTGTTGTGCGCCGCCTGCCATACGGCGCCGCCGTCGACCTTCTGGACGGAGAGCGTCTTTTCTTCGCCGCTATCGCCTCGGAATGTGAGCGTACATTCGCCCGGCTCCGACGTGTACATATCGATGCTCTTATATACGTCGCCGTAGGCGTGGCGGGCAATGGTTATCGGCTTTTCCCAGTTTTTCACGACGGGCTTTATCGAATTTATCAGAATGGGCGCGCGGAAAACCGTGCCGTCGAGGATAGACCGTATCGTCCCGTTCGGGCTTTTCCACATCTCGGTCAGCTCCGGATATTCCTCCATGCGCTGTTTGTTCGGCGTTATCGTCGCGCATTTCACGGCGACGCCGTATTTTTTCGTCGCGTTTGCCGCGTCGACCGTCACCCGGTCGCGAGATGCGTTTCTGCTCAACAGCCCGAGATCGTAATACTCCGTGTTCAGATCAACAAAGGGCAGTATGAGCTTTTCCTTTATCATTTTCCACAGTACGCGGGTCATCTCGTCGCCGTCCATCTCGACGAGCGGCGTTTTCATTTTTATTTTTTCCATTTTCACTCCTCCGCTCCGAGCCCCGCCGCGTAATAGTTCATAAGACAGCCCTCGGTGAGTATGAGTTTTTCGTCTTCCGTGAGCCCGCGGCAGTACAGCGTTATATCGTCAACGCCGTGCGCCGTTATCACCTTTGCCGCAAATTCCTCACGCCCCGAGAGTATGCCGTCGCGCAGACCGGGGACATATACCCAGTCGCCGCAGGTGTAGGGAAAAGCCGTTTCTCGGTCTATAGTGAACGGCACGACGCCCCAGTTTATGCAGTTGGAGCGGTAACGCTTCGTCGCGTATTCATAGCAGATATTCGCAAAGCCGCCGAGCACCTTCTGACAGGACGCCGCCTGCTCGCGCGCGGAGCCGTCGCCGGGCTTGACCGCGAAAATGCCGGAGCCTATAGAGGTGTTTTCGAGCCTGCCGCCGACCTTTTCGAGCGCGGCGGCGGCTTCTTCGGGGGTTTTTCCCTCCGCACGCTCGATTTCGAGCGCGCGAACAGCCTTGCTCCTGCCGACGTATTCCGGCACGCGGCGCGAGAGCGCAAATTCCGACAGCAGTATCGGATTTGAGCGGTAAGAGCTCGTTTCGCCGGACGGGATAAGCTCGTCCGTCGTCGTCACGGGGTCGTCGATGACGGCGCAGAGCTTGAAGAGCAGATCCTTTTCCATTTTCGGCATTTTAGGCCAGTCCGCGATGTTCGGACCGAAGCGCAGCTCGACCGAGGGATCGGCTTTGCCGAAGCCGAAATAGCAACGCTTGTCGTAAATCCCACGTTCAAATTTGTACTCGCGCGGCTCGACATCGTATTCTATATCCGTAGCGGCTGTCAGAACGCCGCCGTTTATGGCTGTCGCGGCGATACTGCGCGCGTCCATCAGCGCGACGGCGGAGACCTGCCCGCTCGCGGGCTTTGAGCCCTCGCGGTTGGCGAAATTTCGTGTCGCGTGGCGGATAGACAGCGTGTTGTTCGCCGGCGTGTCGCCCGCGCCGAAGCACGGACCGCAGAACGCGGGCTTTATGACCGCGCCCGCCTCCATGAGCTCCGCCGCCGTGCCGTCCTTTGTGATTGCAAGCCCTATCGGCGACGAGGAGGGGTACACGGAGAGGTCGAAATATCCGTTTCCGACGCTCTTTCCCTTTATTATCGCGGCTGCCTCGACGATGTTTTCATACATACCGCCGCTGCACCCGACGATGACGCCCTGCTGGGCGCAGACCTCGCCCTTTTCGTTTATGCTCTGCATGAGATCCATTTTGACCTTGCCGCCGAGCTCCTTGTTGCAGGCGTCCTCTATCTCGGCGAATATCTTCTTCGGGTTTTTCTGAAGCTCGTGTATCGTGTACGCCTTCGACGGGTGGAACGGCAGCGCGATCATCGACTCCATCTCGTCGAGCTTTACCGTGACCATGCTGTCGTAATACGCGCCGTCCTCCGGCGATAACGCCATGTAATCCTCCTGACGCCCGACGTTTTCGTAAAATGCTTTTACCGTGCCGTCGGTCTCCCAGATGGATGTCAGACAGCTCGTTTCGGTCGTCATAACGTCTATGCCGATGCGAAAATCCATTGAAAGCCCCGCGATACCGGGTCCCGCGAATTCCAGCACCTTGTTTTTGACCCTGCCTCCGGGGAAGGTCTCGCCCACAAGCGCGAGAGCGACGTCGCGCGGACCGATGCCGTGCGGCACCTCGCCCTCTACCCAGACGAGCACTACCTCCGGCGCGTCGATGTCGTATGTGTTTTTAAGGAGCTGCTTTGCGAGCTCGCCCCCGCCCTCGCCGACGCCGAGCGTGCCGTAACAGCCGTACCGCGTGTGCGAGTCCGAGCCGAGTATCATTTTGCCGCAGCCCGCTAAATATTCGCGCGCGAACTGGTGTATGACAGCTTGATTTGCAGGGACGTATATGCCGCCGTATTTTTTCGCGGCGGAAAGCCCGAAGGCGTGATCGTCCTCGTTTATCGTGCCGCCGACAGCGCAGAGACTGTTGTGACAGTTCGTCATCGCGTACGGCACGGGAAATTCCGTCATGCCGGACGCGCGCGCTGTCTGGATAATGCCGACGTATGTGATGTCGTGGGAGATGAGCGCGTCGAATTTTATGCGCATTTTTCCCTTTTCGCGGCTTTTATCGTGCGCGCCCAGTATTGAATAAGCCATTGTGCCCGCACGGGCTTTTATCTTATCTGCGACATTTTCCGCGGGAACGGGGCTGCCGTTTTTGAGAAAAACTCCGCCCTCACTGTATTTTACCATTGCCATGTATCTGACTCTCCTAAGGGTTTATTATGTATTTCCGCCGCACCGCGGCGAATTGGAATGTCCTACATATTGTCTGTGAAAAGCATGACCGCCGACAGCGCACACATCGGCGCGGTCTCGCACCGGAGTATGCGCGGTCCGAGCGTAACGGACTTCATGCCGTACTGTACCGCGAGCGCCGCCTCGCTCGGCTCAAAGCCGCCCTCCGGACCCGTCATTACGGAAAAGCTCTTAACTCCTCCGTACTGCTCAAGCGCGGTTTTGAGACTCAGCTTTTTTTCATCCTCATAGCAAAACAGCGCAAGCTGTGCTTCGGCGGCTTTTTTTACCGCGTCCTCATAAGATGGCATGACGGATACGGTCGGCACCTTGCCGCGCTCAGACTGCTTTGCCGCCTCTTTAGCGATTTTCTGCCACCGGTCGGTCTTGCGGAGGAGCGATGCGCCCTCAGGCTTTGCGACACAGCGCTTTGACGGGAAAACGACGATCTCCGACGCGCCGAGCTCCACGCATTTTTGAATGACAGACTCTATTTTGTCGCTCTTTGAAAACGCGGCGAAAACGGAGCATTTCACGCTCGGCTCGCCGGGCGACGGGCTTTTATCCAATATCTCGACTCCGCCTTCGTCGTCGGACAGGCGGCAGATGTAATCGGTGCCGTTACCGTCGCAGACGGTGAAGGTCTCGCCCTTTCTTATCCGCAAAACCTTTATATGGTCGGCGTCCTCCTTAGAGAGATATGCCACGCCGCCGAAGATATTTGAAGCGGTTATAAAAAATCGTGCCATAATTAAGCCTCCGTAGATTCAAAGCACCGCCGATATGGGCGGCGCATATAATGAGCTGAAGGTGGTGTCACAGTCAATGGGTAATTTAGATGTTGAAAAAATGAACGCGGTCTGGGCGAGGGTCACCGGCGCGCCCGCCGCATGCGCCGCCTGCCGGACAGACCTGCCGGACGACGCTGAAAAAATACGCGCCTTTATTGCCGAAGCTCGCCGCCTTGCCCGATTTTACGACGCGCTTTCCAAAAAATGCGCCGTGAAAAGCGCGCGGTTTCGATGTCTTGCCGCCGATGAGCGCAGAAATATAAAGCGACTTCAGACAGCGTATTTCATACTCACAGGCGACACCTGCGCCGTGAGAGGGACGGAAGCCGAGACGGACTCCGTGCTCGCCGCCCTCCGCGAAGCGTTCATCAGAGAGCGCGCGAACGCGGACGCATACGGCAGGGCGGCGATAGAGTCGAAAAGCGGCTTCGCCGCGGAGCTTTTTTCCGCGCTCTCAAGCCGCGAAGCCGATCACGCGGCTGAGCTTCAGAGCATGATAGCAGAGCTTATGAATTGAGATAATCGGGACCGAACGACGCCGGAAGCAGATCATAAAGTCGGTAGCTGACATATCTGCCGCCGGATTTGACGCACAGCACCTCCATATTAGGCGCAAACTCGCTCAAAAGCTGGCGGCAGGTGCCGCACGGGACGCAGTAATCCTGACAGTCCGCGTAAACCGCTATGCGTTTAAAGTTCCTGTAGCCCTTGCCGATGGCGGCACAGAGGGCGTTTCTCTCGGCGCAGATCGAGCCGCCGAGAGCCGCGCATTCGACGTTGCAGCCGGTTATGACAGTGCCATCTCCGCATTCGAGAGCGGCGCCGACCGAAAAACGCGAATACGGCGCGTAGGCGTTGTTTGCCGCCTCTATCGCTAAATTTATAAGCTCTCTGTCAGTCATTTTTAGATCCTCCTGAAAATTTTATATATCTATTTGCCAGTCCGAGATGTTGTAAAACAGATCGGACTGGTTTGCGTCTATTCCCGTTATCACGTTGCGGTGCGACGCGACGACGTTTTGCTTATACAGCACGGGTATTATGTGCGCGTTTTGCATTACCTCCCGCGCGAGCGCGCTCGCCGCGTTTTGCCGCTCCGCCTCAGGAGACGACGAAAATTCCGCGATAAGCTCGCCGTATGCCTCATGCGTTATGCCGCCGTAATTAAGAGTCCCATCTTTTGTAAGCAGCTCTGTGAAATCGAAGTCCGAGCCGAGCTTTACCTCTGCGTAATACATATCGAAATCGCCCTTCTCGAGCGCCTCGATATATTCCTCCCACGGCAGCTTATCGAGCTTCACGTTTATGCCGATGCTGCCGAGCGCGTGCGATATAAGCTCCGCCGCCTTAACGCGGGCGGGGTCCTCCTCGTTTACGATAAACCTTATCGACAGCTTCGCCATGCCGCCCTCGACAGGGTATTCGAGATAACTGTCACCGTCGTGATCGTCGAGTCCGATCGCGCGAAGCCCTATCGACAGCGACTGGAGCGAGTACTCGTTTTCCTCCGCGAGCCTGTGATCGTAATAAGGACACGCCGGAGAGAATATCTCCGCGGCGGCGAGCGCGTGTCCGCCGTATATGCTTTTGGCTATCGCCTCGCGGTCGACGGCATGGGCGAAGGCGCGGCGCATATCGGTATTTATGAGTTTATTCGAATTGAAGCCGACATAATCAAAGACTGTAGTGTTGTAAAAATTAAGCTCGTGATCGGACTGTATGCTGAACGAAGTTTCGCCGTTCGGATCGTAATCGAGCAGATCGAGCGCCGCGACCGTGAACGCCTTGTTCACGTCGCGCAGGTTCGTCCGCTCAAGACGAATGCTGTCTATAGGGAGCTTTGCGTGATCGCGGTATCCGCGATATGCATTCAGCGCCGCACTCGTATCTGAGATATATCCGTAGACATACGCGCCCGTACCGTCGGGTACTGTGTCGTCAATGGTCCCGGTCTTTATTATCGGTATGTCCAGAAGCAGCGGCAGACCGTAATTCGCGCTTTTCAGCGTCACGCTCACCGTGTAGTCGTCCGGCGCGGTCACAGACTCTATGTTCTTGAGCCTTGCGCTGTATTTACTCAGCGTCCGCGCGAAATAGTAAGTGTACGTAACGTCTGACGAGGTCATCTCAGTGCCGTCGTGAAACGTCACGCCCTGCCGGAGCTTGAAATCAAACGTTACGCCGTCCTCTGTTGTGTAATCCTCGCAGAGAACGCGCCGCGCCTCAAAATCGTCTCCGACCGCAAAAAGCGGCTCGTACATGAGTCCCGCGACGAGCATATTGAGCGTGTTCGTACCCGTTATCGGGTTGAACGAATATCCGGGGTCGAAATTCAGCGTGAAATACTGATCCCCGACCGGCTGCGCCTCATAGACAGGCGCGTTCGGCGCGACCTCGGAGTTGCCGCCGACGGGCGTATCGGCGCCATCTGTCGAAATGTCGTCACCTTTACCGCATGCGCAGAGCGGCAAAACGAGAGACAGGCACGCGAAAAGACATATTAACTTTTTTAAAAGCGATTTCGTCACATTTTATCTCCCGTTTCAGAGGATTATAACCGCCGCCTGAACGCCGCGGATACCTTTTGTATATCTGTGCGACCAGTATTTTTCGTGCAGGCACATCGTGCATTCGCTTGAAATATCGATATTCTCGGCGCGCACGCCCGCCATTTGCAGAATATGCGCGTTTACGCCGCGCAGATCGACGGTGAATTTGCCGTCAAAGCCCGTCTTCGGGCTTACATATTTTTCGGCGCTGCCCCCGATGGCGTCAAACATCGCGTCCGCGACCTCAACGCCTACCTCAAAGCAGCATTTCCCTATGCAGGGACCTATCGCGGCGCGGAGCTTTTCGGGCACTGCGCCGTATTCGCGCCGCAGCTTTTCGACCGCCTTTTCCGCGATGCAGCCGGCGGTTCCGCGCCAGCCCGCGTGGACGGCGGCGATAGCGCGCCCGTCCTCCTCGCAGAGAAGTATCGGCACGCAGTCCGCGGTGAAGGCAAGCAGAGCGAGATTTTTCTCGCCCGTAACAAGACCGTCCGCGTCGTAAGGCACGTCGGTAAAAAGCGTGTGCGCGTCGGCGCCAGTCACGCGCCTGACAGAGCATTCATGTATCTGATGCGTGAAAACGAGCCGATCTCGCGGCAGATCGAGCGCGCGGCACAGTATGTCGTAATTTTCCGCGACATGCTCGTTTAGATCCCCTCGGCTCGCGCCCAAATTGAGCGACTTGAACGCGCCGCGGCTTACCCCGCCGAGCCGCGTCGTAAACGCGTGGCGCGCCGGAATGAGCGTGCTTTTCATATAGACGACGCCGTTTTTATTTTCCTCGACAAACGCCATGCTTTATTGATTTCTGCCGCAGCAGTCCTTATATTTCATTGGGAGCCCGTTCGGGCGTTTTTTTCCGCACGGGCAGGGGTCATTTCTGCCGATCTTTTTGCCGACCTTGACAGGCTCGCGATTTCTGCCTCCCGCGTTCTGCGCCGCCTTTTGATTTTCACTCAAAACGCTCTTGCGCTCAAGCGACGCCTGTGTTTTCAATCGGGCGAGGAACACGCGCCGCGTGACCTCCTCCTTTATGCCGTTTATCATCGCCTCGAACATATCGAAGCTCTCGCGCTTGTATTCGTCGACGGGATTTGCCTGCCCGTAGGCTCGCAGTCCAACGCCCTGGCGCAGGTCGTCCATCGCGTCGATGTGATCCATCCAGTATTCGTCCACGACGCGAAGCAGTATAACGCGCTCAAACTCGCGCATTATCAGTGTCTCCGTGTCGGGTATATAGCCGAGCTCGCGCTCCTTTGCCGAGTATCTCGTCTCCGCTTTTTCTATAAGCGTAGCCGTGAGCGCGTCCGCCGTGAGACTTTTCAGCCCGTCCTCGCGTATGCCGAGCTCTCCCTTTGCCAAAAACAGCTTTTCAAACGGGGCGAGCACAGTCTCAATCTCCGACATTGACGTGACGCTCCCGCCGAGCTCTACAAACGCGCTGTTTACCTCCGACGTTATAAAGTCGCGTATCATGCCGCGGATATTGCCGCTTATGTCCTCGCCGTCGAGGACGCGGCGGCGCTGGTCGTAAATGAGGTTTCTCTGCTGGTTCATGACGTCGTCGAATTCGAGGACGTTCTTTCTCGACTGGAAGTTGCGGCTTTCGACCTTTCTCTGCGCCTGCTCTATGGCGCTTGAGATCATTTTCTGGTCTATCGGCATATCCTCGTCGATGCCGAGGGTGTCCATCATGTTCATTATCCTCTCCGAACCGAAAAGGCGCATGATGTCGTCCGTCATGGCGATATAGAACCGCGTCTCGCCGGGGTCTCCCTGACGTCCGGCGCGTCCGCGAAGCTGATTGTCGATACGGCGGGACTCGTGCCGTTCGGTGCCGAGAATGAAAAGCCCGCCTGCCGCCTTTACGCGCTCCGCCTCCTCGCTTGTGACCGCCTTGTGCGCGGCGAGCCTTTCGGCATAGAGCCGTCTTGCGCTCAAAATCTCCTCGTCGTCCGTCTCCGCGTATCCGACCGCCTCGCTTATGATCTCGTCCGGTATCTCCGCTTTCCGCAGATCGTCCTTTGCGAGATATTCCGCGTTGCCGCCGAGCATGATATCCGTGCCGCGGCCCGCCATGTTGGTGGAGATAGTGACCGCGCCGAATTTACCAGCCTGCGCGATGATCTCAGCCTCTTTTTCGTGGTGCTTCGCGTTTAATACGTTGTGCTTTACGCCTTCGCGCTTGAGAAGCGAGGACAGATATTCGCTTTTCTCTATCGAGATCGTACCGACAGGCACCGGCTGCCCTTTTTCATGGCACGCGATTATCTGTTTTACTATCGCCCTGTTCTTGCCGTTTTCGTTTTTATATACGCAGTCGGAGTGGTCTATCCTCGCGAGCGGTCTGTTCGTCGGTATCTCGACGATGTCGAGCTTGTATATCGCGTTGAATTCCTCCTCCTCGGTCAGCGCCGTTCCGGTCATGCCGGAGAGCTTTCCGTAAAGCCGGAAGAAATTCTGGAACGTGATGGTGGCGAGCGTCTTGTTTTCACGCGCGACAGCGACATTCTCCTTCGCCTCTATCGCCTGGTGAAGTCCCTCGCTGTAACGGCGCCCGAACATGAGACGTCCCGTGAACTCATCGACGATTATGACCTCGTCGTCCTTTACGACATAGTCCACGTCGCGCTTCATTATGCCGTGCGCTTTCAGCGCCTGATTTATGTGGTGCGAGAGTGTCGAATTTTCGATGTCGGAGAGGTTTTCAAGCCCGAAATGCCGCTCCGCTTTCTCTATGCCGCGTGCCGTGAGCGTGGCGGAGCGCGCCTTTTCGTCTACTATGTAATCCGCGTCCGTATCCACCTGACTGTCATCGAGCTTGCTGTCGACGGTCGCGTATACGGCGCTCCGGAGTCCGCGCACGAAGCTGTCCGCGCGGAAGTAGAGATCGGTGCTCTCGTCGCCCTGTCCGGATATTATGAGCGGCGTCCTCGCCTCGTCTATGAGTATCGAGTCCACTTCGTCCACGATCGCAAAGGCGTGCCCGCGCTGGACGGTCGCCTCCTTGTATATCGCCATGTTGTCGCGCAGATAGTCAAACCCAAGCTCGTTGTTAG
>JAFWVB010000135.1 GCA_017518445.1 Oscillospiraceae bacterium | reverse complement strand
CCAATGTTTTTCCCCCTTGTCCCGCACCATGTGTGTCGGCGTCGGGCATTCGTTCTGTGGATAATATATGAACGAGCGCCCGACATTATGAGAAAAAACCGTTTTTGCTCCGCCGCAAAAAATGCGCAAAAAGCGCGGCGGACGCGGTTATAAAACCCGCCCGCCGCGCAAGTACACCATGCGCGTCAGATTTTTGAGAACACCTCGCCTATCTTCTCTTTTATCAGAAGGCTTGCAATGCCGTCATAGCTCGTCTCACTCCTGTTTATAAGCGCGAGCTTACTGCCGCGGTAGTAATTTACAAGCCCCGCCGCCGGATAAACGACAAGGCTCGTCCCGCCGACTATCAGCACGTCGGCGTTTCGTATAAACTGCACACTCTTCGCCAAAACGTCCTGATCGAGCCCCTCCTCATACAGCACAACGTCCGGTCTGACGATCCCGCCGCAGGAGCATTTCGGAACGCCGCGCGCAGAGGTAACAAAGCCGACCTCATACCTCTTTCCGCATTTCGCACAGTAGTTGCGGAGCAGCGAGCCGTGCAGCTCCAGCACGTTGACGCTTCCCGCCTTTTGGTGAAGCCCGTCGATATTCTGCGTTATCACGCCGCGCAGCTTTCCCTCGCGCTCAAGCTCCGTGAGCCGCAAGTGGCATGCGTTCGGCTGTGCGCCGTCGACGATTAGTTTGTCTCTGTAAAATTCGTAAAACTCATCGGGATACCGCTCAAAAAACGTGTGGCTGAGTATAGTCTCCGGCGGGTATCTGTATTTTTGGTTATAAAGCCCGTCAACGCTTCGAAAATCCGGTATCCCGCTCTCGGTCGACACGCCCGCGCCGCCGAAGAATACTATGTTGTCGCTCTCATCTATCCAGCGTTTCAGCGTTTCTATCTTTTCCATGCCGCTCTCCTTAAAAACACAGCCGCGCCGTAAGGCGCAGCCGTGTAATCCGTTTAGTTTTTATTTTGATTATATGTGTTCTCCTTGAGCACCACGTCGTGCGCGCCGCCCTCGACGATGCTCGTCGCGGACACGAGAGTGAGCTTCGCCTTTTCTGAAATTCCGGTATCGTGACCGCGCCGCAGTTGCACATCGTCGAGCGCACCTTGTTGAGCGTGATGCCGACGTTGTCCCGCAGACTGCCCGCGTACGGCACATAGGAGTCAACGCCCTCGACAAAGCTCATCTTCTGCTTTGCGCCGCCGAGATCGTAACGCTGCCAGTTTCTCGCCCTCGCGGAGCCCTCTCCCCAGTATTCCTTCATAAACTGCCCGCCTATGCTGACCTTGTTTGACGGGCTCTCGTCAAACCTGGCGAAATATCTGCCGAGCATCATGAAATCCGCGCCCATCGCAAGCGCGAGAGTCACATGGTAGTCGTGCACTATGCCGCCGTCGGAGCAGATGGGGATATATACGCCCGTCTCCTCAAAATATCTGTTTCGCTCACGACACACCTCTATAAGCGCGCTTGCCTGTCCGCGCCCTATGCCCTTTTGCTCTCTCGTTATGCAGATCGAGCCGCCGCCTATGCCGACCTTTACAAAATCCGCGCCGCAATCGGCAAGAAAACGGAATCCCTCGCCGTCCACGACGTTGCCCGCGCCGATTTTAACCGTATCGCCGTAATTCTCACGTACCCACGAGAGCGTGCGCTTCTGCCATTCGGAAAAGCCCTCCGACGAGTCTATGCACAAAACGTCAGCGCCCGCCTCGATGAGAGCCGGCACGCGCTCCGCGTAATCGCGCGTATTCACGCCCGCGCCGACAACGTATTTTTTATGCGCGTCGAGCAGCTCGAGCGGGTTGCTCTTATGCTCGTCATAGTCCTTGCGGAACACGAAGGATACAAGTCTGCCGCCCTCGTCGATAAGCGGCAACGCGTTTATCTTATTGTCCCAGATTATGTCGTTCGCCTCTTTGAGCGTCGTCGTGCTCGGCGCCGTGACGAGCTTTTCGATGGGCGTCATAAACGTCTCCACCTTTTCGTCGCCGGTCATGCGGCTGACGCGGTAATCGCGACGCGTGACTATTCCGCAGAGCCTGCCGTTCGGAGATCCGTCCTCCGTCACCGCTATCGTGGAATGCCCTGTTGCGCTTGTCAGCTCAAGCACGTCGTTTAGCGTTGATTTCGGACTGAGGTTCGAATCGCTCGACACGAAGCCCGCCTTGTATGCCTTCACTCTCGCTACCATCGCCGCCTCGCTCTCAATGCTCTGCGAGCCGTAAATAAACGAAACGCCGCCCTCTTTTGCGAGCGCTACCGCCATATTGTCATCCGACACCGCCTGCATTATTGCGGACGTCATCGGTATATTCATCGAGATCGCCGGCTCCTCACCCCGTCTGAATTTCACAAGGGGCGTGCGCAGGCTCACATTTTCCGGAATGCAGTCCGCGCCGGAATAGCCGGGGACGAGCAGATATTCACTGAAGGTACGCGACGGTTCAT
>JAFWVB010000134.1 GCA_017518445.1 Oscillospiraceae bacterium | reverse complement strand
GTCGTCGTGGAATATCGGAATGTCGCATTTCTCCTTGAGCTTGCGCTCGATCTCAAAGCAGCGCGGAGCGGAGATGTCCTCTAAATTTATGCCGCCGAACGAGCCGCTGATGAGATAGACGGCGTTAACGAACTCGTCCACGTCCTTTGTTTTGACACAGAGCGGTATTGCGTCCACGCCGCCGAAAGACTTGAACAGAACGCACTTGCCCTCCATGACTGGCATGCCGGCTTCGGGACCGATATCGCCGAGACCGAGGACCGCCGTGCCGTCCGTTATAACGGCGCAGAGGTTGTGGCGAAGCGTGAGATCATAGGACTTTGAAATGTCCTTCTGTATCTCAAGACACGGCTGCGCGACGCCCGGCGTGTATGCCAGCGAGAGATCCTCTTTAGTGGACACGGGGACGCGGCTGACCGTTTCGAGCTTGCCCTTCCACTCGGCGTGAAGGCGCAGGGATTCCTTTGCGTAATCCATATAAGTTCACTCCTTGATAAAAATTTATAACTTTATAAATATTAAACCACCGCAACACCCAAAAGTCAACAGACAATGCAGAAGTTTTTATTATATTTTGGTAAAGTTTTTGTATATATTCCTGCGCGTTGGGAATGAGACCCGTTTTTGACAAAGCGGAAAAATAATTGGCGCAAAGTCGGGATTTAATCCGCGTTTTTGCTTGCACAGATACCTCCGGCGTGGTAAAATAAATATTCAAGAAAGCGTTTTGGCGTTTTAGCAGCCAAGGCGTGTGATTTAATGAAAGGAAGAGATATATGAAAATTATTATCGATACGCCTGAAAAAATCGCCGAAGCAGCGGCGAAGAGATACGTTGAGCTTCTCTCCGAAAAGCCGGACGCGGTGCTGGGATATGCTACTGGCTCCACGCCGCTCGATCTTTACGCGGAGCTTGCGCGGCTGAACAGAGCGGGGGAGATAACCTTCAAGGACGTGACGACGTTCAATCTCGACGAATATGTCGGGCTCGACGGCACGCACGACCAGTCCTACCGATATTTTATGGATAAAAACCTCTTTGAAAAAATCGACGTCGACATGGCGAAAACCCATGTGCCGTCCGGTATGGATGTCGATAAGGCGGCGGAATACGACAAGGCTATCGAGGCGGCGGGCGGAATCGACCTCCAGCTTCTCGGCATAGGCAACAACGGGCATATCGGCTTTAACGAGCCCGGTACGCCGTTCGGCTCAGTTACGCACGTCGTGGAGCTTACAAAATCCACGCGCGAGGCGAATAAAAGATTTTTCAGCTCGATAGATGAGGTGCCGACGCACGCCGTCACTATGGGCATAAAAACCGTTATGAACGCGCGTAAAATAATTTTCATCGCGCTCGGAAGCGCGAAAGCGCCGATCGTGCGCGAGATGATCAAGAGCGACGTGACGCCGGAGGTGCCTGCGTCCGTGCTGCTGCTCCATCCGGATGTTGAGGTTTATCTCGACTTCGAGGCAGCCGCGTTACTATAAGATATTATCGATGTAAACGCCGAAACTTTTGTCGGCGTTTGCGTTTTTGTTATTAAAATTTGATCAAACAGGGGAACTGGTATATGTCAAAATATTTCGGAACAGACGGCTTCCGGGGCGAAGCCAACATCGACCTTACGGTCGAGCACGCATTTAAGATAGGGCGCTTTATCGGCTGGTATTACGGAAAGGAGAAAAAGGCGAAGGTCGTGATCGGAAAGGACACGCGCCGCTCGAGCTATATGTTCGAGTGCGCGCTGTCGGCGGGACTCACGGCGTCCGGCGCGGACGCATATCTGCTGCACGTCACGACGACGCCGAGCGTTGCTTACGTCGCGAGGAGCGAGGATTTCGACTGCGGCATAATGATCTCGGCGAGCCACAACCCGTACTATGACAACGGCATAAAGCTCATAAACGGCGACGGCGAGAAGATGGAGGAGCCGGTGCTCGACGAGGCGGAAAAGTATATCGACGGGGAATTTGAGATACCGTACGCGACGAGAGAGAACATAGGCAGGACGGTGGACCATTCCGCCGGCAGAAACAGGTATATCGGCTACCTTATCTCGCTCGCCGTACATTCGTTCAAGGGCAAAAGGATAGGGCTCGACTGCGCCAACGGCAGCACATGGATGATAGCGAAGAGTGTTTTCGACGCGCTCGGTGCGGACACGTTCGTTATAAACAACGAGCCGGACGGCTTGAACGTAAATTCAAACTGCGGCTCGACGCACATCGAGGGTCTTCAGAAGCTCGTGCGTGAAAACGGGCTCGACGCGGGTTTTGCGTTCGACGGCGACGCCGACAGATGCCTCGCGGTGGACGAGAACGGCGAGATCGTGAACGGCGATCTGATCATGTACATATACGCGAGATATATGAAAGAGCGCGACAGGCTCGGCGACACGAAGGTCGTAACGACGGTCATGTCCAATTTCGGGCTTTACAAGGCGCTCGACGAGATAGGAATAGGCTATGAGAAGACGGCGGTCGGCGACAAATATGTCTATGAGAACATGAAGGCAAACGGGCATCTCATCGGCGGCGAGCAGTCCGGTCATATAATTTTCAGCAAGTACGCCAACACCGGAGACGGTATACTGACGGCACTGAAGCTAATGCAGGTAATGCTGAGCAAGAAAATGCCGCTCAGCCGGCTCGCCTCGCCCGTGACAATATATCCGCAGGTACTGAAAAACGTCAAGGTGACGGATAAGGACGGCACGCTCGCCGACGAGGACGTAAAGGCGGAGGTAGAGGCTGTGGCGGCGCGTCTCGGGGATCGGGGCAGGATACTTCTGCGCAAGAGCGGGACAGAGCCTGTGCTGCGCGTCATGGTCGAGGCTCCGACGCAGGAGGAGTGCGAAAGAGAAGTTGACGCGGTCATCGCCGCGATGGACAAAAAAGGACTGCTCGTCGCGGTCAAGGGCTGAAAAGAGGGGCTTTATGATCGAGATTAACGAACTGCTTGACCTCACCAAAACGCGCGCCGCCGCGCTTTTTGAGGGAAAAAAATACCCGTGGGAGGTGCTCGCGGAGATAAAGGACTTCATACTCGCGCTCGGACCTACGCTTCCGGAGGATGAATTCGACCATCCGGCGGAGGACGTGTGGATCGCGAAGGACGCGACGGTTTTCCCGTCGGCGTATATCGCGGGACCGTGCATAATCGACCGCGGCGCCGAGGTGCGCCACTGCGCGTTCATACGCGGCAGCGCGATAGTAGGCAAAAACTGCGTCGTCGGAAATTCAACGGAGCTTAAAAACGTCGTGCTGTTCGATTCGGTGCAGGTCCCGCATTACAATTACGTCGGCGACTCGATACTCGGCTACAAGGCGCACATGGGCGCGGGCTCGATAACGTCTAACGTCAAGAGCGACAAAACGCTTGTCGTCGTAAAGGGCGACGCCGAGATAGAGACGGGGCGCAAAAAATTCGGCGCGATACTGGGGGATCATGTCGAGCTCGGGTGCAACAGCGTGTTAAATCCCGGCACGGTGATCGGGCGCGGCGCGAGCGTTTATCCTGTCTCGTGCGTGCGCGGCGTCGTACCGGAGAACAGCATATACAAGAGCGAAAACGAGATAGTCCCGCGGACGTGACAGGTACGCGGGCGGTGCGGCATTTCCGCGCGGGCGTCGAAACATGCTTGACAGATAAGGGGCGGTCTGCTAATATTGACGGGCAATAAAAAGCAATAGAAAGCAATAAGAAAGGAACTAAAACATGAAAAAGATTATTGCAATGCTGCTTGCGGTAGTTATGCTGTTTGCATTCGCCGCCTGCGGCAACAAGACGGATAACAAGGACTCCGACAATTCCGTCGAGATGCAGACAAATGAAACGGACGATACCGATACGCAGGACGGCGAAAACGATGCGCAGTCAGGCACAGATGGAGAAATCAAGCCCGCCGTCGACGGTACGCTGACTCTAAGCCTTGCGGACGCCGCCATAGTCATAAACGGCAAAACTGTCAAAATGCCCTATCGTTTCAATGAGCTTGTAGAGGCGGGACTCCCCTCCGACGACTCATATAAAGATATCGAGTTGAATCCGGAGGATTTCTTCTCTCTCAATTTCTATCTCGATGAAAACAGGGACTATATTGTCGTTCCGGACTATTATAACGGCGGCGAAGAAACGATAAAAATTCCCGACGCCGAGGCGGAGGGTATATCCATGATCTCATACGCGGACGCGCCTGAGGATCAGGGCGTATCTATTCTCGGCATCAAGTTCGGCATGACGAAGAGCGAGGTTTCCGCAATGTTCGGAGAGCCGATGTGGGACGAGGGCGACAGCCTGCAGTGGCTCATCGAGTCTTCGGATTCGAACCATGATGGGAACTTGATCGTATTTTTCACTACCGACGCTGACGATGGTACTGTCAGTGAGGTGGATTTAAACCTTGTTGATTGGGGTTTATAAAACGCGGCGAAATCCGTGGAGACGCTGAAAAGCCTTGGGGCAACGTCAAATAAAAAACGGCGGCAGTGGCGCGTGTAGCCTCCTGCCGCCGTATTGCTTCAGATTAAAAAATTGATGCCCGCGCGACCGCTTTACGATAAAACGCGCGGGCATGTTTTCAGAATTTCGCCTTGAACTCCGGCTCCGTGCCGTCGTGAAGGCGTTTTATATTGCCGTGGTGACGCCAGATAACGATGACGGTGATGAAAATTCCGAGCACAAGACGCGGCGTCGTAGTGCCGAGGATGGCGAGTGCGATCGGAAATGCGGCGGCGCAGCAGATTGAGCAGACCGAAACGCGGCGGCTGAGCAGAAACACGATGCCGAAAACTGCGACGAGAATGATAAACAGCCTCCAGTCGAGTATAAGCGCTATCATTCCGGCGGTGGCGACGCCCTTGCCGCCCTTGAAACCGAAAAACAGCGGAAAGATATGCCCGATCATGCAGAAGGCGCAGGCGGCGACGATCCCGAGATCGCCCGCCAAAAGGTTGCCGAACCATGCTGCGAGTGCGGTTTTCAGAAAATCTCCGGCGAGGGTGAGGAGCCCGATTTTTATGCCGAACGTGCGCGCCACATTTGTTGCGCCGGCATTGCCGCTGCCCTCCTTGCGGATGTCGCGGCGGTACAGCCACATCGATATAAGCACCGCAGTACTCACCGAGCCGGAGAGATAGGCAAAAACCGCGGTGACAATTAACTTCAGAACAGTCATGCAGCACCCCGAAAAAAAGTAATTCACGGTGTTTGATATGTTGAAAATTATATTAAAACCTGCACTGGATTTCAATATATAAATTGTAAATAATTCCGTCGGGGAGGTGGTTTTTTCATCATTCTCTCCGAGAGGCAACTTGTTTACTTGCTCCGCAGGGCCTATTTTCTTTTACGCAAAAGAAAATAGGCGAAAAGAAATCGCCAAAGGGGGAAGATTCCGAATTTCTTCCCCCTTTGGAAACCCCTAATTGAAACGGCAAAAGAGAACGCTTCGTTCTCTTTTGAAACTCTCCGCGCCGGCGGAAATAATGGCGCATACCGCGTACAAATTTATGGACACTTATTATTTTTTTTGAGCCGCTGAAGGGTTCAAAGGGAAACAAAGAGTTTCACTTTGCCGTTTTAAGGGTGAGGGATAAAAGGGAGAGGGGAAATTCGGAGTCCCCTCTCCCTTTTTGCGTTCTTTTGGTGACTTTTCTGACGCATATCAGAAAAGTTACCCCAGCGGAGCGCGTAAAAACAAATGAAAACGTGTCCCGCGGAGCGAATAACAAAACCGTAAAATCTGGCGACAATCAGAAAAATCGTTCATATCTCCGTTTTGCCGCGCTCGAGTATATCCGCTATACGCACGCTCGACCTGCCGTCGCCGTATGGGTTTGATGCGCGGCTCATCGCACCGTAAAGCTCGCTGTCGGTGAGCAGGCGTTTAAATTCTGTATAGACCGTTTCCTCGTCCGTGCCGCAGAGCCGGAGCGTTCCCGCCTCGATGCCCTCCGGACGCTCCGTCGTATCGCGCAGGACAAGGACGGGCTTTCCGAGTGACGGCGCCTCCTCCTGTATGCCGCCGCTGTCGGTGAGTATCATATAGCTTCTCGCGATGAAGTTGTGGAAAAGCAGCACATCAAGCGGCTCTATGAGCCTTACGCGGTCACAGCCCGATAAAATGTCGTTTGCCGCCTCACGCACGAGCGGATTTTTGTGGACGGGGTAAATCACCTTTACGTCCGGAAATTCGTCAACGACGCGGCGGATCGCGGTGAATATATTTCGAAGCGGCTGACCCAAATTCTCACGGCGGTGTGCCGTCAGCATCACGAGGCGGCTTCCCGCCGCCCAATCGAGGTCAGGGTGCGTAAAATCCGGACGGACGGTCGTTTTCAGCGCGTCTATCGCCGTGTTGCCGGTGACGAAAACGGTCGAGCCGTCGCGACCCTCCGCAAGGAGGTTTTGCTTTGACGCCTCCGTCGGGGCAAAATTGTATTTTGCCACTATGCTTACCGCCTGGCGGTTGAATTCCTCCGGATACGGGGAGTAGATGTCGTATGTGCGAAGTCCCGCCTCGACGTGCCCGACGGGTATCTGCTTATAAAAGCAGGCGAGAGCCGCCGCGAAGGTCGTAGTCGTGTCGCCGTGGACGAGCACGACGTCGGGCTTTGCCTCGTCAAGCACCGCCTTAATGCCGCCCATGACACGGCAGGTTATGTCGTACAGTGTCTGTCCGCCCTGCATTATATCGAGATCGAAGTCCGGCTTTACCGAGAACGCCGCGAGCACCTGGTCGAGCATTTCGCGGTGCTGACCCGTCACACAGACGACGGTTTCTAGCCCGACGCGGCTTTTCAGTTCCTTTATGAGCGGGCACATTTTTATAGCTTCGGGTCTTGTCCCGAATACAACCATTATTTTTTTCATATGAGTACCTCATGGAGATGTTATTTTTTTCGCTTTACCGTATTTTAACATCAGTCGCGGAAAATTACAATCACACATTGAAAAACAGGCGTTATCTGATATAATCAGCAGTATATAAATGAATTCGGGGTGCGGCATGGGTTTTATCGAGCTTTTCATTTTGGCGGTAGGGCTTTCGATGGACGCCTTCGCGGTGTCCGTCTGCAAGGGGCTCGCCATGAAAAAAGCGGGGGCGAGGGAGATGTGCGCCGTCGGGGCGTGGTTCGGCGGATTTCAGGCGCTTATGCCCGCGATCGGCTATTTCCTCGGCTCCGTATTTGAAAAGCACATAACCGCGTTCGACCACTGGATAGCGTTCGTGCTTTTAGCGCTAATAGGCGGCAACATGATAAAAGAGGGCGTATGCGGCGGCGAGGACGGCGCGGACTCATCGCTTGGATTCAAGACCATGCTGCCGCTCGCTGTCGCGACGAGTATAGACGCGCTCGCCGTCGGCGTGACATTCGCGTTTTTGCTCGGCGATGCGGCGAGGATGGCGGGAGCCGTGCTGCTTATCGGCGCGGTCACCTTTGCGATTTCCGCCGCGGGGGTGAAAATAGGCGGCGTTTTCGGCTCCAAATACAGATCGCGCGCGCAGGTCGCGGGCGGCGTGATTTTGATTTTACTCGGCGTGAAGATACTGCTCGAGCACCTCGGAGTGATACGGTTTTGACGCCGATTTACCGATTTAGCATATTGAAGTATTTTTGACTCCCTGCGGCGTGAATTTTTGTGCTGTTAAATCAAAAATTTTTCTTTACACACGTCATAGCCGGTTATATAATATTTAGCGGTTTTTAATAAAAAAGAGCCGCGAAAGGGACATGGAGCCCCTTTTCCGGCGACTGAAAGGGAGGTAATCCAATGAGAACAGTAGGCACAGTAGTAAGAGGCATTCGCATGCCGATCATCCGCAAGGGCGACGATCTCGTAAGCATCGTCTCTGAGGGCGTCGTTGACGCCGCGAAGGCGGAGGGCTTTGCTCTCGGGGACAGGGACATCGTCGCGGTCACGGAGTCGATCGTGGCGAGAGCGGGCGGAAACTATGCGTCCGTAAACGACATAGCACAGGACGTGCGCGCGAAATTCGGCACGGATACCGTCGGGCTCGTGTTCCCGATACTGTCCAGAAACAGATTTGCGATCTGTCTGAGGGGCTTCGCTTTGGCGATGAAGAAAATATACCTCATGCTCAGTTATCCGAGCGACGAGGTCGGCAACCACCTGTTTGACGAGGATCTGCTCGACGAAAAGGGCGTAAACCCGTGGAGCGACGTGCTCTCCGAGAGCGAGTACAGGGAAAAGTTCGGATACTATAAGCACCCGTTTACGGGCGTTGACTATGTGGATTATTACACCGGACTTATCCGCGATTGCGGCTGCGAGGTCGAGGTTATATTCGCAAATCAGGCGACGGCGATACTGGATTACACCAAAAACGTACTTGCGTGCGACATACATTCAAGGTTCCGCACAAAGCGCAGACTGCTCGCCGCGGGCGCGGAGAAGGTTGTATGCATGGACGAGATACTCACGGC
>JAFWVB010000133.1 GCA_017518445.1 Oscillospiraceae bacterium | reverse complement strand
TATTACCGACGGCACGGCGGTCCTCGGTCTCGGCGACATCGGTCCCGAAGCCGGCATGCCCGTCATGGAGGGCAAGTGCGTGCTGTTCAAGTCCTTCGGCGGCGTGGACGCGATCCCGCTCTGTGTCAAGACAAAGGACGTGGACGAGTTCGTGAACGCCGTGTATCTCATAAGCGGCTCGTTCGGCGGCATAAATTTAGAGGACATCTCCGCTCCGCGCTGCTTTGAGATAGAGCGCAAGCTCAAGGAGAAATGCGACATTCCGATATTCCACGACGACCAGCACGGCACGGCGATAATCACTCTCGCCGGACTTACCAACGCGCTGCGTCTTGTCGGCAAGGACCGCGCAAAGGTGCGCGTCGTAACCTCCGGCGCGGGCGCCGCCGCCATTTCGATATCGAAGCTCCTGATGTCCGCCGGCTTCAAAAATCTGACGATGTGCGACCGCAAGGGCATAATCTATAAGGGACGCGACGGGCTCAACTGGATCAAGGAGGAGATGGCGGAGGTCACAAATCCCGACTCCCTTAGCGGCTCTCTCGCGGACGCGCTGCGAGGCGCGGACGTGTTTATCGGAGTCTCCGGTCCCGGACTTGTCACAAAAGAGATGGTACAGTCAATGAATAAGGACGCGATAATATTCGCGTGCGCAAACCCGACGCCTGAGATCTTCCCGGACGAGGCGAAGGCGGGCGGCGCGCGCGTCGTATCCACAGGAAGAAGCGATTTTCCCAATCAGATCAACAACGTTCTCGCCTTCCCCGGCGTTTTTCGCGGCGCGTTCGACGTTCGTGCCTCCGATATAAACGAGGAGATGAAGATGGCGGCGGCAAACGCGCTCGCAAATCTCATATCCGACGACGAGCTGTGCGAGGACTATATCATCCCGCAGGCGTTCGATCCGAGGGTCGGTCCCGCCGTCGCCGCCGCAGTCGCGGAGGCGGCGCGTAAAAGCGGCGTCGCGCGTATCTGACGCGATAAAAATATGAACGGAGGTGGCAGCCATTCGTATAGACCGATTGAACAGCATAGAAAAATACGTTATAAAGCACAAGACCGCCTCGCTTGAAGAGCTGGCGTCGAGCTTCGGCGTTTCGATGAACACGATACGCCGCGACGTAAAGCAGCTTCTCGACCGCGGCGCGCTTCAAAAGGTCTACGGCGGCGTTTCGATAAAAACCGAACCTCTCGGACAGGTGTTCCAGCCGTTTGCCCAGAGAAGCTCGCGCAACGTAAACGAAAAGGAGCTTATCGGAAAGCTCGCCGCCTCTCTCGTTGACGACGGCAGCAGTCTCTTCCTCGACGCGGGCTCTACGACTCCGCACATACTCCCGCATCTCAGCGAGAAATCGGATATAACCGTCATCACGCACAGCCTTACCGCAATGTGCGAGGCGGCGAAATATCCGAATTTAAGCGCTATCGCTCTCGGCGGGCTGTACTATCAGCACACATCGTCCTATGTCGGCATATCGACGCTCGACGCGCTTGAAAAAATGCGCATAAACACCGTTTTTATCGCGGCGACGGGCGTTTCCACAGATCACGGCGTCACTAATTCCACATATCTCGAGGCGGAGGTCAAGCGAAAGGTGGTAAAATGCGGAAGCCGCGTCGTTCTGATGGCGGATCACACGAAATTTGACAGAAGCTCCCCGATAACCTTCTGTGATTTTTCCGATCTCTACTGCCTCGTGACAGACCGTATGCCGCCTAAAGAATACGTCGAGGTGTTAAAGAGCAATAACGTTCTGCTCCTCTGCCCCGGCGCGGAGCTTTAGAAATTTACAAAGTAAATCTTAAAATAAATTTTATATTTACGGAGGTATATCAAATGAGCAAGATCAAGGTTGGCGTGGCTGGTTACGGCACGATAGGTCAGCGCCTCGCGGACGGCGTTGCCATGCAGGAGGATATGGAGCTCGTCGGCATCGCCGATCTCGCCCCCACCCTCTCTGTGAGAGCTCTCGCGGAAAACGATATGATCGGCGCAAACGGAGTGAAATATGACCTATATCTCGTGGACGGCGCGGACAAATCATCATTTGACGCGCTCGGCATCCCCACCGCAGGCACTTTTGAAGAGCTTGTCGGGAAGGTCGATATAATGCTCGACTCCGCTCCCGGCGGCATAGGCGCCAAGAACAAGGAGCTGTATCAGCGCCTCGGCAAAAAGGCGATCTTCCAGGGCGGCGAGAAAAACTCCGTCGCTGACGTGTTTTTCCACGGCTACGCAAACTATGAAAAGGGCGTCGGCGCGGACTATCTGAAACTCACGTCCTGCAACACGACGGGGCTTATCCGCACCGTCGACTGCCTTGACCGCGCCATAGGTATTGAAAAGGTAGCCATCACCATCATCCGCCGCGTAGCCGATCCCGGAGATTATCACCGCGGACTCACGAACGCGCTGCAGATGGACAAGGCGCCGAGCCACCAGGCGGTCGATCTTATGACGATCATGCCGCACGTCGAGGCTACGGGCATCCTCGTCCACACTCCGGTCACCCACGGTCATATAATCACCGTCCTCGCTACCGCCAAGGACGGCAAGAAGATCACGAAGGACATGGCTCTCGAGGCGTTCCGCGCTCACCCGCGTATCCGCACCGTTACGATAGACGAGGGCTTCAGGGGCAACGCCTCCCTGTTCAAGTACGCGCGCGACCTCGGCAACCGCCGCGGCGATATGTATGAGATCGGTCTATGGGAGGACTCCATAGTTGAGTCCGGCAACGACATCATGTACGCGATCAACATCCCGCAGGAGAGCGTCACGATCCCCGAGACGATAGACGCGATCCGCGCCGCGATGAAAATGCAGCTAACGCGCGACGAGGGCACGGCGATGACGAACAAATACCTTAATATAGGAAAATTCAAGAAATAAATCGCAAATGATTGAAAAAAGGGCATAAACTGCCCTTTTTTCAATATTCGGAGGTATCTATATGAGATTTGGAATACACACTCTCGACGAATTCGAGCTTCGCGGCAAGACCGTGCTGTGCCGCGTGGACATGAACCAGCCCGTGGACAGATCTACAGGCACACTCAAAAGCACCGCGAGGATCGAGGCGTGCGCCCCAACTGTGAGAGAGCTTTCAGACGCGGGCGCGAGGGTCGTGCTCATGGCTCACCAGGGCAGCGATATAGAGTACAAAAATTTCTACACCACCCGCCCGCACGCGGCTGTTCTCGCCGGATTTTTGGGGCGCGAGGTGAAATTCATCGACGATGTCTGCGGCCCCGCCGCGAGGGATGCGATAAAGGCTCTCAAGGACGGCGAGATACTGCTTCTCGACAACGTCCGCTTCGTGTCCGAGGAGCAGACGCTATTTGAAATGAAGCTCTGCCTCACCCATGAACAGCAGGCGAAGACGCTCATGGTCGAAAAGCTCGCGCCGCTCGCCGATCTCTACGTTTGCGACGCGTTTGCCGCGGCGCACCGCGATCAGCCGTCGCTTTGCGGCTTCGAGCAGGTATTGCCTAGCGCCATGGGCAGGCTCTGTGAAAAGGAATACTGCGTCATATCGGAGCTCATGGAGTCGCCCGCAAGACCCTGCACCTTCATTCTCGGCGGCGCGAAGATATCCGACGCTTTCATGATGATGGAAACAGTCCTCGCAAACGGCGCCGCCGACCGTATACTCACCGGCGGACTTGTCGCAAACATACTGCTCGCCGCGAAGGGCGAGAATATC
>JAFWVB010000132.1 GCA_017518445.1 Oscillospiraceae bacterium | reverse complement strand
ATAGACAAATATTCGTATAACCACGCGGATAAGCGATCGTCGGCGCTGACGGCTGCTTTTGAGGAGCTCGAACCGTTCCTGCCGATGGCAAACGGCGATCCCGCGCTCTACTCCTCGGCAAATGAAGTGAGGAGCTTTATAAATAATTTTCTTAAAAATTTGCCGGAAGTGAAACGAATCATGTTTATTCGCCGTTATTATTATGGAGAAAGTCTACAGGACATCGCCTCCGCATGCGGCTGCACGGAGTCGAAGGTCAAAAATGACCTTTTCCGCATGAAAAACCGTCTGCGAGACGAGCTTATAAAAGAGGAAATATATATATGAACGAAGAGAGATTTCGCCGTTTCATGGAAGCTGTCGACGACGAGCTGCTTGAGGAGGCGCAAAAACCGATAAATAAGAGGCACGGCAGCGGTATGCGCGGCTATATCGCGCTCGCCGCGTGTTTCTGCGTCGTCGTAGGGCTTGCCGCATGGAAGCTGCGCCCGTTTTCGGCAAACGACCGCGGCGATATAATAGGCGGCGCTGACAGACCGACATCTATATATCTCGGTCACAACGCGGGCGATACTCAGCCGGCATCGTCTCCCCCAATATACGGAGAGGATCGGTCGGCGCCTGAGGTCGAATATGCGTTCACACTCCCTGAAAACGCCTCAAACGTCTCGTACAACGTCGATGAGGTCAACTATGCGTCGCCTCTTATAAGCGCGTCCTTCACGCTCGACGGCAGTGATTACGTATGCAGCATGATGAAAAGCGAACAGCCGAGCGACATTTCAAACAGCGGCAATAAATGGCAGAACACGCTCGCATGGAACTCCGAAGGCATTGATTTTCTGCTCCAAAACACTGAAGAAACCTCCTGCCTTAACTGGTATTCAAGCGAAGATCAAACCCAATGGTGTCTGACCGGCGGCGACGTTTCATCGCTTCTCGAAACCGCGGAGGGAATCGTACAATCTATCGGCTATAACGTCGCTGTCGCCCCCGCCGAAGCGACCGATTTGGACTACAGTGTCTTAAATTTGAACGGTCTTCTGGTCGGAGAGTCGGCATTCCGCCTCGGCGATGTGAACTGCGCCTACCGCATGGCGGCGACCGGAGAGATAAAAGAGGTGTTCGACGATATCTCAGGCACCGGAGAGGACTACGACGTTTACGCCGAGGGCAAGGTTGAACACTGCCCCGCCCGCATATATTACAATGAGGGCGGCTCGGGCAAGATAGTCTGGTTCGACGTTGTCCCGGGGCTTTTATACAGCTACAGCATGGACTCCTGCGCGAGCGAGGAGGCGCTCCTCGTCACCGCCGCTGAGCTTTTCACACCGGCGCAGGGCAATGTAGGATAATTCCGCTGAAAAATCCCTGTTTCCCATAAAACGGGAAGCAGGGGCTTTTTATCTTGACATTTTCGCAAAAAATTATTAGTATATTATTGTCGAATATTAAAGTCACGTTTTCGATCTCCGGCGCTTCTTTTGTAAATCAGCTTATGCACAGAGCTTGCATGGCTATTTAATAAAAATTCAAATCATAACGGCAGGAGGATGAGAAAATGGGAAAATTTGTAATCAAAAAGGCAAAGTCCGGCTTTAATTTCAATCTGAAGGCAGGAAACGGCGAAGTGATCGCGACAAGCGAAACCTATTCCACAGAGTCCGCGTGCATGAGCGGCATCGAGAGTGTCCGCACAAACTGCGCCGCCCCGATCGAGGATCAGACCGTCTCCGGATTCGATGTGCTGAAAAATCCGAAATTCGAGGTCTATCGCGACAAGGCGGGCGAATTCCGCTTCCGTCTCAAGGCGAAAAACGGCGAGATAATCGCCGTCGGAGAGGCATACAAGGCGAAGGCGAGCTGTCTTAAGGGTATCGACAGCATAAAGCGCAACGCGCCGGAAGCTCCTGTTGAAAAGGCGTAGCGCCTTTAAGCTCACAGCGGTAAAAGCGAAATTAATATAATATAAGCCTCGCGCCCCATTGGGGCGCGAGGCTTATATTTTCTCTTTTGCCGTCTCGATTAACAGTACATGCCGTTTTGCGACATATAGTCGTATATCAGCTTTCCGTGCTCCTGCTCCTGTGCCTGTATCTTGTTCAGCGCCGTCCGCAGCGCCTCGTTTTTGAACTCAAACACACATGTGTCGTAAAGATGCGAGGCGTGCTTTTCCATCGTAAGCGTGTCCGTGCAGAGATAGCAGTCGTTTTTCTTCTGCTCCGTCTCCGCAGGTCCGTAGGTCGCGGTGAACGTCATCGACGGGCTTGACGCGCCGCCGAACTGAGGGGTCTTTCCCTCCCCGATGTCGTCGAGGATCTTCAGATGGCTCTGCTCTACCTCGGAGAGCTTTCTGAAAAGCTGTCCGAGCTGCTGATCGCTCGCTGACGAGGCGTACTTATTGTACTTGTCGATACATAGCTTTTCCTGATCCTTCAGGTCCTTTAAAAGAGTTGCTTCCTTTTGTGTAAGCTGCATGATAACACCTCTCCATTCCGCGGTTGATTTTGTTCCGCTTATGGAATTATCATGCCCGTTTTTCTCCAATATATTCCGGCTTATATCCGTTTTTTACGCATTTCTGCCGAACGCGTCCACGTATTCCCTCGCGATTTTCGTTATCGCGTCAAAATCGCCCGCGTCTATGCGCGCTCTGTTCACTATCGTGCTGCTGACGCCGACGCCGATACAGCCCGCGTCCAAAAAATTGCGCGCGTTTTTTACGCCTATCCCGCCGACCGCCAAAAGCGGCACATGGCTTATCGGCGTAGCCACGGCTTTTATATATCCGGCTCCCAGCTCGCCCGCCGGAAACACCTTTACGATATCGGCTCCCAGTCGCCATGCCGCCGTTATCTCCGTCGGCGTCATCGCGCCGGGTATCGATACCATACCGAGCTCCTTCGTCCTTTTTATTACCTCTGCGTTCACGTCCGGAGATATTATGTAAACCGCACCCGCGTCATAAGCTATCTCGACCTGCTCCGCCGTCAGCACAGTTCCCGCGCCGACGGTGATTTCGTCCCCGAAAGCACGTCTTATGCGCTCTATCGCCCGTGCGGTATATGAAAAATCGTCTGCCCGCTGGTCGAAGGTGACCTCACAGCAGGATACCCCGCCTCTTTTCATCGCCTCAACCGTTTTAAGCACCTTTTCCTCCGGCACTCCGCGTATGATGGCGACAAGCTTTGCTTTTTTTATTCTCTCAAAAGCGTCCATATCCGTGTGCCTCCAATCAATATGACGCTATCTGTCCTCTCGGAAATATGCGACGCCGAGGCTTTCAGGCGGGTGATTCTCCTTTTTCCTGCGCATGGACACGGCGATAAGAACCAATATCGTGACCACATACGGCAGCATTTTATACAGCTCCTTGACCGCGAGGTTTGTGCCTGTCGGCATGAACAGATAGAGTATATACAGCCCTCCGAAAAGTATCGACGCGAAAACGCTGACATTCGGACGCCAAAGTGTGAATATTACAAGCGCGATGGCGAGCCATCCCCTGTCTCCGAAGGCGTCGTTTGACCATATCCCGCAGGCGTAATCCATAACGTAATAAAGCCCGCCGAGTCCGGCAATCATGCTTCCGGCGCAGGTCGCGATATATTTATGCCTCGTGATATTTATACCGGCGGCGTCCGCCGTCGCGGGGTTTTCGCCTACCGCGCGCAAATGAAGCCCTGTGCGAGTGCGCTTGAGTATGTACGCGCATACGAATGCGATAACGATGGCGAGATACGCCAGAAAGCCGTACGAAAGGAATATTTTTCCGAACCAGCCTAGCCTCTCCGCGAACGGCAGCTTGCGGCTGAAAAACAGGCTTGTCTGCGACAGCGTAATAGACGGCATATCGCTTCCCGTGAGCTTAATGAGCGAGCCGCCGAAAAAGTTTCCGAAGCCGACGCCGAACGTCGTCATCGCAAGTCCCGTTACGTTCTGATTTGCGCGAAGCGTGACGGTCAGAAGGCAGTATAAAAGCCCCATGAGAAGCGACCCGACAAGGCAGAAAAGCATCGGTATCGCCACCGCTAAAAAGCCGTTCATCGACGCGCCCTTGCACGACTGCTCGTACAGAAAAGCGCCGATAACGCCGCTTATGCCGCCGACGTACATAATGCCAGGTATGCCGAGGTTGAGGTTGCCCGCCTTTTCGGTTATCGTCTCGCCTGTGCTGCCGTAAAGCAGAGGTATGCTCTGCACGACCGCGCGAGGTATAAAGCCGACTATATCAAACATTGGCTGCCTCCTTTCCGGCGCTCTTTCTGAAATTCAGCCTGTAATTTATGAAAAATTCACAGCCGATTATGAAAAACAGTATTATGCCAGTAAGTATATCGCCGTATGAGTGATTGAGTCCGAATATAGTCGTTATCTCGCTCGCACCGCGACCGAGGAAGACGATCAGAAAGCTCGTGAACACCATCCCGACGGGGTTGAATTTCGCGAGCCACGCTACCATTACAGCCGTAAAGCCGCGCCCGCCCGCAACGGTGGTTGTTATCGTGTGATCCGTGCCGCCAACGAGCAGAAGTCCCGCTACGCCGCAGATCGCGCCGGACAGCAGCAGCGTACGCAAAATGACTCTTTCGACCTTTATGCCGACGTATCGCGCGGTGCGCTCGCTCTCTCCTACGACGCTTATCTCATAGCCGTGCTTGCTGTAATTCATGTAGAAATACATTATCACGGTTATCATGGCGACGACGAGTATGTTCAGCAGATATTTCTGCCCGCCTATCTGCGGCAGCCAGCCGATCCCCGTCGTCTGATTTATAATGCCTATCTTGCCGGAGCCCTTCGGAGACTCCCATATTATGACGAAATACGCGACGAGCTGTGTCGCGACATAGTTCATCATAAGCGTGAAAAGCGTCTCATTCGTGCCCCATTTCGCCTTGAAAACCGCGGGTATCAGCGCCCAAACCGCACCGGCGGCGATCGAAGCCAGCGTCATCACCGCGATAAGCAGTCCCGACGGCAGCCTGTTTCCGAGGCATATCATGCACGCCGCCGCAGCAAGCCCGCCGATGAGCACCTGCCCCTCTCCGCCGAGGTTCCAGAACCGCATTTTGAACGCCGGAACAAGGGCAAGCGCGATGCAGAGCAGTATCGCTATGTTCTGACCCAGTATCCACAGCTTGCGCGTCGTGCCGAATGCGCCCTTTAGCATCGCGGCGTATATCGCGATCGGATTTTCGCCGGTCATGAACATCGTTACCACCGCGCACGCTATTAGCGCGGCGACTATCGCCGCGCCGCGCACGCCCCACGCGCAGTACCACGGCATGGTCTTTCGCTTTGTGATGTGTATAAGAGGGGCTCTGCTTTTATTCATTTGCCGCGCCTCCCAACCTTGTCATCATCATGCCGACGTCGCGCTTGCTTGCGCCGCGCCCATCCACGATGCCGCTGACCTTGCCGCCACACAGGACGAGTATTCTGTCACATAGTTCGAGCAGAACGTCGAGATCCTCTCCGACGTACACGACGGCAACGCCCTTTTCCTTCTGCTTATTTATGAGGTCGTATATCATATACGACGAGTTTATATCGAGTCCGCGCACGGCGTAAGCCGTGAGAAGTACCGTCGGCGCGGAGGATATTTCTCGCCCGACGAGCACCTTCTGTACGTTGCCGCCCGAAAGCCGTCTCACAGGAGTCGAGACGCCGGGAGTGTTCACCTCAAGCTCCTCCACTACCTTTTCAGCGAGCTTTTTAGGCGTTTTTCTATCCGCAATAAGCGATCTGCCGCGTCTGAATGAGCGCAGCATCATATTGTCGGTGAGATCCATGCTTCCGACAAGTCCCATGCCGAGCCGATCCTCCGGCACGAACGACAGCGAAACGCCGAGCGACTGTATGCTCAGCGGGTCCTTGCCGATAAGCTCGTCCTCGCGCCCGTCGTCGCATATATATTTTATACTTCCGCTCTCTATCGGCTGAAGCCCGGCAATCGCCTCTAAAAGCTCCTTCTGTCCGCAGCCGGAGATGCCGGCGACGCCGAGTATCTCGCCGGAATTTGCCGTAAACGACACGTTATCGAGCTTTACGACGCCCTCGATGTCGCGCACGGTAAGCCCCTCTACTCTTATGCGGGGCTTAGGATCCTTCGGTTCCGGTCTGTCGATGTCGAGCACGACGGCGTGTCCGACCATCATGTTCGTCATCTCCTGCGCGTTCGTCGTCTTTGTCAGCATATCGCCGACAAAGCTCCCGTGGCGCAAAATGGCGACGCGGTCGGAAAGCTCCTCTACCTCGTGCATCTTGTGGGTGATTATGACTATAGCCTTTCCGAGATCGCGCATATTGCGCAGCACCGCAAACAGCTTATCCGTCTCCTGCGGCGTCAAAACAGCGGTCGGTTCGTCCAGAATGAGTATATCCGCGCCGCGGTACAGCACCTTGACTATCTCGACCTGCTGCTTTTGCGATACCGACATATCGTATATCTTCTGATATGGATCGACCTCAAAGCCGTATTCCTCGCATATCGCTTTGACATTTTTCGCCACCTCGTCTATATCGAGTCTTCCGGAGCCTTTGAGTCCGAGGACTATGTTCTCCGCGGCGCTGAAAACATCCACGAGCTTGAAATGCTGATGGATCATGCCTATACCGAGGTCGAACGCCTCCTTCGGGGAGCGTATCGACACCTCTCTGCCGTCCACGAATATCTGCCCCTTGTCCGGAAAATATATGCCCGACAGCATATTCATCAGCGTTGTCTTGCCGCTGCCGTTTTCACCGAGCAGCGCGAGTATCTCTCCCCGGTAGATGTCGAGCCAGACCTTGTCGTTCGCGACAGTCGCGCCGAAGGTCTTTGTTATATCACGCATTTTTACGGCGGCAACCTTGTTGTCCAAAGACGTCACTCCCATTTCTTAAACCAAATATTTTCCTGCTGCACAGGGCAATCCGTTTTTTGCCCGAACTCTCCTCTACAGCAGTTTACGGGAAGCCCCTTTCGGAGCTTCCCGCATATTGTTTTATTATCCGAAATTCGTATCGAGCAGCGTGATGCCGTCGATATTAAGATCGAATGCCGGAGCGGAGCGGAGCGCTGACTCATTGAACACTCCGTTCTCTATGACCTCGGTCTCGCCCGTGAAATCTCCCCAGTCGTTAAGGTCGGCGAGATATGTCGTGATCTCCTTGCCCTCTACGGTGAAGGTCGAGGTGTCGAACACCTTGATCTTGCCGGCGATGAGGTCTGCCTTGACCTCTTCGAGCTTCTCGGCAGTGCCGGGAGCAGCCGCCTTCTCATTTACCTCGGACATTACGACGGCGCCGTTAGACAGCGTGCCGGTCCAGTCGGCGCTGAGAGCCTCGCCCTTGGCGACCTTGCCTATCATGTACTCTGTGTAGGGTTCCCAGTTGATGCGGGAGGACACGATGAACGTATCCGGGCAGGCGTCGGCGCATGCGCCGTTATAGAACACGAACGGGACGCCGGCTGTCTGGCAAGCGGTCGGAGCGCCCATGGAATCCGCATGGAGCGAAATGAGAACGCAGCCGTTGCTTATGAGCTTATTCGCGCCCTCTTTTTCAGCGGTCTCGTCATACCACGAGCCGGTGAAGGTCACTTCCATAGTCGCGGACGGGCAAACTGAGCGCGCTCCGAGGAAGAATGAGGTGTAACCCGAAATAACCTCGGCATAGGTGAACGCGCCGACATAGCCGATCTTCGCCTCGTCTGCGGTAATATAGCCGTTTTCGATCATCTCGTTGAGCTTCATTCCCGCGGCGACGCCGCCGAGATAGCGACCCTCATATATTGTTGCGAAAGCATTGTGGTAGTTGGAAAGCCCCTCCATGTGAGCGCGGGTACCGGTGGCGTGGCAGAATTCCACCTCGGGGAATTCCTTCGCCGCCTCTATCATATAGGGCTCATGTCCGAAGGAGTCCGCGAAAATGATGTTGCAGCCGGCGTCTACAAGCTCCGCCGCCGCCTCATAGCACTCCTGTCCCTCGGGGATGTTGGTCTTTATGAGATACTCTACGCCGATCTTCTCGCACGCCTCTTTGGAAGCGTTCATGAAGTTTAAGTCGTATGTCGAGTTCTCGTCGTGCAGATAGATAAGACCAACCTTGATCTTCGCAGTCTGCTCGCTTGTGAGTGATGAAACATCGACCATCTCGGAGCTGTTGTCGAACTTTACGTTTGCGTCGCGGTTTTCGGTGTTTTCGGTGCCTTCCGCGTTGTCGGCGCCGTCGGCAGGCTTCTCTTTGGGAGCGCAGGCGGCAAACAGACACAGGCAGAGTGTCAGTGCAAGTACAATCGCTATGAGCTTTTTCATTTTTTGTCCTCCTGAATAATTTAAATAAATACCTCTTTAATATCTGCAAACGGCGTCGCCGTTATTGCATTCAAACGCTTTTTCGGAAGGTGATCTTATCGCCGTCCATCTCATCTATCACGGCGAGCGACTCTATGCGAACTCCGCGCGATCTCAAATCGTCTCCGCCGCCCTGGAAACCCTTTTCAATGCCTATCGCCGCGCCGACGACCTCTGCGCCCGCTTTTTCGGCAAGCTCTATAAGCCCGCGGAGAGCACAGCCCTTAGCCAGAAAATCGTCTACTATAAGGACGCGGTCGCCGCGCCTTAAATATTCGCCGCTCACAACGGCGTCGTAATCCCCGCCGTGCGTATAGGAATGTATCCGTGCGGAGATAACGTCGTCCCCGACATTGCTCGATTTGTGCTTTTTGGCGAAAACGACAGGCACGCCCATCGAAAGTCCGGACGCCGTCGCCAGCGCGATGCCCGACGCCTCTATCGTTAGTATCTTGTTAACGCCGCAGTCTCCGTAAAGCGCCGCGATCTCCTCGCCCGCCGCACGCAAAAGCTCAATATCTATCTGCTGATTGAAAAAACTGCCGACCTTGAGGATGTATCCGGGGAGCACCCTTCCCTCGGACAATATTCTCTCCTCCATAAGACGCATACAGGTTCACTCCCGCAAAAAATATCGCAAAAATAAAAACAGCGCGGCGCGGAATCGCGGCGGCTGTAAAAAGCACACGCCCGACGGCGCAAAGCGCGGCGGGGCGAGCGGCAAAGCCAATAGTCGTGACTTCACGGCGTCACGGTAGAGACATTCGGGCCATACATCCGAATTTATATCAGCGCCGACAGTATTTTGATTTACAGATAAATTTTACAACGTATCTCGACGTTTTGCAAGCACAAAAGCCATGTTTTTTCAATTTTTGACAACTTGTCCGAAACGCCGCCCAAATTGCCGCGTCAATTTGTAAATAATACTCTTTAGCGTTCCGCGTCTCCAAAGCCGTTCGCGTCGGACAAAAAACGCTTGATTAAACGCCGCCGGAGATATTATACTGTAACTATAAAATGCCGCACAGCGGCAGAAAGGACGATAATCTGTGAAAGTTCTGATGATAAACGGCAGTCCGCATGAGTTCGGCTGCACCTTTACCGCCCTTGGCGAGATAGAAAAAAAGCTCGCGGAGCACGATATCGAGTCCGAGATCGTCCATATAGGCGCCGCCCCCGTTGCGGGGTGCATCGCCTGCGCCTCGTGCCGTGAAAGGGGCAGGTGCGTCTTTGACGACAAGGTCAACGAGCTGCACGCACGCGCCGACGAGTTTGACGCGCTTATCGTCGGAAGCCCCGTGTATTACGCCGGCCCCTCAGGGCAGGTGTGCGCCTTCCTTGACAGGCTGTTTTACAGCTCTAAAGTCTGCTGGGCGGGCAAGCCCGCCGCCGCGGTCGTCTCCTGCCGCAGGGGCGGCGCAAGCGCGGCGTTTGATCGGCTGAACAAGTATTTTTCCATCAGCAACATGCCCATCGTCACCTCGCAGTACTAGAACCAGGTGCACGGCAACACGCCCGACGAGGTAAGGCAGGATTTCGAGGGTATGCAGACCATGCGGACGCTCGGCGAAAACATGGCTTGGCTTCTCGAGTGCATCGCCGCCGGACGTGAAAAGGGCGTCCACGCCCCGTATTATGAGCCGCCGATCGCGACGAATTTTATAAGATAGTGTGAAAATACCCTCCGCAAAAATACGGAGGGTATTTCTATGCCCTTTTGGTAAACTTTTTCAGCATGTCGGTCACAGCCCTCTGCCTCAAAAGCGAGCTGACTGCGATATACACAGCGCAGCCCGCGGCGCCGCACAGCACGCATTTTACGATGAGCATGAGCTTGCCATCGCCGCCGGAGAGCAGAAGCCGCGTTCCGCCCCACATGACGACGCCCATCGCGGCGGTGGCGGCAAGTCCCTTCGCGATCGGCAGAAGCCTGACGGTTTTCGCGCCCTTAAACAGCATCGCCGCCATAAAAACCGCGCCTGCTGTCAGTGATATCGCCGTGCCGAGCGCGATACCGGACGGCGTCTGCAATATTCTGTCAAGCGCGAAATTCAGCGCGAGTATGCCGAGGTTCACAAGCAGCGGTATCAGAGTATTTTTCATCGTGTAATACGCCTTGTTGAGCAGATCCAGCACGCAAAACGCGCACATGCCGAGCGCATACATCCTGAATATGCCGCCCGTCGCGGCTGTAGACTGCGCCGTGAAGCGCCCTCCCTCAAACAGGACGCGGATTATGCTCTCACCGAACACATACATCATGGCGCATACGGGCAGTACGAAAAGCACGGTGCTCTCCGTGACGTTCCATATATATCCGAGATATCCGCGCCGGTCGTCCTTTGTAAACTCTCTGTTAAAGCGCGGGAACATCACGGCGCTTATGCTGTATATAACCGTTGTCGTAAGCGGCGTGAACAGCTTGTCCGCGTAGTGGAAAGAGCTTATAGCGACTCCATCCGACGACGCCGCCGTAAAGGTATCTATCAGATAGCAGAACAGAAACACCGACGTGGTTAGCACCGTAACGCCCGCCGTTTTGAAATAAGTGCCGACATAACTCTCTCTCAGATCGAGCACCGGTCTGAACGAGAGTTTTTCCTTTATTATATACGGCGCGCTCATGCCGAGCTGTAAAAGCCACGCGGCGGTACAGGCGATAACGACGCCGCCTATTCCGAATTTACTGCCGAAAAGCGCGAGAAACAGCGCCAGAAACACGTTGTACGGCAGGCTCATGCTGCCCTGCAGCTCATACCGGTCAAGCGACTGGAAAAGCGCGACCATAAAATACGCGGCGGCTATCACTGGCATAGCCAGCGCCATGATGCGTATGTAGGCGGTGAGGCGCACGGACTCCGCCGAGAGGCTTTTCCATAAAAGACCGACGAGCGGCGTCGAGGCGAGTATCTGCCAAAGAATGACCGCGCCTGCGGCGCAGATTACCGTTATCGTCAAAAGATTGTTTGCCGCGCGCTGACCGCGCCGCCTGTCCGACGCAAACTCCTTTGTAAGTATCGGCACCGCGGCGATACACAGCGCATAGCACAGCGTCGTGAAGATATAGAGCGTAGAATTGTACGACGACGAATACAGGTCCGCGTCAACGCTGGTGCCGAAAATCCGCGCCTGATACATCTCGCGCACGACGCCGAGCAGCTTTGCCGCGACTGTTATCAGAAACACGACGCCTATCGCGCCGGCCGCCTTTTTCTCCTTTGGGCGGCTCATTTTCGCGCAGTCGGAGGTTATTATCTCCTCTATAAGCTCCTCGTTTTTGTCGAGCGTTTTCACAAGTTCCGCCGTTTTTTCGGCGACTGCCGCCGCCTGTCCCTGCGGATCCTCCATGAGCCGCGCAAACTCCGATTTGAATTTTTCCGCGGTAAAATCGCTCTTCGCGCATATTTTTT
>JAFWVB010000131.1 GCA_017518445.1 Oscillospiraceae bacterium | reverse complement strand
CGCTTCCTTAAGTGCGGAGGGGCGGAAACTCGCCCCTCCGGCGTGTCTTACTGAAGCCCGAAGCTCACGGCTAACGCGTTGTCCACCCTGCTCATCAGTTTGTCGTCGAGAGAGCCCATACGTTCTTTCAGACGGCGCTTGTCGATAGTGCGTATCTGCTCGAGCAGTACGACGGAGTCCTTCGTAAGTCCGAAGGTCTTTGCCTCAAGCTCGATATGGGTGGGAAGGCGAGCCTTGTTTATCTGCGACGTTATCGCCGCCGCGATCACGGTCGGGCTGTGCTTGTTTCCTGTGTCGTTCTGTACTATCAGTACAGGCCGCATACCGCCCTGTTCGCTTCCGACGACGGGGCTGAGGTCGGCGTAATAGATATCTCCTCGTTTTACTCCGCTGAGCACGGCATTCACTCTCCGACGAATAATAGTTGCCGAAGTCACAACCCGAAAGGGATATGTAATTCGGTCACTATAATTCTTTCACAAAGCAGGACAAATTATACAGTGAAATACATTTGCCTGTCGGGAAGCATTGCCTCCTTGAGACAGTATATGCCGCGTGTTGTCTGCGGGCTACTTGTCGGCGTATATGCGTGGGACGCGGGGAGATACGGCACAGAGTATCTCATAGCTTATCGTGCCTGCCTTTTCCGCGACCTCATCGACGGATATGAAGCCGTCTCCGTCGCGCCCGAATACCGTCACGGTATCGCCGACGGCAGCGTCCGGAATGTCGGTCACGTCGAGCATGCACATATCCATGCATATCCTGCCGACCTGTTTTACGCGCTTACCGCGCAACAGCATGTCCGCCTTTCCGGAGAGCGCGCGCATCAGCCCGTCGGCATAGCCTATCGGGACAGTCGCGATCTTTCGACGGGAGGGCGCGGTGTACGTCCGCCCGTAGCTGAGCGTGTCGCCCGCCTCAACGTGCTTTATGTGGACGATGCGCGTTTTAAGCTCCATCGCGGGGCGCAGGTCGATATGTCGGCAGTCCGCGCCGGGGTAATGCCCGTACAGCACGATACCGGGGCGCACCATGTCGAGATGAGTCTCTTTATAGTTTAACATCGCGCCGGAGTTAGCGCAATGCCTAATTTTAAATTTTACGCCGGTTTTTTCTTCCAGAGCCGAAACGGTGTCGGTAAAGACCTTAAACTGCATGCGCGTGTAGTCGTCGTCCGGTATCTCCGAGACGGCGAAATGGGTAAAAACGCCCTCGAAATCGAGATTTGGCAGGGAGAGAGCTTCTATGATCGGGTCGAGCTCGCCGCCGCGGCATACAAAGCCAAGACGCCCCATGCCCGTGTCGAGCTTTAAATGCACCTTGACGCGCCTTCCCGCGCGCACAGCCGCCTCGGAAAGGCGCGCGGCGTCTTCAAACGACGCGAGCGACTGGGTGAGCCCGCGGGATATGACCTCATCCGAGTCCTGCGCGCTGGTACTGCCGAGAATAAGTATCGGCGCGTCTATGCCGTTTTCGCGAAGCTCCGCCGCCTCTCCGACGGTGGCGACGGCGAGGTATTGACAGCCCGCCTCCAAAAGCGCGGCTGCGATTTGAACCGCGCCATGACCGTAAGCGTTCGCCTTTACGACGCCGAGCACCTTAACGCCGTCGCCGACGGCATTTGAAAGCTCTCGAAAATTATGAGCGATGTTTTTAAGGCTTATCTCAGCCCATGTTCTGTCTTGAGCGTACATATGAATTTCTCCGTGTTCAGTTTATTGTCACATCTTGAAACTCGCAGAAGATGACGGTTTTACCCGATACGGCGATCTCCGCGCGGTAGGGCAGGAGCGTGTCGGGGTCAAACCATGTCTTCAGCGTCGTTTCGCCGGATATGGGGTATGTGAGGGCGGTGTATTTGGAGCCGCCCAAAAGCTCTCCCGACGCCTCGGTCACATAGCCGTTTTTCCAGCGGTCGAGCATGGCGGGTATCGCCGATACGGCGGTCAGCCCGTCGCTGTCAAGTTCTCCCGCCATAAGCTCCGCGCCGTCGTACAGGAGCGCCGCCTCGCCTGAGGAAAAATCGGTATTTACGCGAAGTCCCGCTATGCTGTCCGGCGAGACCACCGTTATCGTGCCGCCCTCCGGCGAGCCCTCGTATTTCATGCCGTACTCAAATACGCGGTCGCCGCAGTCGGCGGTCACGTCGGCGCGAAGCGTGAGAGAGGACAATTCCGCGTATTCCCGCGCTATCGCGTCCTTCGAGAGAGCGGCTTTTGACGAGCAGGCGCAGAGCGCGGCACAGAAAAGCGTTATGATCGCAATTTTCGATATTTTTTTCAAAGGGAAGTCACCTCGTCGCGTTTTTCAGAACAACCGAGAGGCTGTCTGTTATGTCGGACGGGGTCATGAAATACTCTCCGAGAGCGTCCCTGCACATATCTCCCGCCTTGCCGTGGAGATACACTGCGGCGGTGACGGCGTCTTTGAGCGGGAGCGCCTGGCCGAGCAGGGATACGAGCATCCCCGCGAGCACGTCGCCGCTTCCGCCCTTTGCCATGCCGGAATTTCCGGTGGTGTTTATATACGCCTCGCCGTCTGGGAATGCGGAGACTGTGCCTTGCCCCTTTAAGACGAGCGTACAGCGGTGCTTTTTCGCAAAATCGCGTGCCGACTGCACACGGCCCTCGGACACGTCGCCGCCGAGCCGTAAAAATTCGCCGTCGTGCGGGGTTAGGATAATGGGGCATGAAGCCTCGTCCAGTATATCTATATTCCCCGCGACCGCGTTTATGCCGTCGGCGTCGATGACGAGCGGGACTTTCGATGCGCGTATGACAGCGTTTACCATTTCCGTGACAGCCGCAGAGCGGCCGAGACCGGGACCTATGAGGCAGGCGTCGGCTTTTTCAAGGAGCGACAGTATTTTTTGCTTTGCGCCGACAGCGAAAAGCCCGTTTTCATCGCTCTCCGCGGGAGCCGGCATTTCCTCGGCGCATTTTGAGGCGATCATCGGATAGATTTTCTCCGGCACGCAGAGCGTGACGAGCCCCGCGCCGGATCTTACAGCCGCCCTCGACGCGAGGCAGGGAGCGCCCGTATAGCCGACGGAGCCGGCGATTATCAGATCGCGCCCGAAGTCGCCCTTGTGCGCGTCGGCGCGTCGGCGTGGCAGCGATACGTAGCCCTCCGTCACGGCGAAAACATCGTATCGCGCGGAGCGCGTGATATCCTCCGGTATGCCGATGTCGGCGACGCGCAATTCGCCGCAGTTGAGCGCGCCGGGCAGCACAAAATGCCCCGTTTTCGGCGTGTTGAAGGTTATCGTGAGATCGGCGCGGACTGCTTCTCCGTATATAAGTCCGGTGTCCGCGTCCACGCCGGAGGGGATGTCGGCGGCTATCACAAACGCGCTTGAAGAATTTATAAGCGATATGGCGTTTTCATAAGGCGCACGCGGCGCGGAGCTTAGACCTATGCCGAAAAGCGCGTCTATTATGACGGAGCTTTTAAGGGTATAGCTTATTATGTCGGAGTTTTCAGGGTCGAACGGCTCGACCTTGCCGCCGCACGATGTGAATCGGCGGCGCATTTCCGCGGAATCCGCCGTCATTTTGTTCTCATCTCCGATAAAAAACACGCGGACGGGAATGCCGCTATCCGCCAAAAGCCACGCCGCTCCGAAGCCGTCGCCCCCGTTGTTGCCGCCGCCGCAGAATACGGCGTCCGTGCCTAAGGCGCGCGAGACCGCCGCGTCGAAAAGTCGGCGCGACGCGTTCTCCATCAGAGTTATGCCGGAAATCGAATATTCGTTTATCGCAGACAGATCCATAGCGCGCGACTGCGCGGCGGTGCAGAGCTTCATATCTATGCTATCCTTTGTGTGAAATGTTGCCATAATTATATTTCAAATCCGAAAAATAGTCAATTTTTCTGTTGCTTTACGGGAAATATTATGGTATAAATATAGTTTAGTGGATATAGCAAAAAATGCTTTGAACGGGAAAATAGCGCCGAAAAATGCCAAAGAGAGAGGACGCCGCGGGCTGAAAGCTCCTCGCACGGAAAGCGCTTGGTTCGCCCGGGAGCACCGTCTAATCACCGGCGTTTTCCGCGTTAAGGAGCAGAGCGCGGCGCTTATGCGCCGAACGCGGGTGGTACCGCGGAAGATGTTACGAAGGTCTTTCGTCCCGATTGCGGACGGAGGGCTATTTTTTTCGTCCTCCGAATGCTTTGCATTCGCTCGGAGTTTTTGCAGCCTGCGGCATCGCACTCGCTGTGCTCGCACGTTTGCAGGCTGAGAAGTGTTTTTCGCGACGCACATGTCGCCGCAAAAAACGGACAGGATTTTATTTGCGCCTTGCGGCGCAAAGTCTGTGACACTGGAAATAGAATATTTATATATAAGGATGTGCAGGAATGAGAGAAAAACTTGAGCTTTTGAGAAAAGCGGCGTTTGAGGAGCTCGGCGGCTTGACAACGCCTGAGGAGATCGAGGCGTTTCGGGTTAAATACCTCGGCAAAAAGGGCGAGCTTACCGCCATACTCAAGCAGATGGGCGGGCTATCCGCGGAGGAACGCCCCGTTATAGGACAGCTCGCAAACAGCGTGCGCGAGGATATCGAGAAAAAACTCGCGGACGTAAAGGCGGAGACGGAGAAGAGGGCGCTTGAAGCAAGGCTTCAAAGCGAGAAGATCGATGTCACCGTGCCGGGAAAAAGGTCGCCGCTCGGTCACCGTCACCCGATGTACGAGGTGCTCGACGAGATAAAGGATATCTTCATCGGCATGGGCTTTCAGATACTCGACGGGCCGGAGATAGAGCTGGCGGATTACAACTTCACAAAGCTGAACGTCGAGGAGGGACATCCCGCGAGGGAGTGGACCGATACGTTCTATTTCACCGAGGACAGCGAGGTGCTGCTGCGTACGCAGACGTCGCCGATGCAGATACACGCGATGGAGACGATGACGCCGCCGATTCGCATTTTAGCTCCGGGCAGGGTCTATCGTAAGGACGAGGTGGACGCGACGCACTCGCCGATGTTCCACCAGATAGAGGGTATGGCGATAGACAAGGGCATAACGATGGCGGATCTCAAGGGCACGCTCAGCGAGGTCGTAAAGCAGCTCTACGGTGACGACACCGTGACGCGCTTCCGCCCGCACCATTTCCCGTTCACGGAGCCGAGCTGCGAGATGGACATACGGTGCCACAAGTGCCGCGGCGCGGGCTGCCCTACGTGCAAGGGCGAGGGCTGGATCGAGGTTTTGGGCGCCGGTATGATACACCCGAAGGTGCTTGAGGGCTGCGGCATCGACCCGGACGTGTATTCCGGATGGGCGTTCGGCATGGGGCTTGAGAGGATGGCGCTCGGCCGCTTTAAGATAAGCGACCTGCGGCTGATATTTGAAAATGACGTGAGATTTTTGGAGCAGTTCTGAGATTTTCGTCTCAGAAGATATATGTGTGTTCGCTCCGCGGGGTAACTTTTCTGCAATGCGGCAGAAAAGTCACCAAAAGAACGCATAAAGGGCGAGGGGATTCCGATTTCCCCTCTCCCTTTAAACCCTCTCCCTTAAAACGGCAAAGAGAAACTCTTTGTTTCCCTTTGAACCCTTCAGCG
>JAFWVB010000130.1 GCA_017518445.1 Oscillospiraceae bacterium | reverse complement strand
TCGGAAGAGAACAAAGAGTTCTCTTCCGTCGTTTCAAGGTTGGGGATCAATAAGGGGAAGGGAAATCGAAATCCCTTCCCCTTATTTGTCCTCTTTTTCCTACTCTTTTTCTGGACAAGCAGAAAAAGAGTTTGCGTCCCCTTCTGCCGCAAGGCAGAAAAGTTACCCTGCGGAGCAAAAATAATAATAAATCTAAATAAAGGCAGCCCTCACGGAGCATAAAATTTTTTTCGTTAAAACGACGGATATTATTGATACAAACAGCATATATTTTAACACAATGAGTTTACATAATTGAAAAAGTGGGGCTATTTAACGATTTTTTAAATAAAAACTTGACAAAAGTGGAGAGAGTCTATATAATGGCGCTTGCTTAATTGTAATATTTTGTAACTATTTGTTTCGTTATTTGGAGGAAAGTATGAAAACAGATAAGAGAGCGATGCTCGCCGTTTTCGGCGAGGCGCTTGCAAGACGCTTCAAGAGAATGGGCGTTTACGCCTGCATGTTGGCGGCTTCCGTAATGTTTTGCTCCTTTTCCGTGAATGCTGAAACTACTTATAGGATAAGCGACGGAGACGATACCTTCGTTATCAGCAGCAAAGAGGACAGCGCGGAGAGCGCGGTCGCGGAGGCGGGCATCGTCATGCGCGACAAGGATCAGATAATCGTTACGGAATACGGCGACGGCGGATACGCAGAGGTAGAGGTCGTAAGGGCGAAAAGCGTTACGGTAAAGCGCGGCGGAGAGATCAGAACGGTCAGAACGGTCTGCGTCACGGTGGGCGAGCTGCTTGCAAGCCTCGGCGTTGAAATGACGCCGGCGATAGAGATAAGCTGCGACCGCGAAACCGAGATATTCGACGGTATGGGCGTCAGAATATTTGATGTTGAATACGTCGAGGAGACGGTTACGGAGCCTGTTGCCCCGCACCCGATGTATGTCTACGACTCGAGCATGGCGGAGGACGAGACTGCGCTTATAATCGAGGGGCGCGACGGCGCCAAAAAGGTCACGAGCATGGTGAAATATGTTGACGGCGTCGCGCGCGAGCGCGATGTGCTCGCGGAGAGCGTTGTCGAAAATCCGGTCGATCCGCTGTATTCCACGGGCGACAAGTCTATAGCAACGCTGTCTGAGGTAGACGCGGAGAACAAGACGCTCAAGGCGACAAACGGCAGCGAGTACGCTTATAAGCGCCAGCTCAACATGATAGCCACGGCGTACACGCACTCCGGAAATCTGACCGCGACCGGCAGGGAAGCGCGTGTGGGCATCGTCGCGGCGGACACATCGGTGCTGCCGTTCGGCACGCTTGTCTATATCACGGGCGCGGACGGAACATGGACTTACGGCTATGCGCTTGTCGGCGATACGGGCGTCAAGAACAATATTCTTGACCTTTTCATGGACACTTATGACGAGTGCATACAGCACGGCGCGAGAAAGGCGCTCGTGTACGTCGTGGACACGGATAAATAACATACATTAAAGTATTATAAAAACGCGCCGGTAGTCGGCGCGTTTTTTATATATACGCAATTAACACTTGTAATTTACCGTCGGGTGTTGTATAATACCAGAGTCAATAACGCCGGTGTGATGGAATTGGTAGACGTAGCGGACTCAAAATCCGCCGCTGGCGACAGCGTACCGGTTCGAGTCCGGTCACCGGCACCAGAAACGGGGAAATCCGAACAGGATTTCCCCGTTTCCGTTGCCGCGCCTTCGTCGCGGTATGATCCGCTGCGCACAAACGCGAAAGGGGACTCCCGTCCCCTCTCGTGCTCACCACATTAAAGCTTGCAAACCGGTTCGTTTGAAATATCCGCGGACGGCAAAAAACCGAGGTCATGACTGACCTCGGTTTTTTGCATTGTGTATTGCTTTTTACTTCACTTTTTCGCTAAACCGATTGAGTATCTCCTCGGCTTCGGCGCTTGTCGCGCTGCCCTTCGGGGCGAGAGTCGTCTCCGTGCGCCCGGTGATGAGCTCCTCGGCATACGCCCACTTCATAGCGTCAAGCGCCCATGAGCTGATCGAGGAAGCGTCCGTATAGCCGCTCAGATCTGCCGCGTTGCTCACGTCATAGCCCTTGTACTTCGCGTAACGGTACATGATAACCGCTAACTGCTCGCGCGTTACCTCGGCGTTTGTGCCGAATTTATTGTTGCCGTAACCGGTCACTATGCCGTTTTCAGCCGCCCAAATAACGGCGTTGGTGTACGATTGTCCGCTCTCAACATCGGTAAACGGATATGTGCCGCTCACTGCCGGCTCGCCCGCGAGGCGGTACAGCATCGTCACTATCGTAGCGCGCGTCGTCGCCGTCGTCGTAGGCGTCGTAGGCGGTGTCGAATCGTTATCAGCCTTTTTGAGAGCCGTACTGTATTCTGTCTCGACTACCTTCATGGTTATCGTGCCGTCGCCGGACTTTGTGAAGGTCCAGTTCTGAGTACCGCCGGAATAAGTGGCGACCGCCTTGCCCGTCGTCTCGTCAAGGGTGTAGGTGTAGTCCGCGGTTCCGAGCGTCGGGTATTGAGACGCCGTGAAATCTACCTTGCATGCGCCCTTGCCGTCGAAGGCGTAAGTCTCACCGATGCTTCCCGTCCAAGTGCCGGTCAGATCCGCATTGGTGATGACCTTCGTTTCCTTCGGGTCATCTGTTTCCTTCGGATCCGATTCAGCCTTTGTGAGAGGCGTACTGTATTCTGTCTCGACTACCTTCATGGTTATCTTGCCGTCATCTGACTTCGTGAAGGTCCAGTTCTGGGTACCGCCGGAATAAGTGGCGACCGCCTTGCCCGTCGTCTCGTCAAGGGTGTAGGTGTAGTCCGCGGTTCCGAGCGTCGGGTATTGAGACGCGGTGAAGTCAACCTTGCATGCGCCCTTTCCGTCGAAGGTGTAGGTCTCGCCGATGCTTCCCGTCCATTTACCGGCAAGCTCAGCATTGGTGACTGCGGAAGTTTTTTCTTCCGGTTTTTCCTCCCCGGAATCCTTCTCGCAAATGTACGTATAGTTACCGCCTATTGCGATCGTCAACCGCCCCTCTTCAGTAAGCGCCAGTTTCCATGCCTGCTGGAAATCATATCCTGTGAGATCTGCGGTTATTGCATTATCTTTCAGTGTATAAGTGTACCGATAGGTATTATCACCTTTGAATGTCGCATTGTTTCCTTCAAATGTAAATGCCCAATGTTTATCGGAATTGAAGCCTTCCGCGTCAGATGACACTACCTTCCATGTGCCCTGGAGCATATCGGAGGTTATATCAACAGACTCTCCCAGATCCGTATCGTCTTTACTCATCCGGTAGATCAATCCCAGATTTTTATCCTTGATTGTGATAATACCGTCATTGATCTTGAGCTCCCACGTGGTGGTGTCTCCGACGCCTTTCCCGTCGTATGAGCTTATGGTTTTAAGCTTCATGTGTGTAGGATCGGTAAATGAATACGAGTTCGTATTGACCAGAGCGCCATTTATGTAATACTTGATCGCTCCGTCTTCAAAGACGAACTGCCATCCCTCCGGCTCCGTGTACTGGGTTCCGTCAAGCAGCTTCCATGAGAGCACATTCCATGCACCCTGCAGCTCCTCATCGGAAACAGGATCTCCTATAATTTTCGGGTCAAAGTCGATCGGCGACGTGCGCTTCACATAATAAGCCAGCATGCGGTTTTTGCCCGTGATAATTGCACGGTTGCTGCCTCGGTCTATAATGACCCATTCATCCGTCGTTCCGTCCTGTGTGGTAATATGGATCGTCCAATCGTCCAGCCAATAGAAAGTGTTATCGGTCGTGAGCTTTCCGCCGACATAGTATTTACAGCTGTCTCCCGAAAATACAAGATAGCAGGAGGAAAGAGATGAGTAATTTGACCCGTCGACAACACTGACAGCATACATCTCCCAGAAGCCTTCCGGCTTTAAGCTGCTGTAGCCCTTTCCTCTTGTGCAGTAATACTCTATTCCGGAAGAATCCCTATAAAGCACGTCTCCGTTTTCTTCTTTGCTGGCTTCCCAATACAAAGTGACGCCTAACAGCTCGTTTGTCATAACCAGCGTCTTTTTATCAAGCTTTACCGCATTGTCTGTGACCTGAATGCCGTTTTCGTAGTAATACATCCTGCCGTCTGCGAAATACATCCAGTTGTCAGCCAGTGCTTCACGGCTTCCGGAGAGACCGGTCTCCGTCATCTGCCACCAGCCGTCCAAATAATCCATGGTCACTCTTTTAGCCAGCTCGGGATCTTCAAAATTCGGCGCAAGCTCGATATAATACTTCAAATCCGCGGCGCTGTCGGTTATCGTGATCTCGCTGCCGTCATCCCGCTTTAATTCCTGTAAAAGCCATGACCTTTGATCCTTGACGTCAGCACGATTAACAAGCTCTATGGTATACTCGTCGGCAAAACGATAGGAACAGTTCAGTACAAGCTCGCCGTTCTCGTAATAACGCACGTCTGCGTCGTCAAATACGATATACTGATCTTTTGCCTCGGCAAATCCGGAACCGTCCGCTTTGCTGATGCCTGTGACCGCCCATGAGCTCTTTACTACATCCCGCTCGACATTGATGTACGAAAGATTTTCAGGGGTTATATCCGGATCCGTGTTTTCAACGTTTTCCAGACTTTCTGTGTTTATATCCCTGTCCGTGTTCTCAGCGCGCTTATTATTGTTCGCGACGCCAATGATAACACCGGCAGCGATAGCAACAGCTGCAACCCCTGTCAAAACAAACACCCATGGGCGCCGTTTAACAGCATTGCCTTTCGCATCGGTTGTCTCTTTTAACTCTCCCCTCACAATGGTTACCCCCTTTAATTGATAGTTGCCTTAATATGGTGTCCTAAACAAGTTGTTATTTAACATGAATAAAATCCATGTTTCTTTAAAGATAAACTATATTTCTAAAATAGTCAATAAAATTTAGATGCTCGCCGCGAGAATTGTATATATTGCACAAAATGGAGAATGTCCTACGGTTAATATGCTCCGCGCACGGCGCAAGCCGCGGTGAATGGCTGTGTTTGGGCGGGTTTGTAATATTTATTTCAGAAAATACTACCAAAACGCGCACGTTTGTGTTATAATAAATAAGTTATAAAATAGCCTAACTGTGCAAAGCGGAAGGAGGGGGGGCGGCGCATGAGGATGAGGCTTAAAAGATACGCGGCGCTCCTGCTCGCGGCGGCGATGGCGCTTCCGCTTATGTCGGGCTGCTTCAACACATCGATGGACGAGCTTTACGCACTGCCGCGTCTCAGCGATGAATATGTCCAGCTCCAGCGGGAGATAGACGCGATTTTAAGCTCCGGGGCGGAGTACTCCGCGCCGACGTCGGGCTCTTACCGGCAGGCGGTGCAGTTTGAGGATATCGACTCCGACGGCGAGAAGGAGGCGCTCGTGTTCTACGCCGTGCCGGGCGACGATATGCCGCTCAAGGTCGCCATATTTGAAAACGACGGCGAGACGTACACGCGCGCGGCGGGCATAGAGGGCTCCGGCTCGGACATAAAAAGCATAGAATATCTCGACATGGACGGCGACGGTATGTATGAGATCATCATGGGCTGGCAGATCGCGTCCGGCGTCAGCATGCTCGCGGGCTATTCGCTTGTCGACTATCAGGTGGTTCAGCTTTTCAGCTGCAGCTACACGGCTTATATAAGCTGCTTTAAGGGCGAGCACGGCGCGTCTGTCGCTGCGGTCGGTCCGAGCGCGAGTGAAAATCAGAGCGAGGCGACGGTTTATTCACTTATAGACGGCGATATAGAGGTCGGCACGGCGCGGCTGTCCGCCGGTGCCGGAGCGGTTTCAAATATAAAATACAGTCCTCTGTCCGACGGTGTGAACGGACTTTTCATCGAGTGCGCGATAGACGAGAGCAGCCTTGTCACGGACATTTTGGCGTATGAGCGCGGCGCGCTTTCAAACGTATCTCTGCGTTCGGCGAGCGGCGTGAGCCAGGGAACCGTCAGAACATACGGTATATTGTCCGCGGACATAGACACGGACGGCGTGATCGAGGTGCCTAATCCCGTTAAGCTGCCGAGTCAGCCTGAGGTCGGCAATTACTGGCTTATAGAGTGGTACGCCTTTGACTCCGCCGGAAGCAGGACGCTTAAAAAGACGACATACCACAATTATTCCGACGGATGGTATCTCGAGCTTCCGAAAGGCTGGTCGGATAATATATCCGTTCGGCGCGACGCCTCCGTATCGGGCGAGCGCACGATGATATTCTCATACAGGAACGGCGACGCAAGAGAGATAGATTTCCTCGCGATATACGCGCTGTCGGGCGACAACAGGACGGAGCGCTCGATGCTGTCCGGCAGAAAGGCGCTCGCGGAGAGAAATAACGTGATTTTCGCGCAGGAGATACTCGGCGGCGCGAAAAAGCTGCCCATATCCGTCAACGAGGAGGAGATCACAGGCGGCTTCCACATAATATTTTCAGACGTGAACACTTAAAAAGGAGGGGCGCAGAATGAAAAAGGTACTTGTTCTCGAGGACGAAGCCAGCATAAGGAGCTTTGTCGTAATAAATCTAAAGCGTTCCGGCTATGAGCCGATAGAGGCGGCGACCGGCGCGGAGGCGCTTGAGCAGCTCCGCAAAAACCCCGATATAAGGGTCGCGCTGCTCGATATAATGCTGCCGGATATAGACGGCTTTGAGGTTTGCCGCCAGATAAGGGCGACAGACTCGAAGATAGGCATAATAATGCTCACCGCGCGGACGCAGGAGATGGACAAGGTCACGGGGCTAATGACGGGAGCGGACGACTATGTTACAAAGCCATTTTCACCGACCGAGCTGACGGCGCGCATCGACGCGCTCTACCGCAGGCTCGGCGGAGACGTCTCGGAGGAGGCGGCTGAGATAACGAGCGGACCGTTCAGGCTGAATGTTCGCAACAGAACGCTCGAAAAGGACGGACAGCGCATAAAGCTGACGCAGGTAGAGTATTCGATAATGAAGATGTTTATGGACAACCCCGGAAAGGCGCTCTCGCGCGAGGATATACTCAACGCGGTGTGGGGCAGAAATTACTTCGGAGAGCTGAAGATAGTGGATGTGAATATACGCCGCCTCAGAATAAAGGTCGAGGACGATCCGACAAATCCGACGTACATAACGACTGTCTGGGGTTACGGATATAAATGGGGCTTCTGACAGACTGATACTACAACGAAGGCGAGGTGAGACGTATGGACGATATACTTGACGGCAATCCGTCGGATATGGCGGAGGACGAAGAGGGCAAGATATTAAAAGGGCTGCGCGGCATAACGCTGCGGTGGGTGCTCAATGCCATACTGCCGCTCGCCGTTATAATCGTTGTGCTCGTCTGTACGATCTCGATCGTCATATACAACTATTACAACACGACGGTTTTGACTAACATGGAATACCGTGCTAAGGCGGCGGCGGATTTTGTCTCGCGATATATGTCGGAGACGAGCGCCGGATATTACGACACGGCATACGGATATACGGAGTCGTTTCAGGACGCCAACAGCATGGAGCTGCAGTTTCTAAACAGCACGGGCAGGGTCGTAGTCTCGTCCTACGCGATACGTGCGGGACTTGCGCCGGACACGAAGGACGTCGCAGACGCGCTCAGCACGGGCGAAATGTCGCACTGGCGCGGCTACAGCAAGGGCACGGGTGAGCATATACTCGCCGTCAGCGCGCCCGTGACGTATGCAAACGCGAACGGGCAGGTGCTCGGTGTTATGCGATATGTGACGAGCTTAAAGCTCGTTGACAGGGAGATAACAAAGGCGATAGCACTGCTTTCGCTCGCCGGCGTATTCGTTGTGGTGCTGATGATATTCGTCGGTATGTTCTTTATACGCTCCGTCGTCGACCCGATAAGGGAGATCACGAAGATAACGCGCCGTATCGCCGCCGGAAGCTACGGCATACAGATAACGAAATCGTATCAAGACGAGATCGGCGTAATGGTCGACACGATAAACGAGATGTCGTCTAAGGTCAGCCAGACCGAAAAAATGCAGACGGAGTTCATATCATCCGTCTCACACGAGCTGCGAACGCCGCTTACGGCGATAACCGGCTGGGGCGAGACGCTGAGCTACGGCGAAAATCTTGACGGCGAGACGCGGCGCGGTATCAGCATAATATTGAAGGAGGCGCGCCGCCTCACTAAGATGGTCGAGGAGCTTCTGGAATTTACTCGTATGCAGGACGGGCGGTTCACGTTGAACGTCGAAAAGATAGACGTCGGCGTGGAACTCGAGGACTCGATATTCACATACCGCGAGCTGCTGAAGCAGGACGAGATAGAGCTTGTTTACGAGCCTTATGAGGAGGAGCTTCCGCTCGTGGACGGCGATCCGGAGCGGTTAAAGCAGGTTTTTTTGAACCTGCTCGACAACGCGGCGAAATACGGCAGGGACGGCAAGCGCATAATCGTTTCTATGGGACTCGACAGCCAGTGGGTGTCGATAAGCATACGCGATTTCGGACCCGGCGTGCCGGAGGACGAGCTCGACAGAGTGAAGATGAAATTCTACAAGGGTCAGTCGAGGGAGCGCGGAAGCGGCATAGGGCTCGCCGTGTGCGACGAGATAGTAAAATACCACGGCGGACAGCTTGTACTGCATAACGCGGAGGGCGGCGGTCTTCTGGCGACCGTAAAACTGCCGCTTAACTCGCATGAAGCGTTATAATAAAGGAATAAGAGGAAATATAATGGCGGAAAACAAAAACAGTGATTTCAAAACGTCGATAGGCGGGCAGGCGCTCATAGAGGGCATCCTCATGCGCGGACCCAAAAAGCAGGCGATAGTCTGCCGCCTTTACGACGGCACGATAAAAAGCAAGGTAGAGGAACTTAAATTTACAAAGGACAAATACCCGATACTCGGTCTGCCGGTAATCCGCGGTGTTATAATGTTCATCGATTCGATGGCAAAGGGCATGAAGGCGCTGATGTACTCGGCGGAGCTTTTGCCGGAGGATCAGCAGACGGAGCCCGGAAAGCTCGACCTGTGGCTCGAAAAGAAATTCGGAAGCGAAAAGGCGGAAAAGGCGGCAATATCGGTCGCGCTCGTAATCGGACTGCTGCTCGCCGTCGGGCTTTTCGTGCTTTTGCCGTCGTTTCTGTTCGAGCTTTTGCCGTCCGGCATCCACCTCATACTGAGGTGCGTTATCGAGGGCGTGATACGCATAGTTATCGTTATCGCGTATCTTTGGCTCGTCACGCGGCTTGACGATATAAAGCGGCTTTTTGCCTACCACGGCGCGGAGCATAAGACGATATTCTGCTATGAAAAGGGACTGCCGCTCACCGTTGAAAACGTTCGGGAGCAGAGCCGTTTTCACCCGCGCTGCGGCACGAGCTTTCTCGTCGTAGTCATGGTGATAAGCATTTTCGTCGTATCGGTGATGACGTGGGTACTTAGTCTGTTCCCCGGAGTCGCCGCGCTGCCGAGGGTATTGGCGGCGCTTGTGCGCGTGGCGGCAAAGCTCGTGCTTTTGCCGTTTATCGTCGGCATAACGTATGAGATAAACCGCTGGGTCGGCGGTCATGACAACGCGTTTTCGCGCGCCGTCGCATGGCCCGGCAAAAAGATACAGCGCCTCACGACAAACGAGCCGGACGACGGCATGATAGAGTGCGCGATAGAGTCTTTAAGGCTCGTCCTGCCGGAGACGGAGGGCGAGGACAGGTGGTAACGGTCATATAAGATCGGGAGTGGGATATTGAAGACATACAACGACATATACATCGACGTGCGCAAAAAGCTCAAATCGGCTGGGATAGAGACGTTCGCGCTCGAGGCGCGGCTCATACTCTGCGCCGCCGCCGGAAAGACAAAGGAAGAGCTTTTGCGCGACATGGGGTTATACGTAAACTCCGAGTATGAAAAGAAAGCGGCGGAGATGGCGGCGCGGCGCATCGGCGGCGAGCCGATAGCGTATGTGACCGGAGAGTGGGAGTTTTACGGGCTTCCCATGACCGTAAACCGCGACGTGCTGATACCGCGCGTTGACACCGAGGTTTTGGCTGAACACGCGATAGCGGAGCTTCGTGAGATGGACTCTCACCGCGTACTTGACCTCTGCTCCGGAAGCGGGTGTATCGGCATCGCGATCGCCGCGAATGTGCCTGACAGCCATGTAGTGCTCGTGGACAACTCGCTCAAGGCGATGCGCGTTGCGCGGGCAAACGTACTCAAAAACAGGCTGACGCACTCCGTCACGTGTATAGACGCGGACGCTAAAGGAACGCCGCCCATGCTTCTCGGCAGGTTTGATATGATAGTTTCAAATCCGCCGTATATACCGACGGGCGATATAGAAACGCTCGACGGCTCGGTGCGCGACAACGAGCCGAGAGAGGCGCTTGACGGCGGCGAGGACGGGCTCGATTTCTACCGCGAAATAACGAAAAAGTGGGCGCCGCTGCTCAAAGACGGCGGAAGACTGCTTTATGAGTGCGGCATAAATCAGGCGTATGCGGTCTGCGCGATAATGAAGAAAAACGGTTTTTCGGATATAAAAACATACAGCGACACACAGGGTATCCCGCGCGTCGCCGCAGGTGTTCTGCGCGCGGCGGCTTCCGATAATAAAGATTTAGAAAGGAATTAAAGCTATGGCTGTAAAAGCAAAAACTCCGGTCGAGACCCCGACGAGGGCGGACGACAAGAAATGCGCTCTGGAGACCGCGATAAGTCAGATAGAAAAGAGCTACGGAAAGGGCGCCATCATGCGCCTCGGCGCGGATCTGCCGGTAAATGTGGAGAGCATTTCGACAGGCTCCATTTCGCTCGACATCGCGCTCGGTATCGGCGGAGTGCCGAAGGGCAGGATAATCGAGATCTACGGACCGGAGTCGTCCGGTAAGACGACGCTCGCGCTGCAGATACTCGCGTCCGCGCAGAGGGCGGGCGGAGAGGTCGCGTTCATCGACGCGGAGCACGCGCTCGAACCCGCGTATGCGCGCGCGCTCGGCGTGGACATCGACAGCCTGCTCATATCACAGCCGGACACGGGCGAGGACGCGCTCGCCATAACCGAAACGCTCGTGCGCTCCGGCGCGCTTGACGTTGTCGTTATCGACTCCGTCGCGGCGCTCGTGCCGAGAAGCGAGATAGAGGGCGAGATGGGCGACTCGAGCGTCGGCGTCGTGGCAAGGCTCATGAGCCAGGCGCTCCGCAAGCTCGCCGGAACGATATCCAAGACAAACTGCATAGTTATCTTTATAAATCAGCTCCGCGAGAAGATAGGCGTCAGCTACGGCAACCCCGAAACTACGCCCGGAGGACGCGCGCTGAAGTATTTCTCGTCCGTTCGTATCGACGTGCGCCGTATCGAGACCCTGAAGGTCGGCGGCGAGATGGTAGGAAACCGCACGCGGGCGAAGGTCGTGAAAAACAAGGTCGCGCCTCCGTTCCGTGAGGCGGAATTCGATATAATGTACGGAGAGGGCATTTCAAAGCTCGGCGAAATAATCGACCTCGGCGTGAAGCTCGAGCTTATCGAGAAGAGCGGCGCGTGGTTCACCGTCGCGGAAAACCGTATCCAGGGGCGCGACGGCGTTAAGCACTTCCTTGCGGAAAACCCTGAAATTGCGGACAATATCGAGCGGCAGATAAGGGAAAATTCCTACAAGCTCATGTCGCCGCAGGCGAAGATCGCCGCGAAGGCGGCGGGCAGGGCGGTCGACGTCAGCGCCGAAGATTTTGAAGGATGAAGATCGTAAAGCTGACCCCGTCCAAAAGGGTAAAGGACAGATATTACGCCGACCTTGAGGACGGGAGCAAGCTCAAGGTAAACGTAAACCTCATCGCGGATCACGGGCTTTTTACCGGGCGCGATCTCGACGATGAAGAGCTTTCCGCTCTACGCGGCGACGCGGACAGGTCGGAGCTTCGCGCGCGCGCTTTGCGGATAACTGGCATGCGCGCCATGTCGAGAAAAGAGCTCACGGACAGGCTCGGAGAAAAGGGCGCGGAGGAACAAGCCGCGGAGGAGACTGCAGACTGGCTCGAAAAGCTCGGCGTTTTGGACGATGAGGAATATTCAAAAATGATCGCCCGCCATTACACGGCAAAGGGCTACGGCAAAGGCAGAGTCCGTGACGAGCTTTACCGCCGCGGCGTTCCGAGAGAGCTTTGGGACGGCGCGATGGCGGAGATAGAGGAAGACGACTCCGCGATAGACCGCATTGTCGAATCAAAGCTGAAATGCGTGTCTCCGTACGATGGAGCGGAGGCGTATTCCAAGGCTGTGAAAAAGCTCACGGCAGCGCTTTTGCGGCGCGGCTTTTCTTGGGATGAAATACGCGCCGCGCTCGAGAGATATAAAATAAATTCAGAGGAATAGAAATTATGGCATATAAGGTTGCGCTGATATCGCTCGGATGCGCGAAAAATCTTGTTGACAGCGAGCAGATGCTCTGTCTTATGAACGACGCGGGAATCGAGATAGTGCCGGAGGCTGACGGCGCTGACGCCGCTGTCGTGAACACCTGCGGCTTCATCGACAGCGCTAAAATGGAGGCGATCGAGAATATACTCTCGCTCGGAGAGCTGAAGGCGGCGGGTAAGCTGAAAAGGATAATCGTCGCAGGCTGCCTCTCGGAGCGGTATAAGGAGCAGCTTTTGAACGAGCTGCCGGAGATCGACGCTATCGTCGGTGTCGGCAGCTATACGGAGATCGTCGGCGTTATCGAAAAGAGCCTTGAAGGCTCCGAAAAAACGGCGGTTTTCGGGGATATAGACGCGCCTTACGCAGAAGAGGGCAGGATAGTCAGCACGGGCGGCGCGTGGGCGTATATAAAGATCGCGGAGGGCTGCGACAACCGCTGCGCCTACTGCGTTATCCCGTCGCTTCGAGGCAGATACCGCAGCCGCCCGATGGAGAGCGTCATAAATGAGGCGGAGGCGCTCGCCGCATCCAGCATAAGAGAGCTTATCGTGATCGCACAGGACATAACGCGCTACGGAACCGATATATACGGACGCCGTGCTCTGGGAGAGCTTTTGGAAAAGCTCTGCGCGATAGACGGGCTAAAGTGGATACGCCTGCACTATCTGTATCCCGACGAGATAGATGACGCTCTCATAGACGTTATAGCGCGTGAGTACAAGATACTCAAGTATCTGGATATCCCCATACAGCACATAAACGACAAAATATTAAAGCTCATGAACAGACGCGGAACGGGAACGGAGATACGCGCGCTCTTCAAAAAGCTGAGAGAGCGCATACCCGGCGTCGTTTTGAGAACGAGCCTCATAACAGGGCTTCCCGGCGAGGGAGAAGCGGAGTTCGAGGAGCTTTGCGAATTTCTCCGCGAGGCGAAGATAGAGCGCGCAGGAGTATTCCCGTACTCACCGGAGGAGGGGACGCCCGCGGAGGCGATGGAGCGCGTCGGAGAGGACGTCGCGGCGGCGCGCGCGGAGCGCGTGATGGAGCTCCAGAACAGGGTGATGGAGGAATATAACGCCTCGCGCATCGGCACGGAGACCGAGGTGCTGTGCGAGGGCTGGGACGCGGAGCGCGGCTTCTTTTTCGGCAGGAGCTTCGCCGAGTCGCCCGATATAGACGGCAGGATACTGCTTGCCGGCGAAGACATAGAGCCGGAGCGGTTTTACACGGTTATAATAACTGACGAGATCGACGGGGAGCCCGTCGGCAGAAGGATAAGGTGACAGGATTGACAACAGCGAACAAACTGACGATAATGCGGATAGTCCTCGTTCCGGTTTACATAATTCTAATACTCGTGTTTGAGAGCAAGATACCCGCGCTCATCGTGTTTATAATAGCGAGCCTGACCGATCTTCTTGACGGACAGATCGCGAGGCGGCGCAATCAGATAACCGACTTCGGGAAATTCATGGACCCGCTCGCGGACAAGCTGCTGGTGACGAGCGCGCTGCTGCTTTTCATACAGTTCGGGCAGATGCCGGCGTGGGCGGTCATGGTCATAATCGCAAGGGAGTTTGCCGTTTCCGGTCTGCGGATGGTCGCGGCGGCAAGCGGCGATGTGATAGCCGCGGCGTGGTCCGGCAAGATAAAGACGGCGGCGTCGATAGTGTGCATATGTATAATGATGACGCCACTCTGTCCGGCGGGAAGCGTGCTTAATTTAATATGTATCGCCGTGATGGTCATATCGACCGTCGTTTCCGGCGTAGAATACTTTTGGAAAAACGGCGCCATACTTTTGAAAAAAGAGTAATTTCACGGCGCGCGGCGATAAAAGAAAGGGAATTTGAGATAATGAAGCTGTTTAACGCAATGACGATGAAAAAAGAGGAATTCACGCCGATAGAGGCGGGCAGGGTGAGTATGTACTGCTGCGGTCCGACGGTATATAACTACATACACGTCGGCAACGCGCGCCCGATAATCATGTTCGACGTACTGCGCCGCTATTTCGAGTACCGCGGATATGACGTGACATTTGTACAAAATTTTACAGATGTTGACGATAAGATAATAAAACGCGCGAACGAGGAGGGTACTACCTCCGAGGCGGTGGCGGAAAAATATATAGGGGAGTATTTCACGGACGCGCGCGGTCTCGGCGTGCGCGAGGCGACGGTACACCCGAAGGCGACCGAGAATATAGAGAATATAATCGGCATCGTGCAGACGCTGATCGACAAGGGATACGCCTATGAGGTAAACGGCGACGTTTACTACCGCACGCTGAAATTTGCCGATTACGGCAAGCTGTCGCACCAGCCTATAGAGGGGCTGCAGTCCGGCGCGCGCATAGAGGTGAACGACGTCAAAGAAAACCCGCTCGATTTCGCGCTGTGGAAATCTGCAAAACCGGGCGAGCCCTACTGGGAGTCGCCGTGGGGAAACGGCAGACCGGGCTGGCATATCGAGTGCTCCGCGATGTCGAACCGCTATCTCGGAAAGACGATCGACATACACTGCGGCGGCGCGGATCTCGCGTTCCCGCACCATGAGAACGAGATCGCCCAGTCGGAGGCGGCAAACGGTTGCAAATTCGTAAATTACTGGCTGCACAACGGTTTTATAAATATCGACAACCGGAAGATGTCGAAATCTCTCGGCAACTTCTTCACCGTCCGCGACGCGGCTGGCGTTTACGGCTACGACACTATCCGCATGTTTATGCTGATGAGCCATTACCGCAGTCCGCTGAACTACTCAAAGGACGTGCTCGAGCAGACGCAAAATGCGCTCGAGCGCATGAGAAACGCGAAAATAAACATGGATTTCTTCGCTGAAAACGGAGCGGACGGCGATATTACGGACAGTGAAAGATCGTTTGCCGACGGGCTATCAAAATACCGCGACAAATTCGACGAGGCGATGGACGACGACTTCAACACAGCCGACGCGATAGCCGCGATATTCGAGCTTGTGCGAGACGCGAACGGCGCGCTCACCGCCGCCAATGATCCGACAAAGGCGCTCGCCAAGGCGTGCAGGGATATATTCACGGAGCTTTCAGACGTGCTCGGCATACCGTACGAAGCGGTCAAAGAAAATCTCGACGCGGATATCGACGCGATGATAGAGGCGCGTCAGAGGGCGAGACAGGAGAAAAACTGGGGCGAGGCGGACAGGATACGAGACGAGCTCAAGGCGATGGGAATAATCCTTGAGGACACGCCGCAGGGCGTAAAGTGGAAAAGAGCGTAGCTCTTTTAAAAAATACGTGCGTATTTTTTGAATTTTTCCACGAAACGAAATCTGTGCGAAAATTTCCTTGTAATCGACCCCCATATTGGCACCGTCGCGGAGAGTTTCAAAAGAGAACGAAGCGTTCTCTTTTGATACCCTCCGCTTCGGCGGATAAATATAGCCACTCTCCGCCACAGACACTTCGCGTCCGGGGAAAGACATTTTTGGGAGGATAACGCATGAAACTTATGGTCCTTGATGGGAACAGCATAGTGAACCGCGCGTTTTACGGCGTGCGCCTGCTGTCCACGCGCGACGGCGTGTTCACGAACGCGGTATATGGCTTCATAAACATCCTCCGAAAGCTCATCAGCGAGGAGTCGCCGGACGCATTGTGCGTTGCATTCGACCTCAAGGCTCCGACCTTCCGGCATGAAAAATACGCAGAGTACAAGGCGCAGCGCAAGGGCATGCCGGACGAGCTTGCCTCCCAAATGCCGATACTCAAGGAAACTCTCGACGCGATGAATATACGCCGCTATGAGCTGTCCGGATTTGAGGCGGACGACCTCATCGGCACGATCTCGCGCCGGTGTGAAAAGGACGGCTGGGACTGCATCATCGTCACGGGCGACAAGGACTCTTTTCAACTGATTACAGACAAAACGAGCGTCAAGCACGTCAAAACACGCATGGGACAGACGGAAACAAAGCTCTACACGCCGGAGACCTTTTCCGATGAATACGGCTTTGAGCCTATACGCATGATAGACCTCAAGGCGCTCATGGGCGACTCGTCCGACAATATCCCCGGCGTGCCGGGGATAGGCGAAAAGACCGCGATGGAGCTTCTGCACAACCACGGCGGTCTCGACGGCGTTTACGCGGAGATAGACGCGCCGGACATAAAGCCCGGCGCAAGAAAAAAGTTAGAGGAGGGGCGGGATAGCGCATATATGTCCTACGACCTCGCGACGATAGTGACGGACGCGCCGATAGAGTTTAAGCCCGATGAAAACCTCGCGCAGTCTGTTGACAACGACAGGCTTTACGAAATTTTCAGACGGCTTGAATTCAACAAGCTCATCGAGGTCTATGGGCTTAAAGCGCCCGCCGCGCCGGAGAGCGAGGAGATTTTCGAGGCGGGGATAGAGAGCCGCAACATAACCGATATAAGCGATGCGGCAAAAACGGTCGAGGCGCTCAAACCGCGCCCGTTCGTCGCGGTTTCCGCAGATGACGACCTGTCCGCGGTCGCGCTCGTATCGGACGATGAGAGCTTTATATTCACCGAAAACGCGCTCGGCACGGACTGGGATTCGGCTCTGCGCCTCATATTCGCGTCCGATATTAAAAAGGCCGGACATAATATAAAAGACCTTCAGCGCGCGCTTTTGTCGCGCGGGATCGAGTCCGGCGGGTGGGTGTTTGACACCGCGCTCGCGGCGTATCTCATCGACCCGACGGCGAGCAGCTATGATCTGCGTCGGCTCGCGTCGGAAAAATGCGCGTTCCGCTTTCCCGATTTCGAGGACGATGGCGGACAGCTCACTTTTGATATGGAGCGTGTAAATTCCGCGGGCGTAGTGCTTGACGCCGCCGCGATCTCCATGCTCAAGGAGGAGCTTGAGGGCGAGATAAGCGAGCTCGGACTCGACGAACTATATTACGAAACGGAGCTTCCGCTATGCGCGGTGCTCGCTGACATGGAAAACACGGGAATACTCGTCGACCGCGCCGCGCTTTTGAGCTTTGGAGAGGTACTCGGCAGACAGCTCGATACGCTCGAAGCGGAGATATACGGCATGGCGTGCGAGAATTTCAATATAAATTCGCCAAAGCAGCTCGGCTCAATACTTTTCGAGAAGCTCATGCTGCCCGCGCCGAAAAAGACGAAAACCGGCTGGTCGACGAATATCGACGTACTTGAAAATCTCAAAAGCAAGCACCCGATAATAGACCATATAGTCGAATACCGACAGCTCTCAAAGCTCAAATCGACGTACACGGACGGACTTCAGAAATTTATCGAGCCTGACGGCAGGATACGCACGAATTTCCAGATGACTGTCACGGCGACGGGCAGACTCTCGTCGACCGACCCGAATTTGCAGAATATACCGGTGCGAACTCCGTTAGGCGGCGAACTGCGAAAGATGTTTGTCGCGGGCGAGGGAAATGTGCTTGTAGACGCCGATTACAGCCAGATAGAGCTGCGCCTTTTGGCGCACATCTCCGGCGACGAGCACATGAAGGCGGCGTTTCAAAACGGCGAGGATATCCACCGCTCCACGGCGGCGCGAGTAGCCGGTATCCCTATCGAGGACGTCACGCCGCTTCTAAGATCCCGTGCGAAGGCGGTAAACTTCGGAATCGTTTACGGCATATCGGCGTTCTCACTCTCGCAGGACATCGGCGTTACCGTGGCGGAGGCAAAGAGCTATATCGACAGCTACCTTGAAAATTTCAGCGGCGTGCGCGAATACATGAAAAACATAGTCGAAAAGGCGAAGCGCGACGGCTTTGTGACGACCGTGTACGGTCGTCGCCGCGATTTGCCGGAGCTAAAGTCGTCGAATTTCAACCTGCGCTCGTTCGGAGAGCGCGTCGCGCTCAATATGCCGATACAGGGTACGGCGGCGGACATAATGAAAAAAGCCATGGTGAACGTACACCGCCGCCTGAAAGCAGAGGGCGTACGGGGGCGGCTCCTGCTACAGATACACGACGAACTCATCGTCGAGTGTCCGGAGGAGGAAAAGGAGCTGATAAGCGCGATCCTCAAGGAGGAGATGGAGAGCGCGGCGAGCTTTTCCGTGCCGATAACCGCGGACACGTCCTTCGGAAAATCGTGGTATGAGGCGAAGTGACATGGAGATAGTGTTTGCCGAGGTGCGGCATATAAAGGAGATAACGGAGATAGAGCGCGAGATATTCTCGCTCCCGTGGTCGGAAAAGAGCTTCATGTCCGAGCTGGAGGACAAGAATTCGATATTTTTGGCGGCTGAAGACGACGGCGTGACCGTCGGCTTTGCGATAATGAAAACGTACAAAAACGAGGGCGAGATATACAACATCGCCGTTTCGGAAGACCTCCGGCGGCAGGGCGTGGGCGATAAGCTTATGGCACGGCTTCTTGAGGAGGCGGCGAAAAGGGGCGTGGACACGGTGTTTCTCGACGTGCGCGAGAGCAACGCACCCGCGAGGGCGCTCTACAAAAAATACGGCTTTTACGATTTGAACATACGCCGCGGCTATTACGACGCGCCGAAGGAGGACGCGGTAATAATGATAAGAATAAGAGCGGAGGGAAACGGGTAATGCTCATTTTGTCCATAGAATCGTCCTGTGACGAAACTGCCGTCGCCGTGACGCGAAACGGCAGGGAGGTGCTCGCGGACGAGATATTCTCACAGGATGATATGCACGCACTCTACGGCGGCGTAGTGCCGGAGATCGCGTCGAGAAACCACATAACGGTCATAAGCCGCCTCGCGGATAGCGCACTCACAAAGGCGGGGATAGAGCGGAGTGACATCGACGCCGTCGCCGTGACCTACGCGCCGGGGCTTATCGGCGCGCTTCTGGTGGGTGTTAATTTCGCAAAGGGCGCGGCGATGAGCCTTAATGTGCCGCTCATTCCGGTACACCACGTGCGCGGGCATATCGCGGCAAATTACATAGCCTTTCCGGAGCTTGAGCCGCCGTTTGTCTGCCTCGCCATATCCGGCGGCAACACGGTGATCGTGGACGTGCGCGGCTACACGGACATGAGCGTTATCGGCTCGACGCACGACGACGCGGCGGGGGAGTGCTTTGATAAGGCAGCGCGCGTGCTCGGACTGCCGTATCCGGGCGGCTTGCCTATGGACAGGCTCGCGCAGGGCGGCGACGACACGGCGTTCAAGCTGCCGAGATCCAAAATCGACGGGCATCCTTACGATATGTCGTTTTCAGGTCTGAAAACGGCTGTGGTGAACATCGTCCACAACGCGGAGCAGAAGGGCGAAACGCTTGATAAGCAGGGGCTCGCGGCTTCATTCGCGGCGGCGGTGAGCGATACGCTCGTGCCGCGCACGATGGACGCGGCGCGCTCTCTCGGCTATGATACGATCGCCGTCGCGGGCGGCGTCGCAGCGAATTCGCGCATACGGGCGGATTTTGAGGCGGCGGCTTTGCGCGAGGGAAAGCGGCTTTTCGTGCCACCGCTTCGGCTTTGCGGAGACAACGCGGCGATGATAGGCTGTCAGGGCTATTATGAATATCTCGCCGGCATACGCGCGGAGAGCGACTTGAACGCATACGCCACGATGGATATAGACAGGCTCATTATATGACCGTGCCCGCCCCGAACTTGCAGGAAACGATGTGTGTCCTGCAAATTCGGGGCTTTTTTCGGGCATGGCGTGAAAAAGGTGAATAAAACGCAAATTATGTAAATTAAATCAGAAATAAAAAACTTGTAAAAATCGCGTTACAGAGTTTGGTAAAAATAGGTATTTACTCAAAAATCTGCTATTTTACAGTGCTTTCAGCATTGTGTAAAACTCTGTGGAAAATGTGGATAACTTTCAGTAAACAAAAATATGACATAATGTTACGTAAACTGATAATCGCCGCGGGTTTCCATAAGCCCTCTGACGAAAACTGCCCGAAAAGCCGTTTTTTTACACACTTTTCAAGAAAAGGAAAACAAAATAATAAAAGACGGAAATTCGACGTCGATATTTTTTGTTCAATGTCCGAAATTTTTGCATGGGGCAAAAATTTCATATTACTATCTGTAATATTCCGCGATTTTAATTATTGTTATTGACGGCGGGAAAAGTTTGTGTTATACTACCCAAGCGAATAAAAATATAGCACTCGCTAGTGTAGCTCAGTCGGTAGAGCAGCTGATTCGTAATCAGCAGGTCAGGTGTTCAAGTCACCCCACTAGCTCCAAAAAAACTCCCACGTACAAGTACGTGGGAATTTTTTTATGTGCATATTTTAGTGCTTTGTCCATCCGGCGGCGCACCCGACGGCGCGGCGCCAGCCGTCGCAGCAGCTTATCGCCTCCGCCGAGCCCATCTGCGGGAGGAATATCCTCTCGCACTCACGAAGCCGCGCGAGGTCGTCTGTTCCACTCCACACTCCGGCGGCGAGTCCCGCCAGAAACGCCGCGCCGAGCGCCGTGGTTTCCACTATCCTCGGACGGTCTATCGGCTTTCGCAGCACATCGGACTGAAACTGAAGCATTACGTCGCTGACGCTCGCGCCTCCGTCTACCTTAAGCACGGACAGCTCGACGCCGTCGCGCTCCATCGCGTCGAGCAGATCCTTTACCTGATACGCTATGCCCTCAAGCGCGGCGCGGCATATATGCGCGCGTGTTGAGCCCCGCGTTAGTCCGGTTATAGTGCCGCGCGCGTACATATCCCAATACGGCGCGCCGAGACCCGTGAACGCGGGTACAAGGTACACGCCGCCGTTATCCGGTACGCTCTCTGCCAGAGTGTCGCACTCGCGCGCGGTGCTTATTATGCCGAGACCGTCGCGGAGCCACTGTATCGTGCTGCCCGCGTTGAAAACGCTCCCCTCGAGCGCGTAAGTTGTTTTGCCGCCTATCTGCCAGGCTACCGTGGTCAAAAGCCCCGACGAGCTTTTAGGTACGTCCGCTCCGGTGTTCATCAGAGTGAAACAGCCTGTACCGTAAGTGTTTTTTGCCTCTCCCTTCGATATGCACCCCTGACCGAGCAGAGCCGCCTGCTGATCGCCTGCCGCGCCGCAGACGGGCACTCCGGCGAGTTGCCCGAGACCGTCTATGCCGCTCGCCACGACGCCGTATTCCATAGAATTCGGCACGGCCTTCGGCAGCATAGACATCGGCACGGACAGCATATCGCACAGCTCTCCGTCCCATTCGAGAGTGTTTATGTTGAACAGCATCGTGCGGCTCGCGTTTGAGTAATCGGATATGTGCGCCCTGCCGCCGGTAAGCTTCCATATAAGCCAGCTCTCGACAGTGCCGAAGGAGAGAAGTCCCGCCTCCGCGCGCTCTCTCGCGCCAGAAACATTGTCGAGTATCCATTTGATTTTAGTGCCGGAGAAGTAAGCGTCTATCAGAAGTCCGGTTTTTTCACGCACCTTTTCTTCAAGCCCCGCCGCCTTGAGAGTGTCGCACATATCCGCAGTACGGCGGCACTGCCACACGATGGCGTTATAGACCGGCATACCGGTTTCCCTGTCCCAGACAAGCGTTGTTTCGCGCTGATTTGTTATGCCTATCGCGGAGATATCCGAGCCGCGCAGCCCGCTCTTTTGGAGAGCATCGCGCATGGAGGCAAATTCCGAGGCGAGTATATCATACGGATCATGCTCCACCCACGCCGGGCGCGGGTATATCTGACGGAACGTATTTTGAGCGGCGGCGACTATGCCGCCCGTGTCGTCGAATATGATAGCCCGCGAGCTTGTCGTGCCCTGATCGAGCGCCATTACGTATTTAGACATAAATCCTACCTCTTTTCTGTTGACAGCGGTTTTTGTCGGTAATAAAATACTGTTACAGGAACATTATACAACGAAAGGGGCAAAATTTCCATGCCTTGTTTCAATGAATTTACGTTTCCGTCAAACGACGGCAGGACGGAGATATATGTCCGCGAGTGCGTGCCGGACGGCGAGATAAGGGGCACGGTGCAGATCGTGCACGGCGTCGTCGAGCACTCCGGTCGTTACGAGGACTTCATGCGCTTTCTCGCGGAAAACGGTTATGCAGTCGCCGCAAACGACCACCTCGGTCACGGCAAAAGCGTCGCATCCGGCGACGACAGGGGCTTTTTCTGCGAGCATGACGGCTGGAACACGGTCGTATCGGATATTCGCACGCTCGCGGAGATACAGAGGGAGAAATACCAGGACGTAAAGCGCGCCGTGTTCGGGCACAGCATGGGGAGCTTTCTCGCGCGCACCTATATAATAGCCCACCCGGACGATTTCGACGCCGCCGTTATCTGCGGCACGGGTCAGCAGAGGGCGGGACTTGTCGCGGCGGGAAGAATGCTCGCGGAGCACAAATGCCGCAAAAACGGACCGCGCTCGCGCAGCAGGACGGTGCAGAAGCTCGCCTTCGCCGGATATAACAGAAAATTCAAGCCGGTAAAAACAGGGCTTGAGTGGCTCAGCCGAAACGAGGAGAATATCATCGCCTACGCGCAGGATCCGATGTGCGGCGGCACGGTATCCGTCGGGCTTTTCCGCGATATGATGTGCGGTATACAGTACATCTCCGATCCCGCGAATATCGCGCATATGCGAAAGGATCTGCCCGTGTTTTTCATCGCCGGCGCGCTCGACCCAGTCGGAGAGGCGGGCGCGGGCGTTGCGCGCGCTTACAGGGCGTTTCTGAAAGCCGGCATGACGGACGTTTCGCTGAAGCTCTACAAGGACGACCGGCACGAGATATTGAACGAGCCGGATCGTGAAACCGTATATAACGACGTGCTCTCATGGCTGCGCGAGAAGATGTAATACATTGCTGAATATTTGAGGTGAATTTACAATGATAGCCGCATATATAATTATTATGCTTGTGGGACTTGCGCTTATTGTGATGGGGCTGCTTATCTGGAAAAAGCAGATGACAGGCATTATCGCAGGCTACCATCAAAAAAGTGTGCAGGAGCCCGATGTGCCCGCATATACACGCCTTATTGGAATAGGACTTCTTATTATGGGCGTCGGGGTTTGCCTTACAGGGATAATAAATCTCGCGTTTCAGACGGGCTTGGGATGGATCGCTTATGGAGTTGGACTTGTCACCGGTATGTGGCTGATAATTAAAGCCCAGAGGAAATACAACGGATCCTTGATTGATTATTAAGCCCGTAAAACGCGGCGGAACACGGCTTTTCGGGAGGCTGATCGCATTTGACAAAGATACTATTCGTCTGCCACGGCAACATCTGCCGAAGTCCGATGGCGGAATTCATAATGAAGGACATAGTGAAAAAGGCGGGCAGGGAGGCTGATTTCACGATTGCCTCCGCAGCGACGAGCGCGGAGGAGCTCGGAAACCCCGTATATCCGCCTGCGCGGCGAAAGCTCTTAGAGCACGGGATAAGCTGCGCCGGAAAGACGGCGCGCAGGCTTACCGCGCGTGATTACGAGGAGTACGACCTGCTCGTCGGTATGGACGGATACAACATAAAAAATATGCTTCGGATATGCTCCGGCGACCCGAAAGGCAAAATATCGCTGCTTTTGGATTATACGGGAACAGGCGGCGAGGTGTCCGACCCGTGGTACACCGGCGATTTTGAGCGCGCGTGGATCGACATAGAGCGCGGCTGTATCGCGCTTTTTGAGCGTTTACGGGGCGCGGATATAAAAATATAAGGTTGATATTTCCGCGCGTTGAGGATATAATGCATACAGGAAAATTTACATGGAGGTAAAACGCATGGAAACTTACGGACTTGAAAAACTGGGCATTATCAATCCAAAGAACGTCTATCGCAATCTCGCTCCGGCGGCTCTCGTCGAAAAGGCGCTCGAGCGCGGCGAGGGCACGCTCTCCAACAGCGGCGCGCTTGTCGTCAAGACCGGCAAGTACACCGGACGCAGCGCGAAGGACAAATTCATCGTCGACAGCAAGGGCGTCCACGATGAGATCGCGTGGGGAAGCGTGAACGTCCCCTGCACGCAGGAGCAGTTTGACGCCATCTACGAAAAAATGATCGCATACCTTCAGAACAGAGACATATTTATATTCGACGGCTTTGCCGGTGCGGATCCGAAGTACACGAAGCGTTTCCGCATCGTGAACGAGCTGGCGTCGCAGAATTTGTTTATCCATCAGCTCCTCCGCAGACCGACCGCGGATCAGCTCAAGGATTTTGAGGAGGATTACACGATAATCGCCGCGCCGGGCTTCAAATGCATACCGGAGCGCGACGGCACGCGCAGCGAGGCGGCGATAATGATAGACTATGAGAAAAAGCTCGTTTTGATCGCCGGAAGCCGCTACGCGGGCGAGATAAAGAAGAGCGTTTTCTCCGTAATGAACTACATCCTGCCCAAGATGGGCGTTTTCCCGATGCACTGCTCCGCGAACATCGGCGACGCTGGCGACTCCGCCGTGTTCTTCGGACTCTCCGGCACAGGCAAGACCACGCTTTCCGCCGATCCGAACAGAAAGCTCATCGGCGACGACGAGCACGGCTGGTCTGACGACTCCGTCTTCAATTTCGAGGGCGGCTGTTACGCGAAATGTATCAACCTCTCCGCCGAGGGCGAGCCGGAGATATACAACGCGATCAAATTCGGCGCTCTCGTCGAGAACGTCGTGATGGATCCGGAGACGCGAGAATTCGATTTCGACGACGATTCGCTCGCGGTCAACAGCCGCGTCGGCTACCCCGTTGAGTATATCCCGAATGCGGAGCTTTCCGGCATGAGCGAGAGCGTCCCGAAGACCGTCATATTCCTCACCGCCGACGCTTACGGCGTAATGCCGCCGATATCGAGGCTCGACCGCAACCAGGCGATGTACTACTTCGTGTCCGGCTTCACCTCCAAGCTCGCGGGGACAGAGATCGGCGTCAAGGAGCCCGTTCCGACGTTCTCCACCTGCTTCGGAGAGCCGTTTTTGCCGCTCGACCCGTCCATCTATGCCGAGATGCTCGCGGACAAGGTCGAAAAGGCGGGCGCGCACGTCTATCTCGTAAACACCGGCTGGAACGGCACGGGTAAGCGCATGAAGCTGTCATATACCCGCGCGATGGTGACCGCCGCGCTGACAGGCGAGATCGAAAAGTCCGAATTTGTGACAGACCCGTATTTCGGCGTCGCGGTACCGACATCTATAGAGGGCGTCCCGTCCGAGCTTCTTATCCCCGAGAACACGTGGGAGGACAAGGCGGAGTACGCGAAGATGGCAAAAACGCTTGCCGAGTCGTTCAATGAAAACTTCAAGAAGTACACCAACATGAGCGACGAAGTAAAAGCGGCGGGACCTAAGCCGTAAAAGCGAGAAAACATAAAACCCCCATGCCCGCCGTTGGCGGGCATGGGGGTTCGCTTCTCCGTCATAACTGCCCGCCCAATGGCGGGATATTTTTACTAATGTCCATATTTTCACGCAATATTTTTACTAACGTAAAAGATTTTACACTAATGCCCGTCGTTTTTTACGACATTGAGAAAACATTGGCAAGCACTGCAAAATCAGAGAAAATGCGCTATTTTGCCGTCGGATACACATTTTACGCTGCAATAATCAGCGGCATCAGACGAAGAAGGAAGAAGAAAGTGGGGGACGCGGATACAAAACGGACACAAATTTTTCAAAAAAAGTTAAAAAACACTTGATACCGCTGGTATTTTTATGGTATTATATAGTGTAAATTAGAGTAATGTCCGTAAGTGCGCGCATCGCGTTATGTAAATCGGCGCGTTTTGAGCAGGCGGTCAAGCAAAGGAGTTGAGAAAATGCTCGATAAAAACGACATGCAGGTATTGCGGCAGATGTTCGACGAGTCAGAGACGCGAATAATGAAGAACGTCGATGAAAAGTTCGCCGAAAGGGACAAACGGTTCGACGACATTGACAAACGGTTTGAGGCTATCGACAAACGGTTTGACGAGTTTGAGGCGCGGATCACACAAAACACGGCAAAACAGATCGCCGAGGCGGAGGATCGCATTTCCCAAAACATGACACGGCAGATCGCCGAGTCAGAGGCGCGGATAATGCACAACGCGCGCGTCATGATGGAGTCTGTATTCGATCCGAAATTCAACCTCCTGGCGGAGGGGATCCAAGCCATAAACGACAAGCTCGACGCGATGGCGCCGATAAGCCGGGTAGAGAAGATCGAGGCAGACGTTGACCTGCTGAAAATTGCGATGAAGCAGATGAACGCCGAGATATGCGAGCTGCGATCCGGTTAGCCGGGCAAGCGGATATATATTTTATTTAATGTATATAGCGCGATATTCGCGATCCGCGGCGCGGCGATCCGCGCGGCGGGCAGACACAGCGATCATGATTTTAGGTGATACATTCCGGGGCGCGGCAAGCGCGTCGCGCGTCGGGATTTCACATATAGTCTAATTATTTAGATAAAAATTTAGGAATGTGACAGAGGTCAAATGGGGAGAGCAGGTGGTGCAAAAAAAGATTTAGCGAAATAGGAACGAGTACACGAAGCGTGTACAATGTACACGCAAAGTACACACCGCGCGCGCGGTGAACACGCCGGGGCGGGCGCTTACGCAAACGCCGGTGTATGGGCGGTACACGAAATGTGAACGTCGGTACACGAAGCGTGAACATTCGCGGGGCGTGCGGGGGTGCACGAAATGTGTACAAGGGCGAACGCCGGTACACGAAATGTGAACATGGCGCTCGCGGCACAACACAAAGACAACTAACAGAACAAAGGACAAATCGCAAAAACACGCAACAAAACCACGCAACAGGCAAAGACCGCGCAAGGTGCGCGGGTGTGTACCGCGATACACGGAACGTGTACAAGGCAAAACCACAATACACGGAACGTGTACAAGGTGCGCGGGGGCGCGCGGCAAAAACCTAACACGCGCCAAGCAACACACGCGCCAATGCAACAAACGCGCGCAAGGTGCGCGGGGGGCGGCAAAACCTGACACGCGCCAATGCAACAAACGCGCGCAAGGTGCGCGGGGGGCGCGGCAAAAACCTAACACGCGCCAAGCAACAAAACCACGCACCAAGCAACACACGCAACAACACACGCAACAAAACCACGCAACAAACCCACGCAAACACACGCAAGACAAAACGCAAAACACAAAAAAACGAAAAGGAGAAAACAAAATATGCAAAACACGCAAACAAGCCGATGGCTCAAAAAGCCGCTGGCATTGCTTCTCGTGCTCGTCATGGTGTTGTCCATCATGCCGGTATTCGAGATCAACGCGCGTGCGGCGGGCGAGCAGCTCAACGTGGGCGTCAGCGGCTGGAGCGGCGGCGACTGGAATACCAGCTCAAATGACCAAGGCTCCAAGGCCTTGAACATCTCATGGTCCGGTCTGGATTTAAATAAGGATTACATAATCCATATCGCGCTGAAGCAGCCGTTCATCTTCACGATGGCGCCGCGCGCGAACGGCAACTGGAACGGCACTAACATCGACGAATTGCTGCCGGCTGAGTATTCCTATAAAAATGCTGCCGGTAATACGAATCGCTGGTTTACATGGACTCAAGGCATGAACTGGGTCAATGTTGACCAGTTAGGCATTGACCAGTTCATCGACGGCATGGACATTTACTATGACGATAACGGTACGAGCGCTGATATAAGCGACGACTACCGTATCCTTGACTACCACATCGCGTCTGGTAATACAGCGTCCACCTGCTTAACTGATCGTCTCGCTATCCGGCCGCATCAAGTTATCGCATACGACGGCGACAAGGTAACCGACTTCCTGAAGGTAGAGCTTTATGAGGTTGGCGCCTCCGGCAATACACCTGTGAAAACCAGCGCCGCCGGAGATGTGACGATACGCGAGACAGATCCCATAGGCGTATGGAGCGACTGGAACAGTTGGAAGGAACTTCGCGGCGGCTCTCACGTTGCCGGCGCGAAAAACGTAAAGATTTTACGCAACACCGGTCCGGAAAACTACTACGGCATGAACTTGAGATCCGGCTTTGTTAAAAAAATGAAGCAGGTGCTGACCCTGCCGTATGTGTCGAAAGTTTCGTCCGTGAAATTCTACAATGAAAAAACAGGAACCCAGAATGAAGAACTGCCGAACACATACTGGACTTGGGACGCCACAACTCATACTTTTACCGTAGAAGTCGATAAGTTTTATGAGTTGACTAAACCTAATACATTTGACTACTCTATTTTCGGTGACATCGCTGACGGCATCACTGAAGGTCAGTATGATAATGGTCTGTCTATCCAAGCGACGATGTATGACGGCACCGTCTTGACAGAGTCCGATTATCTCGTATATACTCATGAAAAGACCACAATAGGCGCGAATACAAACGACCTTACAGTGAACAATTCAACAAACAGCAGTAGCTATCTTAGCAATAACCCCACAAACGACAGGGGTACTGTCGACGTGTTGGCTTCAGTCTTATTTAAGGCAAACGGCGCCGTTGACCAGGATCAGGTCGTAAAATTCGACTTCGGTCCCGAGGTAGAGGTAAAGGGCGTAACTTTCCCGCTTGACACGACACTGACGAGCGAGCTCAAAGACCTCAAGGTCACGCTCAGCAACAACCAGACATACACCTACTCCACATGGGCGACGGAGACGCATTACGGATACAACGCTCCGTCCCAGCATGCGTATGTCAATGTCGGCGCTCTGCACGATAAAAACTCTTTCCTTTCGGAGAACCTATACATCACAAGCATAGAGGCAAACTGCGGCAAGTTCAGCGCCGACTATGTTACATCCGCTAACAACGGAAATCTTGGCGGCTGTATCACCGGAAACTTCAAGGCGTCCGCGGTTGACCCCGACCCCACCAAAAATACCGAGAGTGCCTTTACGGTCACTGTCGGTCCCGTTAACAGCACAACACCCAAGACGACCAACCTGAAGTTCTACTTGCGTGGTGAAAAGAACCGCGCTGGATACAGTGCTCTTGCCTTCGGTGGTCCTGCCTCCATCGCACAGGGGGAGAGCGGAAGTGTGATCTTTGCGGCTAACTTCGGCGGCGGACTTAGAGGTGTAATTGAAGAACAGGTCATTCAAGTAGTTCTGCCTACCGGCGTATCGCTTGAAAACGTCACCGCGAAGTTTTGGACCGAGCGCCCCTGTACCTACAATATCGACGGGCAGACCTACACCACGACCGACAACGGCTCCGGCGGCGTTAATGCCGCGGACATCCCGCAGTCGCTCGTCCACGCAGATCCGCTGGCTACCCCGATCACATATAATGGTGAACAATACACCGTTTACAAGCTCTGGGCGGACAAAACACGCCTGACCACTATTGACAGCGCAGGCAGATATATGCCCAGAACCAGAGTTTACTTTTACGGTGATTTGTGTTTCGACGATAACTATCCCACCGGCAACTTTGACCTTGGCAAATTGACATTTTTGGGCAGACCGGACTTTGCCGCTACCCAATATTCAAGCTCGAATAATAATCCTGACGTTTTTGATTTAAACGGCAACGGCGACACGACCGAAATGAACGCGTTTGTCAGCAATGGCAGAAATATCTTCGTTTCGAACGCAGAGACGGTCAGCGCTTTTGTGACCCTCTCGAAGGACGCGGCAATGTCCGAGCCTGTCGGCAACCATAACGCCGGCACGAACGGCAACGTCGTCGCACTCAAGCCGGGCGCAAACGTCTACTACAACGTAACGATCAGAAACACCTTCAAAAATGCTTCCGGCACTTACGCCGCGAAGACATACATCCCGATACCGAGCGGCACGTTCGATTCAAACGCAGTCTTCACGTCGCTCACGGATCCCGCTTCCGACGCTCAGTACGACCACTATCAGTATAAGGCGTACAACTGGCCGATGAAGCTCGCCGGAGCGCCGACCCTCAAGGTGGGCGACGCAACCACGAATCCGTTCCAGTTCGTGTATTACACCGGCAAGGTCACGCTCGACGCTAACGGCGTCCCGACGACCGCCGGTTCGACCACGGCTCCGGCAGACCTCAGCACCGTCACGATGATCGGAATCGTTTCGACGAAGAACATCCCGATACAAGACGAGTGGACATTCCAGCTCCCGCTGACGGTCAACGTCACCGATGCGCAGGTCGACCAGAACCAGAGACTCAACAACGCGATGAACGAGTTCCGTGTCCGTATTTTCAGACAAACTCCCGACGGAGACGGATATAAAGATTCCGGCTGGGTCGCCGCAAGACTTGCGATGGCGACTATCTCCGGTATCGCGTTCAACGACGTCGACGGTGACGGCAAGTACACCGCCGGCACGGATACCACGCGCGACGGCGTCACGGTAGAGCTTCTCCAGGGCACGAACCTACTTGATACAAAGACGACAGCCGGCGGCGGCAAATATGCCTTCAACGGTCTTGCCAACGCGAACAATTACGTCGTCAGGTTCACCCTGCCCGGAGCTACGAGCGACGTGCGCTTCACAAAGCAGATAGCTTATGACGCAACCAGCGGTTATATGACCGACTCCGACGCGGTCGTGACCGACGCTGCGACACAGACAGTGGCGTCGACCAAGAATATCGTGCTCCCGAACCCGGGCAATGTAGGCGGAGAGCATAACAGCCGCATCTATGTCGGCTTTATCGCCAAGGGAACGCTTACCGTTGAGGTTGGCGATACGAGCAAGGGTACGATAAAAGTCAACGGAACCGCGATAACCGCCGACCAGACTATTCCTAATGTATGGCCCGGCACAGACACTTCGTCCTTCAACATCACGACCGAAGGCAAAAACGGTTATGAGTTCGACAAGTGGACCTTCACCCGCACGGGTTCGACCGCGGCTGAAGATTTCAAGATGGGCGATCCCCTCCCCGGCACAGGTACGCTGACCGCAAACTGGAAGGCGTCAAATCAGACCCTTACGCTTGATACCCAGGGCGGCACGATCCCGTCCGGCGGCGCGTCCTCGTTCCAGATAGCGACGGGTGCGAAGATGAATTCGTTCCTGACCGCTTCGAACTACAAGGCGCCCACGAAGCAGTATTACACCTTCGGCGGCTGGTTCACCGATTCTGCCTGCACCAAGGCGCTTACAGACGCGGATCTGATGCCCGCGGGCGGCGCGACCGTGTACGCGAAGTGGAATGACAATTTCTACACCGTTAAGTTCAATGCCAACAACGGTACAGGCACTGCGATGGCTGATCAGAAGATCGAGATCGGCGTTTCTACCAAGCTGACGAAGAACAGCTACAGCAGGACAGGTCACACCTTCGACGGTTGGGCAACCACCGCTACAGGCACGAGGGCCTACACCGATGAGCAGGCTGTCACGAACCTTGCGAGAGCAGGCGAGACCATCACGCTCTACGCGGTTTGGAAGGGCAACGAGTTTAACATCACTTGGGACTATGCCGGCGGCACTGTAACACCGGCAAACCCGACTAAGGCGAATGCCGGCACAACGGTCACCTTCAAAGCCCCGACCAAGACAAACTACACGCTGACAGGCTGGACAGCAGATCCGAGCACGCTGACCGTAGCGGCTAACGCCACCACCTTCACGATGCCGGCAAGCAATGTCAAGCTCACGGCGCAGTGGACTCGCGATACCTATAAGGTACATTTTGACGCTAACAACGCTGCCGCGACCGGCACGATGGCGGATCAGACCATCAATCGCGGCGAAGCCACCGCGTTGACCGCAATCGGATTCAGTGTGCCCGGTCATACCTTCAAGGGCTGGGCGACAAGTGCGACCGGCGGTGTGGTATACGGCGATAAGGCGAGCGTCAACAACATCGCAAATGCAAACGCTACCATCACGCTTTACGCGGTTTGGGAAGCGAATAGTCACGCTATCAACTATGAGCTTGATAACGGCACCAATGCAGCAACCAACCCGATGACTGCGAAGTATGGCGATACTGTCACACTGGCAGATCCGACCAGACAGTATTATGAGTTCACGGGCTGGACGACGGTTTCTCCCACGAGCCTCGTGTGGAAAACCGCTAAGAGCTTCGAGATGCCCGATGAGGACGTAACGGTCAAGGCGACATGGAAGGCGCTTCAGTACACCGTGACCTTCAACGGCAACGGTGCGACAGGCGGCGGCATGGCTCCGCAGACCATCACGATCGGCGTACCGACAGCTCTGACCAGAAACGGCTTCTCTAAGACCGGCTATGTCTTTGAGGGTTGGTCTGAGACCGCGAACGGCGCTGTTCAGTACCAGGACGGCGAGACCGTCGACTTCACCGGCGACAAGATACTCTACGCTGTTTGGAAGCTCGAGGACTTCATCGGCGGCGGTTCGGACGGTAATGGTCCGGACGGCATCGCGGATATGTATGAAGTTGTTGTGTACTACAATGTAGACGGCAATCACGGCACATGCACTCCGAGCTATGAGACCTTCTATCAGCCCAACGGCTCCGGCTAT
>JAFWVB010000129.1 GCA_017518445.1 Oscillospiraceae bacterium | reverse complement strand
GATTGTCGCGGGGTTTCTCGGATCGTCCTCCGGGATTCCCGCCTCGACCTTTCCGACGAGGTCAGCGCCGACGTCGGCAGCCTTCGTGTAAATGCCGCCGCCCACGCGGGCAAACAGCGCCATAAAGCTCGCACCCATGCCGTTCATGACCATGACGTTTCCGAGCGTTGTCGGGTCGTCGATACCGAACGCATAGCGCAGCAGGACAAACCAAAGTGTGATATCCAAAAGACCGAGCCCGACGACCGTGAATCCCATAACCGAACCGGACGAGAACGCAACGCGAAGTCCGCGGTTGAGGCTCTCGCTTGCCGCCTGCGCCGTTCTCGCATTGGCGTTAGTGGCGATGCGCATTCCGATAAAGCCCGCAAGCATAGAGAACACTCCGCCCGTGACGAAAGCGAACGGCGTGAACTTCGAGAGCATTTTCCCTTTAGTCGCAAACGCCATAACAAGAAGCACCACGAACACTATCGCAAACACCTTTGCGACGGTGGTGTACTGGTGCTTCAGGTAGGCGTTCGCGCCCTCGCGGATCGATCTCGCGATTTTCTGCATTTTTTCGCTGCCCTCCGAATAGGAGAGCACTTTCTTCCGCTGGAGCATGGCGAAAACCAGAGCTATCAGCGCGCCGAAGAACCCGATAAGCATATACTTATCCACAACAATTCATCCTTTCATAAAAAAATATAAGGTCGAGATTTCCCGATGCGATTGACGTTATCCTTCAAATCTTTACCCTTATAATTGCCGAAATATCAATAACCGCAAGCCGCGCCTCCGCCGGGCATTCACTTGCCTGTCTGCCGCAGCTTCGCGCTTTTTCAGTGTCGTTTTGCTATATGAACATAATTCATGTTTCTGCTTTTAATATGGCATATCCCCGCTTATTTGTCAACATGAAAAAATAGCAAAATATATCACGTTTTTATTGTACAATTTAACCAATAATTCTCACTTGTGCTTATCACAGCTGCTGAAACAGCCTCGCCGCGGGTAGTCGGTATGTATATGAAAAACGTACGGAGCGGCAAGCCGCTCCGTACGCACCGTTTTTATAAAAAATCTTAATACATGCCGCCCATGTCGGGTCCGCCCGGCATCGCGGGAGCCGGAGGCTCCGGAATGTCTGCGACGAGCGACTCGGTAGTTATGACCATAGCCGCGACAGAGCCCGCGTTCTCCAGCGCGCTTCTCGCGACCTTCGCAGGATCGACGATGCCGGTCTTTATCATGTCGCAGTAGACCTCCTCCGCCGCGTCGAAGCCGAAGTTCACATCGTCGCTTCCGTTTACCTTATCGAGAATGACAGCGCCCTCGAGACCGGCGTTTTCCGCGATCTGCATGAGCGGGGCACGGAGCGCCTTCTCGACTATCTGCGCGCCTGTTTTCGTGTCGCCGGAAAGCGTGCCGACGAGCTTTGCGACCTCCTTCGCCGCGACGACGAAGGCAGTGCCGCCGCCCGCGACTATTCCTTCCTCGACAGCCGCGCGCGTCGCGTTGAGCGCGTCCTCGATGCGGAGCTTCTTCTCCTTCATCTCGGTCTCCGTCGCCGCGCCGACCTTGATGACCGCCACGCCGCCCGCGAGCTTCGCGAGACGCTCCTGCAGCTTTTCACGGTCGTAATCAGAGGTCGTGTTCTCGATCCCCGCCTTTATCTCGGCGATGCGACCCTTTATATCGTCGCTGTCGCCCGCGCCGTCAACGATCACCGTGTTCTCCTTGCTGACCTTGACCTGTCTCGCCGTGCCGAGCATATCTGCGGTGGCGTCCTTGAGCTCCATGCCGATCTCACTTGAGATGACCTGACCGCCGGTCAGAACGGCGATATCCTTGAGCATCTCCTTGCGCCTGTCGCCGAAGCCGGGCGCCTTTACGCAGATGCAGGTGAACGTGCCGCGCAGCTTGTTGAGAATGAGCGTCGCGAGAGCCTCGCCCTCGACGTCCTCCGCGATGATAAGGAGCTTTTTGCCGGTCTGAACGACCTGCTCCAAAAGCGGCAGTATCTCCTGCGTGTTTGAAATTTTCTTGTCGGTGATGAGGATATACGGATCGTCGAGCACCGCCTCCATCTTTTCCGCGTCAGTAACCATGTACGGCGTGACGTAGCCGCGGTCGAACTGCATACCCTCAACCACCTCGGAATAGGTGTCCGCAGTTTTGGACTCCTCCACCGTGATTACGCCGTTTTGCGAGACCTTCTCCATCGCCTCCGCGATGAGCTTTCCTATCGTCTCGTCTCCCGACGAGACCGCGCCGACTCTCGCTATATCGTCCGAGCCCGCGACGGGCTTGGAATTTGCCTTGATAGTGCCGACAGCGGTATCGACTGCCATCTGAATGCCCCTGCGCATTACCATCGGGTTTGCGCCGGCGGCGATGTTCTTGATTCCCTCATGGATCATTGCCTGCGCCAAAACGGTCGCCGTCGTCGTGCCGTCGCCCGCGACGTCGTTTGTCTTGGAGGAGACCTCCTTGACGAGCTGCGCGCCCATATTTTCAAAAGCGTCCTCAAGCACGATCTCCTTTGCTATCGTGACGCCGTCGTTCGTGATGAGCGGAGAGCCGAATTTCTTATCGAGCACGACGTTTCTGCCCTTTG
>JAFWVB010000128.1 GCA_017518445.1 Oscillospiraceae bacterium | reverse complement strand
GCGAGGTCGCCTCCATGTGTCCGGGATAGACCTCAAAATCGCCGGGTAGCTCCGCTATTTTTTTGAGAGAGGCGAGCAGCGTTCTCATGCTGCCGCCGGGCAGATCCGTGCGCCCGCAGCTGTCGCGGAACAGCGTATCGCCCGTGAACAGCGCGTTTTCGCATTTTATCATGACGGAGCCGCGCGAATGCCCCGGCGTGTCGATTATCTCAAAAGTCAGCCCTCCGCAGAGTATTCTGTCTCCGTCAGAGTATGTCATCACCGCCATGCCTTGCAGGCAGAAGCAGAAATCCATGTCGCCGCGCGCGTCCTGGCATAGCTCCTTTTCGTTTATCCATATATCGGCGCCCGTGTCCTCCGCGACCTCAAGCACCGCGCCGGTGTGGTCGAAGTGCCCGTGGGTTATGAAGATATGCTCGACCTTCAGGCGGTTTTCTTCGATATAGTCCAGAATTACAGCCGCCTCGTCGCCGGGGTCGATCACGACCGAGGAGAGCGTGCTTTCGTCCGTTACGATATAGCAGTTCGTACCGAGCTGACCCAGTGAAAAACATTTGATAAGCATTTTACAATTCCTCCGTGTCGAATATCAGCGTCACCGGTCCGTCGTTTACGGACGACACCTGCATATCCGCGCCGAATTCACCGCATTCTACTTCAAATCCGCGGTCGCGGCACTCGCGCAGGAAAAGCTCGTAAAGCGGCACAGCCGTATCCGGTCTCGCCGCGCGGGTAAAGCCGGGGCGTCGGCTTTTGCAGTCGGCGTAAAGCGTAAACTGCGAGATGACGAGGAGCTTTCCGCCGACAGACTCAAGGTTCAAATTCATTTTTCCGTTTTCATCCTCGAATACGCGGACGCCGCATACCTTGTCGGCGAGCTTTTTCGCCTCCGCCTCCGTGTCGCCGACGGCGACGCCGATAAGCACCAAAAAGCCCTTTTCTATGCTCCCGCGTATTTTGCCGCCGATGCTGACCGACGCCTCAGATACTCTTGTAACAACAGCTCTCATAAAATTCTCCCAACCTCGCGATGCGCGAGCTATTTATTTTCGACGCCGCCGGAGCGCACAACGTCCGTGACGCCGGATATATAGGACAGCTTTGTCATCGCCGTGCTGAGTTCATTTCTGTCCCCGACGGCGATCGTCATATATATCGACGCCTTGCCGTCTCCTGTGTCGCGCGCGGATATGGAGCATATTTTGACCTTCAGCGCGCTCAAAACCGTCGTTACGTCCATGAGCAGACCGTCCCTGTTTTCGGCGTTTATGCGTATCGCCGTCTGATATTTTTCATTGTCCGTGTCCGCCCATGATACGCCGACCCATCTGCCGGACTCCTGCTGGTCGTTTATGGATTTCTGATAGTTTGCGCAGTCGGTGCGATGGACGGAAACACCGTAGCCGCGCGTTATAAAGCCGATTATGCTGTCGCCGGGAACGGGCGTGCAGCAGCGCGAAAACTTGACGAGGCAGTTGTCGAGCCCCTCCACGACGATGCCGTGGATCGGTTTTTTCGGGGCTGTCGGCTTTGCGGCAACAGGCGGCTGTAATTCATCTTTTTTGCCGCGCTCCTTCTCTATTCTTAAAACCTCGTCGGCTATCTTGTTTACGACCTTCTGCGCAGTTATGCCGCCGTAACCGATCGTCGCATAAATATCGTCGAGCGACGGGAATCCGACCTTTCGCAGTATGCGCGGCAGAATATCCTCGCGGCTGAGCTTTGCCATCGGGATACCCGCGCGCTTCATCTCCGCGTCGAAGCCGGATTTGCCGTATATAATGTTCTCCTCGCGGCGCTCGCGCTTGAGCCACTGGCGTATCTTATTGCGCGCCTCGGACGATGCGACGATGCTCAGCCAGTCGCGGCTCGGTCCCTTTGAGCTTTTGCTCGTCAGCACCTCGACGATGTCGCCGTTTTGGAGGATATAGTTGAACGAGACCATTTTGCCGTTCACTATGGCTCCGGTCATGCTGTTGCCGACGGCGGAATGTATGTTGTAGGCGAAGTCGATGGGCGTCGATCTCGCGGGCAGGTTTATAACGTCGCCGCGCGGCGTGAACACGAACACCTCATCCGCGAACATATCGAATTTGAGCGACTGTATAAAATCCTGCGCGTCAAGGTCCTGCTGCGATTCAAGCAGGCGTCGCACCCACGCGAATTTCTCCTCGCCGGTGGTCTTGCTCTGTATGCCCTCTTTATATTTCCAGTGCGCGGCGATGCCGTATTCCGCCGTATGGTGCATTTCCCATGTGCGTATCTGCACCTCGAACGGGATGCCGTTTTTGCCGATCACCGTCGTGTGAAGGCTCTGGTACATATTGGATTTCGGTGTGCCGATATAGTCCTTGAAATGACCCGGTATCGGCTTATACATCTCGTGGATATAGCCGAGCACGTTGTAGCAGTCCGCGATGTCGTCCACAATTACGCGGAACGCATAGAGATCGAGCACCTCTGAAAACAGCTTGTTCTGCCCGTACATCTTGCGGTAGATGCTGTAAAGGTGCTTTACGCGCCCGTAAACAGAGGCGTTAACGCCGACCTCGCGAAGCCTTTCCGATATGCGCTTTGTCGTAAATTCGATGAACTCCGCGTTAGCCGTGCCCATATTGGCGATGCCGTCCCGTATCTCGCGGTATCCGACGGGGTCGAGATAGATGAGCGCGAGGTCCTCGAATTCCCATTTTATCTTCTGCATGCCGAGGCGGTACGCGATAGGTGCGTATATCTCCATCGTTTCGAGCGCCTTTTCACGCTGCTTTGCCTCGGTCTGGTATTCCATCGTGCGCATATTGTGGAGCCTGTCGGCTATTTTTATGAGTATGACGCGGATGTCCTTCGCCATCGCCATGAGCATTTTGCGGATGTTGTCCATCTGCTCTTCTTCCTTGCTCGTGTAGACGACCCGCGTGAGCTTTGTGACGCCCTCGACGATCTCTGCGACGTCCTTGCCGAAGCGCTTTTCTATCGCCTCGTGCGTGACGCTCGTGTCCTCGATCGTGTCGTGCAGAAGCGCGGCGATAACAGAGTCCTCGTCGAGGCCCATCTCCGCGATTATCTCCGCCGCCGCTATCGGGTGGGTGATGAACGGCGTGCCGTCCTTTCGCTTTTGCCCGTCGTGCGCGGCATAGGCGAACTCAAACGCTGAGCGTATCCTGCCGGTGTCGGCGATAGACGTATTCTCTTTTATGGTATTCTCAAGTTCCTTATATCCCGCCTCGACGGACGGATCTATGGTAATGTCCATTTTATATCTCCCCGAGAGAGGACGTTACGCCCTCGCCGCATCAATAAGATTAAGCTGAACGCTGCACCTGCCGCGGAATTCGTTTATCTGCGGCGTAAACGCAATGTCTACGCGGTTGCCGTCCGTAAAGCCGAGCTCCTCGGCGGTTTTGGAAAAGAAAACGCACTCAAACACATCCCCGCCGAGGCTTGCCCACAGCTTTGTGTGCTTTCCGGCGCATATCGGCAGGACAGATACGACCTCCGCGCTCTTAAAGCACAGCACAGGCGATTGATTGTCCGTTCCGAACGGCTCAAGCAGGCTCAGCGCCCTCACATTTTCTATCGCCAAAAGTTCAGGCTTTGTGACCTCAAAATCGACCTTTAGCTCCGGCACCGGCGGCATTTTCGCGACCTCGTTATAGTATCTGCCGAGGCGCTCTCTCAATTCGTCGACGCGGTCCTCTTTTATCGTTATGCCCGCCGCCATCTCATGTCCGCCGAAGCCAAGAATGCAGTCACGGCTGTATTCGAGCGCCTCATACATATTGAAGCCGCCGAAACTCCGGCACGAGCCCTTTCCGACGCCGTCCTTTATGCAGATAACTATGGCGGGCAGCCCGTACCTCTCGGTCAGCCGCGACGCGACGATGCCGGTAATACCCTGATGCCAGTCGCCGCTTGCAAGGACTATGGGCAATCCGCGCGGAGGCGTCTTTTCAAGCATTTCAAGCGCCTGCGCGAAAAATTCACCCTCAAGCGCCTGCCGCTCGCGGTTTAAGTCGCAAAGCCTTTCCGCAAGCTCCGCCGCCTCTCTCTCGTCCTCCGTCATAAATAGCCGGCGGGCGCAATCCGTAAAGCCGAGCCTGCCCGCGGCGTTTATCCGAGGCGCGAGCGAGAATCCGATGTTTCCGGCGGTTATCTGCCGTCTGTCTATTCCCGCCGCCTCGCAAAGCGTTTTCAGTCCGAGTCTGCCTTTGCTTTTTATCATCTCGAGTCCGCGCCGTATAAACAACCTGTTTTCGCCCGTGACCGGCACGACGTCGGCTATCGTGCCGACCGCGACGAGATCACCGTATTTTTCGAGCAGGCTCTCATATCCGTCTCCGTCTACCGCGCAAATGAGCTTGAACGCCACACCGACTCCCGCGAGCGAGCTGTACGGATAACTCCCGCCCTTTCGCTTCGGGTCAACGACCGCCACGGCGTCCGGAAGAGCCTCGCCGCATTCGTGGTGATCCGTGATTATCATATCCACGCCGACAGAAGCGGCGTATTTCACCTCGTCTATAGCGGTTATACCGCAGTCAACGGTGATTATCAGCGTGACGCCCATCGCGCAAAGCGTGTCTATCGCGCCGGTTTTGACGCCGTACCCCTCCTCCATGCGCTCCGGTATGTAGATCTCGCAATTACAGCCCTTATCGCGGAAAAAGCTCGCGAGCAGGCACGCGGAGGTTATCCCGTCCACATCGTAGTCCCCATAGACCGCGATGTGTTCTCCGCTCTCCATGGCGCGTTTTATCCGCGCGGCAGCCTTATCCATATCGTCCATAAGGTATGGGTCGCACACGACCGACGTGTCGTTTTCTATAAATTTATAGGCGCGCTCCGTATCGGTTATGCCGCGCGACGCCAAAAGCACCGCGACGAGCGGGTTTATCCCGTTTCTGAAAAGCGACGCGGCGGCGGTCCTGTCGAAGCCCGCTATTTTCCAAGTTCCGTATTTCATATATCCCTTCACCAAAAACACCGCCGAAGCCGGCAATGCCCCATTTAATTTAAGCGTTAACATCTTATTATATCAAATAATTTGCGTATGTGCAACAGTTTAGCGCGCAAGCGAGACGCCGCACGCGATTTGACATAAAAAACGCCCGCGGGAAAGGTTTTCCCACAGGCGCGCCTCATTTATTTTCGCTTAAAAAGTCCTCTCGCAAAATCGCATAAACGCAGGCGTCGACGATGCCCTTGTTGCTCCGGTCCGCCTGCCGGAGCGTGCCCTCATACCGCATGCCGCATTTTTTCATAACGCCGCCGGAGTGCGGATTTCGTGGGTCGTGCTGCGATTCAATGCGGTTTGCCTTTACCTCGTTGAAGAAAAAGGGGATAAGCGCGTCGAGCGCCTCGCTCGTTATGCCCCTGTGCCACCACCTGCTGCCGATGCAGTAGCCGATGTGGACTGTTTCCGGCTTTTCGTTCAGCCATGCGGAAATTGATCCGATCGGCTCGCCCAAATCGCGCAAAACTATTGCCCAGTGATATACCGCGGTGTCATCGTACTTCTCTACCCACTCCCCCATTATCCGGCGCGCGTCCTCTATGTCGCTGTACGTTTCCCATCTCAAAAATTCCGTCACGCGCTCATCGGAGCCCCAATTTTTGAAAAACGCGTCCGTGTCCTCAGGCGTGAATCGGCGCAGTATCAGCCTGCCCGTTTCCAGACTTACCGTGCCCTTGTGCTCCATTTTGTTCTCGTGTCTGTGTTTTTGCCCCATTTCACCCTCCGGTCGCCTGCGATATCAATTTTTGCTTGTGTTTTTACAGAATATATAGTATAATTTGTGGGCTGTCAAGTGAGCGATGAGCAGATCCGCGACAAACAGCCGCGCGGTATTCTTTGGCAAAATCTTGCCTCAAAATCCGGCGTTAAAAGAATATATCCGGGTGTAGCGCAGCTGGTAGCGCGCTTGCTTTGGGAGCGTGTAACACCCCCGGCGCTGACCGGAAAATAGAAATCCCGCAACCCCTTGTAAACACTTGGGTTTTCGCACTTCCCCTACCCGGCAAATCGCTCGAACATGGGTCTTTGACCACATGTTTGACCACAACGACAGAATAAGAAAATCGAATATCCGGGTGTAGCTCAGATGGTAGAGCGCGTGGTTTGGGACCACGAGGCCGCTGGTTCGAAACCAGTCACTCGGACCAATTGTTGTTGCCTCGTCAGCTTTGTGTTGACGAGGCAACAGTTGGGCAAATGAAAATAGACACAGGAGAATAATGAAATGAATAGATGGTTAGTTTCATTAATATCGCTTATTGTTAGTATTATTTTTGCAGCAGCATGTTTTTATTTACCCAATACAATTAACCTGTTTTGGGCTATAGTAATTGCCGTCTTGATATTTATAATCTCATTTGTATTCATTGAGCTACTTGAACACACTAAACGAATAAAGGATTACGACACAAATGCAAAGTTCATTCAACTCAAAAGAGCTGGGATTACCGAGTATCACAACGACTTCACCGAAATAGATTTTGCAAAATGCATCCGTTCTGCCAAACATGTTAGAATTGTCCTTTTATATTCAAAGAACACCATTAGCAACAATATCAGTTCTTTACGAAGATTTGTGGAGAGAAATAGCACATCTCTTGAGATTATTATCCTAAAGAATGACAGTGATTGCCCCGCTTTCAAATATATAGCAAGCAAATTTGGATACAGTGATACTCAACTTTCTGAAAAACTTGGCGAGTTCAAGGATGCAATCAAAAGAGATTTACTACCATACAAAGGAAAGAAAAGTTCGATAAAACTATATTGCACAGATATCATTCCTATGTACACTCTTTTCCTTTTCGATAAATACGCATATGTAACTCTTTATAAGACCACGCCCCAGCGAACTAATCTCATACCTTGTTTTCGTATTGAAAAAACAAATAATGATTCATTCTATCTGTTTGCATCTCAGGATTTTGAAGAACTAAAAGGAAGAAGCACAGAAGTATCATTATAAAAGTTTTTTCTTTAAAGGCCACCTACTCCTTTCTTCTACCAGTTTATTTCTTTGTCTAAACCACCGCAGATTCTGACCCAGCTACCGATTCTTTTACCTTCCGCTTCTCTTCTTGGATTTTCTCACGCACCTCGGCGATCATCTTCTCCAACAACGCCTCGCATTCTTCCCGCGTCTTGGCATAAACAACGTGCACCTCGCGTTTGCCCTGGGCGTTGGTGGGTGAATAACGTCCCTCGAAGAGATGGTCGCCCAGCTCGTAGATCCCGCCGGTGCCGGGCTTGCGCACCTTGCCCTTGTACGGGGCGAACGGCTGGCTTACAGGCGTTTTTTCGTCCTCGGCGGGAAGCTGATCGTACAGCGTCTCGTGGGGCTCATATGCCTCGCTGTGGCCGATCCCGCGCTCGATCCTCTGCGCCGCCTGCCGCTGCATGGCGCCGGTGATATGGCTGTAGATGTCGATAGTGGTCGCGGACGAGATATGCCCGATGATGGCGGAGAGCGTTTTCACGTCCATACCGTGCTCCAGCGCGGTTGTGGCGAAGGTATGCCGCAGATCGTGGAAGCGGATATTCTTGCACTGCGCCCGCGCCAGCACCTTTTTCATCTTCCGATAGACGCTCTGCGGATCAAGCGGAGCGTCTTCTTTTACGGGCGAAGGAAACATCCAGCGCGAATCCGTCCGCTCCTTCAACTCCCGCAGCACATCCAGCACCGCCGGAGGCAGGATCACGACCCGATCAGAGCTTTTCGTCTTCGGCGCCGACTCATGCAGCGCGCCCGCCACGTGGATCACCTGCCGCCGGATGTGAAGCTCACCGGTGCGCAGATTCAGATCGTCCCACTGCAGGGCGCAGAGCTCGCCGCGGCGCATACCGGTCGCCAATTCGAGAAGCATCATCTCGTAAAAGCCGTCCTCCTTCGCCTGGATCAGAAATCGCTGCATTTCCTCGTGGGAGAGCACCTGCATCTCCCGCGATTTTTTCGGCGGCAGCTTGCAGCCGATGGCGGGATTGACACGGATCAGTCCCTCGGTCTTCGCCTTTTCCAGCGCGATCCGGCAGGTGGTGTGACAGGAGCGAACCATGCGGTCGGACAGACCGGGACCAAACAGCTCACGGCGAATGCACCGCCCGTTTCGTTTCAGCTCCGCGTAGAACTGCTGCAGGTCGCTCTGCGTCAGCTTGCAGAGCGCGATTTCTCCAATGTGTGGGATGATGTGATTGTAGATCCGATCCTCGTAGCACTGCTGCGTCGTGATCCGCAGACCGGGCTTGGACCAGGTCCGGTACCACAGGTCGATCCATTCGCCGAATGGCATGTCCGGCTTTGCTCTGCCGGTAACGATGCCGAGAGAGGTTTTCAGCTCCTCCAGCTTCTCCTGGCAGACCATCTTTGACACGGCGGTGACGCTTTTCGTGATTGGCGCGCCCTTCTCGTCGTAGCCGACGACGATCCATCCCTCCCAGCGGCCGTCCTTTCTCAGTCGGAGAGTCCCATCTCCGGCTTTTCTTTTTCTTGCCACAGCTTCAGCTCCTTCCCGATATCAAACACATAGCGGCTGTTCCTCGTCGTGAGTATCAGCCGATCCTCGTACAACTCCGTTTCTCCGCAGGTGGTGACCAGATAATCGTAGTCATAGCAGCACATGTAGGCAAACTGTTTTCCCGGCTCTTTCATTTCGCTTTCATAGATAAACAGACAGCCCGGCTCTCCGATGAGCCCTTTGCGCCAGTCCCAATTAAGATCACGGCTCTTGCTTCTTTTTTCTACCGAGACAAGTACTGCGGGTTCGTATTTCGCAATCAGTTTTGCCACGGTTTCAGCTCCTTTCCGAAAATTTCTGTCATAAAATCTCCCACGATGACAGCGGCGTTTTTCTGCATATCCGTGGTGACGTGGGTGTAGGTGTCCAGCGTGAAGCTGGCGTTGGTGTGACCGAGGATGCCGGAGAGCGTCTTGGCGTCCACGCCGCTGCGCATGGCGTGGGTTGCGAAGGTGTGGCGCAGATCGTGGAAGCGAATGTCCGGCAGATCCGCGCCTTTTAGGATCAGCTTCAGCCGGTGATACGCCGCGCTGGGCGAGGTCGGCTTTTCCGGCTCCAGCAGGCTTGGGAATATCCACTCGGTCAGCGCCTTCTTGCGGCGCTCCTTGAGTATGTGGAGCGTACTGGCAGGCAGCAGGATCGTGCGCGTTCCTTTTTCGGTTTTCGTCTCGCCAACCTCCAGCGTTCCGCCGGGCACTGCATGGATGGACCGGCACACCTTCAGCGTCCCGTTTGCCTCGTCGATGTCGCACCACTTGAGCCCGCAGATCTCGCCGCGCCGCAGACCGGTGGTGATCTCCGTGTAGAAGAAATCGTACCACAGCGGCTCGGCGCGGATCGCCTCCATGAATCTGTCGAGCTGCTCTTCGTTGAGAATTTTCATTGGCGGTCGGTTGAGCTTGGGGATCGTCGTGCCGTCCGTGGGATTGTTGACGATGAGTCGGGCGCGCACCGCCGCCTCCATGATCTCGTGGAGCAGCATGTGAATGCCGCGCACGGTGGCGTCGGCAAGGCGGCGCTCGCTCCCATCACGGGCTTTGTATGTCTTCCGACCCAGCGCGTTATAGAATTTCTGTACGTCCCGCTGCGTGATGGAGCGGAGCATCTTGCCGCCCAGCGCCGGACCTATGTGCCGCCGGATATCGCTGCGATAGCCGCGGACGGTGCTCGCGCGCAGCGTCGGCTCCGCGTAGGACGCGAGCCACTGCTCGATCCAATCGCGCAGCGTCATGTTGCCCTGCTCACTCAACTCCGCGTCCCGGTAGCAGGCGATGGCGTCATGGAGCTTCGGCATCAATTCCTTTTGCGTTTTTGCGAATACGGATTTGAAGATCGGCGCGCCGTCCTCCTTGTGACCGATGACGATGCGTCCTTCCCATCGCCCGTCCACTCTTTTCCTTATCAATCCGTCCCCATCAGGTCCTTTTCCTGCCATGGTTTTTCACCTCCTTTGCAACACAAACACATACCACAACTCTTTCGGAATATCCAGATATAATCGAACTTTATTTTTCGTTGTAGTAACCCTTCATGATTTCTTCCATCCGAACCTTTCCTCTCGTCCGGCGAACATTGTTGACCGCCTCGCGGTGCATGTCCTCGATCTCGTCCTCGTCAAAGTCACTGACTCGCGCGAACATACGAATGACCATTTCTAATTGAACCGCATAGCGGAACAGTCCTTTCGAGATCGCTCTGGC
>JAFWVB010000127.1 GCA_017518445.1 Oscillospiraceae bacterium | reverse complement strand
GTTCCCTTTTGAAACCCTCCGCGGGGTGCGGAGAGATAGGTGTGCGGAATAAAAACTGTATGTAATTAGCCGGTGGATGGAAAGGAATGCATTGCGGCGGGAGATACGGAGAAGGAGGGTGAGACAGTGGCGGAGCTTGAGACCGATATCAGATATATAAAGGGCGTTGGAGAGGCGAAGGCGAAGGCGCTGTCGAAGCTCGGCATTCATACCCTGCGCGAGCTCGTATCCTATTTCCCGCGCGCATACGACGATCGGAGCGTATTTAAGAGAATTGACGAGCTCATCGTCGGTGAAAATGCCTGCGTCGCCGCTGTCGTCGCGTCCCCGCCGAGACTCAGCCGCGTAAGAAAGGGTCTCGATATAACGCGATTTCGCGCGGTGGACGAGACGGGGAGCATAAGCATAACCTTTTTCAACCAGAGCTATATTAAGGACAGCTTCAAGGTCGGAGAGACCTATGTTTTTTACGGCAGAGTCGTCGGCAAGATAGGTCAGCCCGAATTTACAAATCCGGTTTTTGAAAAAGAGGGCGCAAATCAGACCACCGGCAGGATAATGCCCGTATATCACCTTACGGCGGGCGTGTCGCAGAATTTTATCGCAAAAGCCGTGGCGCAGGGACTTTTAGAGTGCGGCGACGTGCTGCCCGATCCGCTTCCGCCCGTGGTGAGGAGTGAGCGAAAATTCGCGCAGGCGAGATACGCCTACAACAACATACATTTCCCGAAGGATTTTGAGGCGCTCGAGCTCTCAAGGCGCAGATTTATATTTGAGGAGCTTTGTGTGTTAAGCTGCGCGATGGCGCTCCTTAAAAGCCGCCGTGTCGTAAAGCATGGAAAGGCTCTAAAAAAATGCGATATTGACGAGTTTTACGCGAGCTTGCCGTTTGAGCTGACGGGCGCGCAGAAAAGGAGCATAGACGAGGCGCTCGGAGATATGTATAAGCCGGTTCCGATGAGCAGACTCGTCCAGGGCGACGTCGGAAGCGGCAAGACGGTCGTGGCGGCGGCGTGCTGCTTTGCGGCGGTGCGCTCCGGCGGGCAGGCGGCGTTCATGGCGCCGACGGAGATTTTGGCGGAGCAGCATTTCAAGACGCTGACGGCGCTTTTAGAGCCGTTCGGCATGAGGATAACGCTTCTCACCGGCGGGCTCAAGGCAAAGGAAAAGCGGGAGGCTTACGCCGCGATAGAGAGCGGCGAAACCGATATCATTGTCGGGACGCACGCGCTGATATCCGGCGGCGTTGTGTACAAGGATTTAACGCTCGTCGTCGCGGATGAGCAGCACCGCTTCGGCGTGCAGCAGCGCGCGGCTCTCGGGCAGAAGGGCGACAGCCCGCACATTTTGGTGATGAGCGCGACGCCGATACCGAGGACGCTCGCGCTTATAATCTACGGCGAGATGGACGTGTCGGTGATAGACGAGCTGCCGCCCGGAAGACAGCCGATAGATACTTACGCTGTCGGAGAGGATATGCGAGCGCGTATATACGCGTTCATGAGAAAGCAGGTAGAGGCGGGCAGGCAGGTATATGTCGTATGCCCGATGGTCGAGGAGAACGAGGAGTACGACGAAAACTTGAAATCGGTCAAGGAATACGCAGAAAAGCTGCAAAACGCCGTTTTTCCGGATCTGAAAATTGCGCTTTTGCACGGGCGCATGAAGCCGAATGAGAAGGAGGCGGTAATGACGGCGTTTTCCGCGGGCGAAATCGATGTGCTCGTCGCAACGACGGTCATAGAGGTCGGAGTGGACGTGCCGAACGCCTCGCTGATGGTCGTCGAAAACGCGGACCGGTTCGGTTTGAGTCAGCTTCATCAGCTTCGCGGCAGGATCGGGCGCGGCGAACACAAGTCGTACTGTGTGCTTTTTGAGGGCTCCGGCGGCTCCGTATCGCGGGAGCGGCTCAAGGTTATGTGCGAGACAAACGACGGGTTTAAGATATCGGAGGCGGATCTGCGTCTTCGCGGACCGGGAGATTTCTTCGGAAAGCGCCAGCACGGACTGCCGGAGCTTAAGGTGGCGAATTTTGCGACAGATATGACTGTTCTCAAGGACGCTAAGGACGCCGCCGACGAGGTGATAATGCGCGATCCCTCGCTTTCGTCGCCGGATAACGCGGGGCTACGCAGCTATATCGACGCGATGATCGAGAAAAGCGCGGATATTTTGAATTAGTCGCTTATTATGGTGAAACGATCGGAGGGTATTTGATTATGACAAAGCCGAAATTGAGTATGGTGATAATGTACGGGGTGTGTGCACTTCTTTGGATTGCCAGAACAGTGCTGGATATTATAAATCGAGAGTACAGCTATTCGTCGTTTACATTCGTTTTGGATATTATTTGTGCCGTAATGTGGACAATTGTATTTGTTACATGGCTGATTAGGTATCGTTCATATAATGATAAACACGACGGCGGCGACGCATATTGAATTGACATACACAAGAACAGGCAGCAGCGAAAAAATTCGCTGTCGCCTGTTTTGCGTTTCGGACATGGCGCGGCTGAACGCGGCATATAGTTTACTGTATCTCGGTAAACGCTGATCAAATCGGCGATTTGGTCGGCGTTTATCTGTTTTTTCGGGGGTAGACGTATGCGCAAAAGCCGTCTGATGGCAAATACCGTAATGCTCACCGCCGTCGGTATGCTGATGCGAGCCGTCGGGCTGTCTTTCCAGGTGTGGCTGTCGAACAAAATAGGCGCGGCGGGGACGGGGCTTTATTATCTCATACTCTCCGTAAATTCTACGGCGGCGACAGTCGCCATCTCCGGCGCGCGCTTCGCGGCGACACGAATAGTGTCGGAGGAGCTCGGAAAAGGGCGCGAGAGCGGAGCTGTGTCGGCGCTTAAAAAATGCGTCGGCTATGCGCTTATGTTCGGGCTTGCCGCCGGAGTGCTTTTGTATTCGTCGGCGGGAGTTCTGGGAAGCCGGATACTGAATGACGCGCGCACCGTGCAGTCGCTTCGCATTTTGGCGGTCGGTCTGCCGTTTATCTCCGCGGGCGCGGCGCTGTCGGGGTATTTTACCGCCTCTCGGCAGGTGTTGAAGGCAGCCGCGGGGGAAGTTGCGGAGCAGCTTGCGCGGATAATTTTTACGCTGCTTATGTTTGGATATTTCATTACGGAGGATATCGGGAAAAACTGTTCGCTTTTGTCGCTCGGCAGCACGGTGGGGGAGATTATCTCTACGATCCTCCTTATATTCCTCTTTGTGGCGCAAAAGGATAAAAAACAGCGCAAAAAAGAAGAAAAAGTAGGGATGCGGCGTATAACGTCGGTAGCGATGCCGCTCGCGGTCACGGCGTATGCGAGGACGGCGCTGACGACGATGCAGAACGTGCTCACTCCGATAGGCTTCCGGCGCGGCGGCGATTCGTCGGAGGCGGCGCTCGCAAAATACGGAAAAATACAGGGCATGGCGATGCCGGTGCTCACGTTTCCCGCGGCGATATTCGTATCGCTTGCCGATCTCCTTGTGCCGGAGCTGACGCGGGCGCAGGTGAACGGCAGGCGCGACTTCATAGCGCATTTCGTGTCAAAGGTACTCAAATACTGTATGTTTTTCGGGATCGGGACAGCCGCCGTGTTTATAGCGTTTTCCGGCTCGTTCGGTAGCGTTTTTTACTCCGACGCGGATGTGGGCAAATACATACGGCTTTTGGCGTGTCTTATGCCGGTAATGTACATGGACACTGTCACAGACGGTATGCTTCGCGGGCTCGGAGAACAGGTCTACTGGATGCGGGTGAACATCGTGGATTCGATTTTGAGCCTAATCCTCGTGTGGACATTGCTTCCGAGATGGGGTGCGGAGGGATATATCTTCATACTGTATTTTTCGGAATTTTTCAATTTTTCACTCAGCATAGGGAAGCTAATATCCATAAGCGGGCTTCGGATTCGCGGCAGAGATGTGCTCCGCTCGCTCGCGGCGGCGTTTGGAGCGGTGAATATCGCGCTGCTTTTCGTGCGGGCGGTGTGCGGCGGCTTGCCGGCGATTTTCACGCTGTGCGCGGGATCGGCAGTGCTTATAGGGGCTTATCTGCTTATGCTTTGGCTGACAAAGGGAATTTTATCCGAAGGGCGGCGCGGGGCGCAAGAAAGTGCTATTGTAAATATCCTGCAAAGATGGTAAAATAGCTCATAAGCGGTTATTATTTTTTCACTGCTTTATAAAACAGTTGTTGAAAGTGAGACATTTATGGGTGTTTCAAACATAATTGCGCTTATAAGCGGCGTCGCGCTCTTCCTTTACGGTATGCTTTTGATGGGCGACAGCCTCAAAAAGGTCGCAGGAAGCAAGCTGGAGCTTATACTTTACCGGCTGTCGAGCACGCCGCTCAAGGGAGTGCTGCTTGGAACGGGCGTCACGGCGGTGATACAGTCGTCGTCCGCAACCTCGGTCATGGTTGTCGGCTTTGTGAACTCCGGCATGATGAAGCTGCGGCAGGCGATCGGCGTCATTCTCGGCGCGATAATCGGCACTTCGGTGACCGGCTGGATCATAGCCCTCGGAAGCATCGAGTCCGGCAGCGGAATTGCAGATATACTGTCGACCTCAAATCTGACGGGGATTGTAGTCGTTGTGGGCATAATTCTGTCGATGTTCAGCAAGCGGCAGTCTAACAAAAATCTCGGCGGAATTTTCATGGGCTTCGGCATACTTATGTTCGGGCTCTCTGCCATGTCGGGCGCGGTCGCTCCGCTTCGGGAGAGCCGCGAATTCATCAGAATAATGACGGCGTTTACAAATCCGTTTATCGCGATACTCGCGGGCGCGGTAATGGCGAGCGTAATTCAAAGCGCGTCCGCCGCGGTCGGCATAGTACAGGCGCTCGCAATAACGGGCGCGGTCGATTTCCAAATGGCGCTTCCGCTCGTTATGGGCATATCGATAGGCGCTTCAGTGCCGGTGCTTTTAGCATCGGCGGGCTCCTCGACAGAGGCAAAGCGCACCGCCTTCGTCTATCTCTACTCAAACGTTATCGGCGCGGTGTTTTTCGCGCTGCTGTTTTACGGGGCGAACGCCCTGTTTGACTTCGCCTTTGCTGAGAGAGCAATGACGGCGGTATCCATCGCCGCCATGAATACGGCGTACCGCGTCGTGAACGTCGGTCTGCTCATGCCGTTTTGCGGACTTATAGAAAAGACCATGCGGCGCATTATACCCGATGATCCGGGTGAAAAGCTCGAGATGGCGGATATAGAGAGGCTTGAGGACAGATTTATAGGGCACCCCGCGCTTGCTATAGAGCAGAGCCGGGCGGCGATATGTTCAATGGCGCATAAGGCGGAGAAAAATCTGCTTGCCGCGATAAAGCTGCTGACCGACTTTTCTGACGACGGCTTTGACAGTGTGCAGGCGAGAGAGAATGTGATCGACAAATATGAGGACAAGCTCGGCACGTATCTCGTAAAAATAACGCAGCACGAGCTGAACCACAACCAGAATATCGAGGTGTCAAAGTTCCTGCACACGATAAGCGATTTTGAGCGTATCGCTGATCACGCCGTAAATATTTCATACGCGGCGCAGGAGATGCACGAGAAAAAGATAGAGTTCTCGTTTGTCGGCGGCGGAGAGCTGGACGTGCTTATTTCGGCTGTCAGAGAGATAGTGTCGGTGTCGGTAAAGGCGTTTACGGAGGGAAGCGTCGAGACGGCGTACAGAGTAGAGCCGCTTGAGGAGCTTATGGACGACCTCTGCGACGAGGTGAAGCTCCATCACATACAGCGGCTTCAAAAGGGAACCTGCACGCTCGAGCACGGCTTTGTGTTCAACGACCTGCTGACGAATATAGAGCGTATCGCGGACCACTGCTCGAATATCGCCGTCGCCATGATAGAGCTCGACGCGGATTCGTTCGATACGCATGAGTATCTGAACAGTCTCAAGCAGGCGAAGACGACGGCGTTCAAGCAGTATTACGACGAGTACAGCGGGAGATTTGCGC
>JAFWVB010000126.1 GCA_017518445.1 Oscillospiraceae bacterium | reverse complement strand
GCAAACGCGCTCAAAAGCACGGCATCCGTTCCGAGAGCAAACGCCCTGTCGGTGGACAGGAGCTTTATGCCGCCGCTCCAAAGTTCTTCGTATGTCATGTCTGTTTCCTTAAATTTTGATAGTGATATAATATCAAATATTTTCGGTTATGGATAGAGGCACGTTAAAAATCAAGGGCGATATGGAAGCCATACCGCCCTAGATTTTATAAGTAATCACTCAGCTACGAGAGCGCCCATCGGGCAGGAATCTTCGCAGGCGCCGCAGTCGATGCAGACGTCCATGTTGATCTCGTAGTGATCTGCACCCTCGGCGATGGCGGAAACCGGACAGGCGTCAACGCAGGAGCCGCAGGAAATGCAAGCATCAGTAATTTTGTGAGCCATTTGAAATACCTCCTGTAATAGTATTGCGCGCAACACGCAGATTTCAACAAACATTATTGTAACATGAAATTATAGAAATGCAAATGAAATTTTTATAAAGCGGCGGTTTTTGTGATTATTTGAGGTTTGGCTCGTTCGCGAGGGCGTGAAGTTTTTGAAAATCGAAGAAAAAAAGCGAAAATCGAAGCAATCGAGAGATCGCGCCATGCGGATCGCGTTTTGAGGCGAGGAAAGGTCAGTAAAGGTCAAAACAGAAGTTGCGAAAATTTAACGGCGGGATTATCATATAGCCATAAGGTCAAAGAAAGTCAAAGTCAAATTCGAAAGGAGCTGATTGAAATGGGTATCAGCGATCTGATAGCCGGCTTTATAGACGATATGCTGTCGGAGGAGGACGGCACGGCGGAGCTTCAGCGCGCGGAGATCGCGAGCCGCTTCAACTGCGTGCCGAGCCAGATAAACTACGTCATATCGACGCGGTTTTCGCCGGAACGCGGCTATATAGTCGAGAGCCGCCGCGGAGGCGGCGGATATATAAGGATACGGCGCGTGCGCGTCGATCCGAGACAGCTCACAATGCACACCGTGAACGCGATAGGAGACAGGATAGACGCGACTACGGCGGCGGCGTTTATTTCAAACGCGCTTCAGGGCGGCGCGATAAGCGAAAGCGAGGCGAGGATGATGCTCGCCGCGACGTGCGACGCCGCGCTGCGGTCAGCCGAAAGAATGACGAGAGACAGTATAAGAGCGGGCATACTGAAACAGATGCTCATAAAGACGATATGAAAGGAGAAAATTACGATGAAATGTGAAAATTGCGGAAAACACGAGGCGAATTACCACTACACTTCAAATATAAACGGGGCGGTAACGGAAAAACATCTCTGCTCCGAGTGCGCGGGAAAGCTCGGCTTGGAGACGGATATTTTCGCCGGAGGCGGCGATATGTTTGAAAGCATGATAGCCGGAATGTTCGGCAGGAGCAGAAGACTTTTCGACGCATTCAGCCCGTTTTCGGGCATGAGCTTTTCGATGCCGACTATGCTTTTGCCGCGTATCGAGATAAAGCTCGAAAATAATGGCAAAGAAGCGGAAAGCGCCGCCGATCCGGAGCTTAAAAAAGCGCGAGAGATAAACGCGCTTCGGGCGCAGATGAGCGCCGCCGCCGAAAAAGAGGATTTCGAAAAAGCGGCGGAGATAAGAGACCGGATCAGAGAGCTCGAGTCCGCTGAGGAAAGCGGCAAAGCCTCTGAATGAAGAGCGCCGTATGCGTTTAGAATAAAAACGCGGGGCTTAGAGGATGACAGGCGGAGACCGAGCCCGGTCTCCGCCGAAAATTTGAGAGATAAGGAGGATATTGAAATGAGATTTGAGGATAGATTTACCGAGAGAGCCAAGAGCGTGCTTACTTTCGCGCATGAGGCGGCGGCGGAGCTTGGACACGGCTATGTCGGAAGCGAGCATATACTGCTCGGCATAGCGCGCGACGGCGGCGGCGCGGCGGCGCGGGTTTTAATGAACAACGGGCTCGATAAGGATTTTATTTTGACTCTTATAGAGAAACATACGGGCAGAGGCGACAGGGGCGAAACGACGCCGCAGGGACTGACGCCGAGAGCAAAGCGAGTGATAGAGCTTGCGGCGATGGACGCAAACCGCCTCGGTCACAGCTATATAGGCACGGAGCATTTACTTCTCGGCATACTGCGCGAGCCGGACAGCGCCGCCGCGAAAATGATGACGGCGACAGGACTCGATCTGAACAGGCTGTACACGGATATACTGAACATCGTAAATTCCGGAAATTATCGGGAGACAGCTGCCGTACAGGCAGAAAGGACGGGAAAACGCATGGATACAAAAACTTTGGATCAATTCAGCCGCGATCTGACGGCTTCGGCAAAGCGCGGCGAGCTCGACCCCGTTATAGGCAGGGACAACGAGATACAGCGCGTGGTGCAGATACTGTCTCGCCGTACAAAAAATAACCCCGTGCTGATAGGAGAGCCGGGCGTCGGAAAGACCGCCATAGCCGAGGGGCTCGCGCAGAAGATAGTTTCCGGCGACGTTCCGGAGACGCTTCGCGGGAAAAGAGTAGTTTCACTCGACCTCACGGGAATGGTCGCGGGCACGAAATACAGAGGCGACTTTGAGGACCGCATAAAAAACGCACTCGACGAGGCGAAAAAGGCGAAGGATACTGTGCTTTTCATCGACGAGCTGCACACGATAATAGGCGCCGGCGCCGCGGAGGGCGCGATAGACGCCGCGAACATAATAAAGCCCGCGCTCGGCAGGGGCGAGATACAGGTGATCGGCGCGACGACGCTGAACGAATACAGAAAATACATCGAAAAGGACGCGGCGCTTGAGCGCAGATTTCAGCCGATAACGGTAAACGAGCCGTCGGTCGAGGAGTCGATACAGATACTCTCCGGACTGCGAGATAAATACGAGGCGCACCACAAGCTTGAGATATCGCAGGATGCGATCGTCGCGGCGGTGTCGATGTCGGCGCGGTATATAAACGACCGCTATCTGCCCGATAAGGCGATAGACCTTATAGACGAGGCGGCGTCGAGAGTTCGCATGGAGAGCACAAAGCTGCCGCCCGACTTAAAGGAGCTTGAAAAGGCGGTCGCGTCGCTTGAAAATGAGAAGGAGGCGGCTGTCAGAAATCAGGACTTCGAGCGCGCGGCGGGGGTGCGCGATGAGGAGAAGAAAAAGCGCGAGGAGCTTGAGAGCGCGAGACGCGAATGGGAGAAGAATTTTCCGGGCGGTCACCGCAGGGTGTCCGCGGACGACATCGCCGCGGTCGTGTCGGGCTGGACGGGCATACCCGTCACGAGCATAACCGAGGACGAGAGCGAGAGGCTCTTAAAAATGGAGGAGACGCTCCACAAGCGCGTTATCGGGCAGAACGAGGCTGTAAGCGCGGTCGCAAAGGCGATAAGGCGCGGCAGAGTCGGGTTGAAGGACCCGAAAAGACCGATAGGGTCATTTCTGTTCCTCGGACCGACGGGCGTCGGCAAGACGGAGCTTAGCAAGGCGCTTGCCGAGGCGATGTTCGGCGACGAGAACGCGATGATACGCGTCGATATGTCGGAGTTCATGGAAAAGCACACGGTGTCGAAGCTCATCGGCTCGCCTCCGGGCTACGTCGGGTTTGACGAGGGCGGACAGCTCACGGAGAAGGTGCGCCGACGCCCGTATTCTGTCGTGCTGTTCGACGAGATAGAAAAGGCGCATGAGGATGTATTCAACATCATGCTCCAGATCATGGACGACGGCATACTGACCGATTCGCAGGGCAGGCGTGTCGATTTCAAGAACACGGTCGTCGTTATGACGTCGAATATCGGCGCGAAGAACATAACGGAGGGCGGCAGAAAGCTCGGCTTCGCGTCCGGAGAGGACGGCGGCGATACGATGAGCCATGATAAAATAAAGGAAGCCGTAATGGGCGAGCTGCGGCGCACGTTCAAGCCGGAATTTCTGAACCGTATCGACGATATTATTGTTTTCACACAGCTCACGCGGGAGGACATAAAGGCGATAGCCGGAAAGATGCTCGACGTTGTAAGCGAGCGCGTCGGCGGCATGGGCATAAGCCTCTCCGTGGACGGCAGCGCGGCGGAGATACTCGCCGATAAGGGCTTTGACCCTGTTTACGGCGCGAGACCGCTTCGCAGGACGATACAGAGCGCGGTCGAGGATATGCTCGCCGAGAAAATGCTCTCGGGGGAGATCAAAAAGGGCGACAGCGTAACCGTAAGCGGCGAAAACGGAGAGCTTGAGCTGAAAACGGCGGAGCAATGAAAACGTATTTTCCGAATTAAGTGCGTATATCCCATACACAAACAGAAAGCAGAACAGTTTAAATTTAAAGAGACCGGTTTATTCAAGCCGGTCTCTTTAAATCTACAAATGCATATCGATCGCCATTGATTTCTGCTGGGAAAAGATATATAATAAATTTGATTAGCGAAAGCTAACTAATTAATATTTCGATAATGGAGTCAACCGAAATACATATATCGGTTAAAACCGGGAGAGAAACGCATAAATTATATGCGGCCTTATTATAAGGAAGACGGGGAGTTTTTATGTGGTTTGAAGTTTTTAAAGGTGCAATGATCCCGTTTTTGGGTACCGCTTTGGGGGCGGCGTG
>JAFWVB010000125.1 GCA_017518445.1 Oscillospiraceae bacterium | reverse complement strand
TGTGATCTCCATGCCGACAGCGAGGCTGTTTCTCATCTCGTCGGCTTTCTTTTTGCGCTTTCTCTCGGGGCGTATCATCAGGAAATAAAACACGCCGATTATCGCCACAAGATAGATGACAAGGGTGATGCTGTTTCCGCCGCCAAAGCCGCCGGATTGGGCTTCCATTAAAATATTCATTAAAAATTTCCTCCGGTAAAACAAAATTGCCTGTTTATTATATATTTATGTTCCGATAATTGCAAGCATTATTTACCGTTTTGTCAAAAAACGGCTCATTCCTGTGCTCTTTCGCGCGCCGTCAGCACGGTTTTGCCGCTCTCCACGGAATGGGTGAGCCACACGTTTCCGCCGATGGTGCAGTTGTCGCCGATGCGCGTATCGCCGCCTAAAATCGTCGCGCCGGAATATATGACGACGTTGTTTCCTATGTCGGGGTGGCGCTTTATGCCCTTTATAAGCGTTCCGTCGGGCGCGGCCTCAAAGCTCTTCGCGCCGAGCGTCACGCCCTGGTAGAGCTTTACGCGCTCGCCTATCGTCGTCGTCTCCCCGATCACGACGCCCGTGCCGTGGTCGATGAAAAAGTATCTGCCTATCTTCGCGCCGGGGTGGATGTCGATGCCCGTCGTTCTGTGGGCGTATTCCGTCATCATCCTCGGCAGTATCGGGACGCCCATCGTGTACAGCTTGTGCGCGAGACGGTATATGCTTATCGCCTCAAACGCCGGATATGCGAGCATTACCTCCTCGCGGCATTTCGCCGCGGGGTCGCCCTCATACGCCGCCTGGATGTCGGTCTGAAGCGTCGCCTTTATCTCCGGAAGCTCCGCTATCAGCTCATGTGTCAGCTTTTCACCGTCGCAGTCCGGCATAACGCGCGGCAGTATGCCGCCCAAAAGCTCCGCCGCTTTGCAGAGGTTCTCCCTAATGGCGCATCTGCACTCGTCTGCTATGCTGACGCACGCGCCGAACACCTCCGGGTACATCGCGCCGCGCAGATGTCCTATAAGCTCCTTTACCTGCTCCTTCATGCCGGACAGATTCCTGTGCGAGCCGTCGCCGGAACACATCTCAAGGCAATCCGGACAGAGGGTGTTTTCTACATCGTTTATTTTTTGTTCCATACGATTTTCCATCATGCGTCAAACACTCCCGACGATATGTAACGCTCTCCCGTATCGGGCAAAAGCACGACGACTGTCTTTCCCGCCGCCTCCTCGCGCTTTGCGACCTCTATCGCCGCGCACAGCGCCGCGCCCGACGAAATACCGACGAGCAAGCCCTCTTTTCCGGCTATAAGACGGCATTTATCAAATGCGTCCTCGTTTTTTACCGCGATCACCTCATCGTAAACTCCGGTGTCGAGCACCTCCGGCACGAAGCCCGCGCCGATGCCCTGTATCTTATGCGCGCCCGGAGCGCCTCCGGACAGGACGGGCGAATCGGCGGGCTCTACCGCGATGACCTTTATATCGGCTCTCTGCTCCTTAAGATACCGTCCCGCGCCTGTTACCGTGCCGCCCGTGCCGACGCCCGCGACGAAATAATCCACCGCGCCGCCTAAATCTCTCCATATCTCCGGTCCCGTCGCGGCATAATGCGCCGCAGGATTTGCGCGATTTACGAACTGCCCCGCGGTAAATGCGTTCGGCGTTTCGTCAAAAAGCTCTCTCGCCTTTTCTATCGCGCCCTTCATGCCGAGGTTTCCCGGCGTTAGCACAAGCTCCGCGCCGTATGCCTTCATGATCGCTCTGCGCTCTATCGACATCGACTCCGGCATAACTATGATCAGTCTGTAGCCGCGTGAAGCGCATACCGCCGCCAAAGCTATGCCAGTGTTGCCGGAGGTCGGCTCGATTATCACGGAGTCCGGCTTAAGACGCCCACGGCGCTCCGCGTCCTCTATCATCGAGAGAGCCGCGCGGTCCTTCGCCGAGCCCGCCGGATTGAACATCTCGAGCTTTGCGACGAGCCGCGCCTTCAGCTCAAATTCCCTCTCTGTTTTTTTCAGCTCCACAAGCGGAGTTTTGCCGATAAGCTCCTCAACGGAATTATATATACCTCCCATCTTCATCTCTCCTGACAAATCATTTATAAACCTATAAGCTTTATATGTTATATAATAGCGTCTTTTCCACCGCGCGTCAACATCATTTTTACGCGCTTTCACCGCTTCGTGATGTTTTCTGCATATCGCCGCGCCATGCGCTCATATATATGATATACGGAAACTTTAGTGGGAGTGGTGAGATTGCGAACTGACATAGAGGAACGGGCGTGCGCTCTTGCGGCATACGTTATAGACAACAAAGCCACCGTCAGGGCGGCGGCGAAAAAATTCGGCATCTCGAAAAGCACCGTACATAAGGACATTTCGGAGCGTTTGGAGCACATCGACCGCGAGCTTTACACAAGAGCAAAGGAAATTCTTGAAGTAAACAAAGCCGAACGCCACATACGCGGCGGGCTTGCGACGCGGCAGAAATACAAAGGAAAATGAAGGCATTGCCCCGATGCAAGGGGCAATGCCTTCGCCTTTTATCACTAACATTTTTTCGGCTCACATCATAATTATGACTGAAGTAATTTTAGTGAAAGGGTATGCTTTATGGGTTTAGATAAAAAACGCGCATTTTTCCTCGGAGCCAACTCATCGGAGGGCTTCCACTCTCTTTACGATAAATACATAGCCGAAAAATCGGGATTTTTCTATTTTATAAAGGGCGGCGCGGGCTGCGGCAAATCGAGCTTCATGCGGCGCATAGCGGAGAGCGCCGAAAAAGCGGGGCTTGAGCGCGAATATATCCTCTGCTCCGCCGATCCGGCGTCTCTTGACGGGGTGTATTTTCCCTCGCTTAACGTCGGTCTGCTGGACGCCACCGCCCCGCACGTCACCGAGCCGCAGATCGCAGGAGTGACCGGCTCATACATAAATCTCGGCGCATTTTACGACCTCACCGCTCTCGAAAAGGTCGGCGGAGAGATAAGCGCGCTCAACGCGGCTTACAAGGCGGAATACGCCGAGGGATATGCGCGGCTCGCCGCCACCGCGGCGATAGATCCGCGCGGCTTTATCCGCATGCCGGAGGGGCTTCGTGAGACGATAGAGAGGCGGGCAAAGGGCATCTGCTCCCGTGAATTCAAGCGAAAAAAGGGGCGCGTCGGCAAAGTGAGCCTTCGTTTTATCGACGCCGTTTGCGGTAAAGGCAGGCTCTGCCTCCACGGGACGCTCGCCTCGTATGCCGACAGGATATGCAAGATCGACAACGAGCTCGGCTTCGCGCCGTTTCTGCTCGATATGCTCGCGCGGGACGCCGTGCATCACGGCTATGACGCTATACACTGCCTTTCGCCGGATACGCCGTCAAAAACGCTGCATCTGATTCTGCCGGAGCTTCGTCTCGCGTTCACGAGCCAGACCTCCGACGCGCAGTGCCCGCTCGAGGCTTATCGCCATATACGGCTCGACGCGGCGGCTGACAGAGAATATTTACGCGCGGTGCGTCCGCAGTACAGGACATACAAAAAGGCTTATTCCGAGGTTTTCAAAAGCGCGGAGGCGCATTTGGCGCGGGCGAAGTCCCTGCAGCCGTATCTCCGCAGCAGAGGGGATAGCGGTGCTCGCTCGTATAGCAGCGGGCCAGCAGCCGGTCGCACC
>JAFWVB010000124.1 GCA_017518445.1 Oscillospiraceae bacterium | reverse complement strand
TGGGGCTGCCGAACATGAAGAAGAATACGGACAGCTTAGATATAGAAACAAGGCTTGATAGGGGCACGACCATAACGATGACGGTCAAGCTGTGAGGGGGATCTTATGGATCGGTTTTATCATGCGGTAACGCTCGATAAGGAGCTGTGCAAGGGCTGTACGACATGCCTTCAGCGCTGCCCGACCGAGGCGATCCGCATACGCGACGGCAAGGCGCGGATAAATCACGAGCTATGTGTGAGCTGCGGAGAGTGTATCCGCGTATGCCCGCACCACGCAAAGCTCGCGGAATACGACAGCCTCGATACGATGCGCGATTTTGAGTACAAGGTCGCGCTTCCCGCGCCGTCGCTGTATATGCAGTTTCACAATATGAACGATCAGAATATAGTTCTGAACGCGCTTATAAGCATGGGCTTTGACGACGTTTATGAGGTCAGCGCCGCGGCGGAGCTTGTGTCCGAGGCGGCACGCAGATACATAGAGGCTCACCGGAGCGAGGCGGAGGGACCTTTTTTAAGCACCGCCTGCCCCACGATAGTGCGGCTTGTCAGCATACGGTTTCCCAATCTCCTGCCGCTGCTGCTGCCGCTCAAGCCGCCCGTCGAGGTCGCGGCGGGGATCGCGCTGCACAAGGCGATGGAAAAAACGGGACTGCCGCGCGAAAAAATAGGGATATTCTTCATTTCACCCTGCCCCGCCAAGGTCGCCTACGTGCGCGAGCCGCTCGGCGTGGAGAAAAGCGAGATAGACAGGGTGCTCGCCATAAAGGACATATATCCTATCCTTCTCGCGCACATGACAGCCGTGTCGGAGGGCGATTATAAAGCCATAAGCGAATCCGGCAAGATCGGCATAAGCTGGGGCGCGCGCGGCGGCGAGGCGACGGGACTTCTGCGCGACAATTTCCTCGCGGCGGACGGTATGGAGAACGTAATGAAGGTGCTCGACGATCTGGAGGATCAGAAGTTTCAGGAGCTTGATTTCGTCGAGCTTAGCGCCTGCAACGGCGGCTGTGTCGGCGGCGTGCTGACGGTCGAAAACGCCTACGTCGCGGAGGCGCGGCTCAAAAAGCTGCGAAAATATATGCCGGTCTCCATAAATCACATAAACGATCTCAAGGAGCGGTTCATACCGAATTCAAAGGAGATAGAGTACCGCCCGGTGTTCAGCCTCGGCTCTAATATGCTCGAGAGCTTCGCGCGGCTCAATAAAGCAGAGCGAATCGAAAAACAGCTCCCCGGTCTCGACTGCGGGATATGCGGCGCTCCGAACTGCAAGGCGCTCGCGGAGGACATCGTCAAGGGCGAGGCTTCGGAGAGCGACTGCATCCATTTTCTGCGCGAGCGGCTTCGCAAGGTAAACAGCGAGCTTGAGGCGGTGTCGCAAAAGCTGCTGGACGACCCGAAAACCGCCGGAAGCGAGGGGCTGGCGGTCGTTCGGGAATATTTCAACGCCATTAAAAAGGACATACCGTCGTTTGACAAGAAAAATAAAGGGTGAATTAAAATGACTGTACGAGAGCTTGCGGAAAAAGGAATTTTCAAAGCAGTAAATATACCTGACGAGGCGGAACGCGAGATCACATCCGTGTTCTGCTGCGATCTTTTGAGCGTCGCCATGGGGCGCGCGCCCGCCGGATGCGCGTGGGTGACGGTCATGGGAAACGTCAACACGATCGCGGTGGCGACGCTCGCGGACGCGGCGGTCGTCATACTCGCGGAAAACGCCTCGCTCGACGAAAATGCCTCGGAAAAGGCGGCGCAGCAGGGCGTTTCGGTGCTAGAGGCGGAAATGCCGATATTCGACGCGGCTCTCAAAGTGCACGAGCTGTTGAGACAATGATTGATTTAAGCTACGACCTGCACATACACTCCTGCCTGTCGCCCTGCGGAGACGACGATATGACGCCCGCCAACATCGTCGGCATGGCGGCTCTCAAGGGGCTCGACGTTATCGCGCTGACGGATCACAACACCTGCCGAAACTGCGCGCCGACTATGGCGGAGGCGGAAAAACACGGGCTTTTGCTTATACCCGGCATGGAGCTCACGACGATGGAGGAGGTACACGCCGTGTGCCTTTTCCGCACGATAGAGGCGGCTCTCGATTTCGACGCATACGTATACGGCAGGCTCATGAAGATACCGAACGATGAAAAAATTTTCGGGCGGCAGGAGATATACGGCGCGGGCGACCGCATTATAGGTTCTGAGCCCAATCTTCTCATAAACGCTACGGACATAGAATTTGACGCCGTTCAGGCGCTTGTCGGGCAATACGGCGGCGTGATGTTCCCCGCACATCTCGACAAATCCACGACGAGCCTCATTTCAAACCTCGGCTTCATACCGGAGAGTAGCAGGTTTAATACGGCGGAGCTTCGGGATATGAAAAATCTCCACCGCCTCCGAGCGCAGCATCCGTATCTGGACGCTTGTCGCATAATAAGCAATTCCGACGCGCATTATTTGGAGCATATAAACGAGCCGGAGCTGACGATAGCGGCGGAGGAAAAGAGCATAGATGCGGTTATAGAGCTGCTGTCCGAAAAATAAGGAGCCATTTATGATCGAAAAAACCGAATTCACGAATATGTGCATGATAAGGGACGGCAGCCGTGTCGTCGTCGTGGATCGAAACGCGCGGGACTGGCCCGGCGTAACCTTTCCCGGAGGGCACGTCGAGCCGGGAGAGTCATTCAGCGACGCGGTGATCCGCGAGGTCAAAGAGGAGACGGGGCTGGATATATATTCGCCGCGGCTCTGCGGGATAAAGGACTGGGTCGAAAACGACACGAGATACGCGGTGCTGTTCTACAAAACCGACCGCTTCGACGGGGAGCTGCGCTCCTCCGACGAGGGCGATGTGTGGTGGGAGGAACTGGACAGCCTCCCAAAGCTGAAGTTATCGCTCGATATGAGCGATATGATCAGGGTCTTTACGGAGGACGATCTGAGCGAGTTTTTCTATCGCCGGGACGGCGATAAATGGGTATATGAGCTGAAATGACAGACAGGAGATTTACCGGTGAAGGTGACATACAGAAATCCGGGCTTTGAACACTCGATAGCGAGCATACTGCTTTTTCAGGAAGATGATACCGCCCCTTATTGGTCGGGCGTTTTAAGCCATTTTTATCCGCAAATCAGCGACAGTAAAATTAAAATCTTAAAAACGGATCAGAGGAAAGACTATATTCGAAGCGAGCTTGAAAATGTTTGGAACAGCCTGTCGGCAGAGCTGGATATCAAAGCCGACTTATACAGCAGGCATTTTGACCGATATCACGGACAAATAGAGGATGCGCTGTCGGACGCTTTTGGTATTGATACAAGATCGGTATTCAACGACTTGGTCGGAAACATAACGCTAAACCCTATATGCCCGCGGTTTCTGAAAGAGAAATGCTTTGACGTGTTTTATAAAAACAGTGAGCGCGGGGCTCTTGGGACATCCTTACATGAAATCATACACTATGTTTGGTTTTACGTTTGGAACGGTCATTTTAAGGATAGTTATTCCGAATACGACACGCCGTCTTTGAAGTGGATATTGAGCGAAATGGCGGTTGAAAGCATTATGAGCGACGACAGATTGGCTTCAATCAATCCATACTATCCCCGCGAAAACGGGGGCTGCGTCTATTCATATTTTCAGGACATGGTCATTCAAAACGAGCCTATCCTCGATACGCTCCTGAAAATGTATCGAGAAAACAAAATAACGGATTATATGGAGCGTGCATACGACTTCTGCCTGGAAAACGAGAGCGCAATAAGGGAACATATTAAAAAATCCGAACAATAAGTTGTCTAAGCCGTATTGCGTCTGATATATCATGAACACAAAAATCGCAGGGGATAAATCCCCTGCGATTTTCTTTTATAAGCGCGATTATTTATTGATCTTCCTCTCAACATACGTCGTATGCAGCAGCTTGTGCGCCTTGTGTGAGTTCGGCGAGCCGAGATACTCGTTGTAGAGCTTTATTATCGACGGATTCTCATGCGATTTCCTTATCGCTTTAGCCGCGTCGTTTCTGTAAAGCGCGCCAGCGCGCAGAGCGCGGATGTCGACGGTGTTTCGGACATATCCGGGCTGGCGAGGCTGTCCGCCGCCGTTTACGCAGCCGCCGGAGCACGCCATGATCTCGATAAAGGTGTAGTCCTTCTCGCCGGAGCGCACCATCTCCATCAGCCGTCTCGCGTTGGAAAGTCCCGACGCCACGGCGACCTTCACCTCGAGTCCGGCAACGTTGTACGACGCCTCCTTTATGCCCTGTGTGCCGCGCACCTCTTCAAAATCGAGCCGCGGAAGCGTCTCCCCCGTGAGCTTTTCGACCGCCGTGCGCAGAGCCGCCTCCATAACGCCGCCCGTCGCGCCGAAGATGACGCCCGCGCCTGTGGACTCGCCGCAGGGATCGTCAAACGCCTCGTCCGGAAGCGTTTCAAATGTTATGCGCGCCCTTTTTATCATGCGGGCAAGCTCTCTCGTGGTGACGACGTAATCGACGTCGGGATAGCCCGTGCCGCACTCGTCGGGCCGCACGATCTCAAACTTCTTCGCAGTGCATGGCATGGCGCTCACTACGACGATGTCCTTCGGGGCGACGCCCTTTTTCTCGGCGTAATAGGATTTGATTATCGCGCCCTGCATGGTCTGCGGGGACTTGCAGCTCGAGAGGTTCGGTATCATGTCCGGGAAATACGTCTCGCAGAACTTGACCCAGCCGGGCGAGCAGGAGGTTATCATCGGCAGAACGCCGCCCTCGGTAACGCGGCTCAAAAGCTCGCTTGCCTCCTCCACTATCGTGAGGTCGGCGCCGAAATTGGTATCGAACACCGCGTCGAAGCCGAGCCTTCGCAGAGCGGCTGCCATTTTGCCCTCTACGTCGGTGCCGATGGGATAGCCGAACTCCTCTCCGAGCCCCGCTCTTACCGCCGGCGCGGTCTGAATGACGACGTGCTTCGTCGGATCGGCAATAGCCGCGAACACATCGTCGCAGGCGTCGGTCTCATACAGAGCGCCGGTCGGGCAGACGGCTATGCACTGTCCGCAGTGTATGCAGGCGGTGTCGCCAAGCCCCATGTCGAACGCGGAGCCTATGCACGTATCAAAGCCGCGGCTGTTCGCGCCGATGACGCCGATGCCCTGCGTCTTTTCACAAACCGCCACGCAGCGGCGGCAGAGTATGCATTTGCTGTTGTCGCGGAGCATATGGATCGCGGAGTCGTCTATCTTCGACTCCGTCTTTACGCCGTCATACAGCCCCTCGTCCTCGACGCCGAGCTCGCTCGCGAGAGTCTGCAATTCGCATTTGCCGCTTCTCACGCAGCTTAGGCAGGAGCGGTTGTGGTTTGAGAGCAGAAGCTCTATCGTCGTTTTTCTCGACTCCATGACCTTCGGCGTGTTGGTGAATACCTCCATGCCGTCCTCCGCGGGATATACGCAGGATGTCACGAGCCGACCGCCGCCGAGCTCGACTATGCACACGTGGCAGGCGCCGATCTCGTTGATCTCCTTGAGAAAGCACAAGGTCGGTATCTCTATATTGGCGAGTCTCGCCGCCTCAAGGATCGTCGAGCCTTTCGGCGCGGTGACCTCAATGCCGTTGATTTTTAACGTAACAGTATCCATTTTCCTGCCCCCCTTATCTCTTGGAGATCGCGTGGAACTTGCAGGTTTCCATGCATGCGCCGCATTTTATGCACTTTTCCGTGTCTATCTCATGCGGCTTTTTCAGCTCGCCGGAGATAGCGCCGACGGGACATACCCTCGCGCACGCCGTACAGCCCTTGCAGTCCACAGGCTCGATAATATAGTTCATAAGCGCCTTGCACACGCCCGCCGGACAGCGCTTGTCGAGTATGTGCGCCTCATATTCGTGCCGGAAGAATTTTATCGTTGAAATTACGGGGTTCGGAGCCGTCTGACCGAGTCCGCAGAGCGAATTCGTCTTTACGTAATAGGCGAGCTGCTCCAACTTGTCAAGGTCGTCCATCGTCGCGTTGCCCTCGGTTATCTTATTCAGCAGCTCAAGCATACGGCGTGTGCCGATACGGCAGGCGGTGCATTTGCCGCAGGACTCGTCCACGGTGAATTCGAGGAAAAACTTGGCGATGTCTACCATGCAGTTGTCCTCGTCCATGACTATCATGCCGCCGGAGCCGATGATACAGCCGATCTCCGCCAAGTGGTCGTAATCCACGGGGATGTCTATATACGAGGCGGGGATGCAGCCGCCGGAGGGTCCGCCGGTCTGGACCGCCTTGAATTTCTTGCCGTTCGGACAGCCGCCGCCGATGTCCTCGATTATCGTGCGCAGAGGCGTGCCCATCGGGATCTCTACGAGACCCGTGTTGTTTATTTTGCCGCCGAGCGCGAACACCTTTGTGCCCTTAGACTTGCCCACGCCCATCGACGCGAACCACTCCGCGCCCTTCATTATTATCTGCGGGATGTTCGCATAAGTCTCGACGTTGTTCAAAATAGTCGGCTTGCCGAAAAGCCCCTTGACCGCCGGAAACGGCGGACGCGGGCGCGGCTCGCCGCGGTTGCCCTCGATTGACGTCATGAGCGCGGTCTCCTCGCCGCAGACGAAAGCGCCCGCGCCGAGGCGAAGATCGATATTGAAGTTAAAGCCCGTGCCGAAAATGTCCTCACCCAGAAGCCCGTATTCGCGCGCCTGCCTGATGGCGATTTTCAGCCTGTCGACGGCGATGGGATACTCCGCCCTGACGTATATATAGCCCTGCGACGAGCCTATCGCGTAGCCCGCGATCGCCATCGCCTCAAGCACGGAGTGCGGGTCGCCCTCTAAAACGGAGCGGTCCATGAACGCGCCGGGGTCGCCCTCGTCCGCGTTGCAGCATACGAATTTTTTGTCCGCTTTGTTCGGCGCGCAGAGCTTCCATTTAAGCCCGGTCGGGAAGCCGCCGCCGCCTCTGCCGCGCAGTCCGGAGTCCAAAACCTCCTGAATGACCTGCTCCGGCGTCATCTCCGTCAGCACCTTACCGAGCGCCTGATAACCGCCCGTGCCGATATATTCGTCGATATTTTCGGGGTCGATAACGCCGCAGTTTCGGAGCGCGACGCGGACCTGTTTTTTATAAAATTCGGTGTCGTTCAGAGAATGCACGGCATTCTCATCTACCGCGTTGGGATCCTTGTATATAAGGCGCGTCACCGGACGTCCCTTTAAAAGATGCTCCGATACTATCTCCGGTACGTCGTCTGCGCCGACTCTCGCATAAAATGTCGCGTCGGGATAGACGACGACGATCGGACCCTCAGCGCACAGACCGTGACAGCCTGTTTGGATAACCGCGACCTCGCGGTCAAGCCCCTGCTTTGAAAGCTCCTCACGAAATGCCTCTATCACCTTAGCGCTGCCGGAGGAGGTGCAGCCTGTGCCGCCGCATACCAATACATGAGAACGATACATATTCTTTCCTCCCGTTTATTTAAGTCCCGACGCCGCCATAGTGTACTTTTCGACTATGTGCCCGCCGATGAGATGGCGCTCCAAAACCTCGTCCGCCTTTTCAGCGTCCATCTTTATATAAGTGACCTTTTCCTTGCCCGGCTCGAATATCTCAACGATGGGCTCGTACTGGCAGAGTCCGATGCAGCCGGTCTGACTTACGACGATTTTGTCGCTCAGCCCCTTTTCCTGCACCTTTGACGCAAATTCGTTCAATACGGGTCTTGCGCCCGCCGCGATGCCGCAGGTCGCCATACCGACGACGACGCGCGTAACGTCCGCGCCCTCTGAACGCATATTTACACGCGACTGCATCTTTTCCCTTATAGCCTGTAATTCAGCCAAACTTTTCATTAAAAAACTTCCTCCTTGTCCGTTTCCCGTTTGTTTTCTCGGAGATAATCGTCTATATATGAGAAGACCTCCGGGGCGTCAAACGGTATATCGCCCAATATGTCACGCATTTCCCTTGTATCGAGATAAAATGACCTGCCGTCAACCGAGTATCTGTAGTAAAAATCCGATTCCGGATGGTAAACTATCAGATTGCGGATCGTCGAGCTGATGTCTCCCAGCGGCATGCGGTCTATGTTCGTGAGCCCGAAAACGGCGGTCACGGTCGTTCCCGCGCCTTTTTCCGATACTATATCGAAGCTCCCGCCGGAACTCTCCGCCGCCATCTTGAAAAACGGCACGCCCAGCCCGATCTTGCGTGTCGTCCTCGTCGTAAAAAACGGATCGGTCACACGCGATGCCTGTTCGGGCGTCATCCCGCAC
>JAFWVB010000011.1 GCA_017518445.1 Oscillospiraceae bacterium | reverse complement strand
TGCATGGTACACGGCGTTGACGCCGACGCCTTTATCGAAAAGCTCAACGAGCTTGTCGCCGCAAACGGCTGATATTTTCGGAAATAGCCATTGGGCGGACGGCTGTCCGCCCAATATTTCTAAATGAGGAAGCGTATGATAAAAGAGATAGAGCTGTCGCCGCGGCTTCGCGCCATAGCTGATTTTGTCCCGCAGGGCGCGAGGGTGATAGACGTCGGCACAGACCACGGATATATCCCCGTGTTTTTGGTGCAAAAGAGGCTTGCAAGCGCGATTTTCGCGTCGGATATAAATGAAGGACCGATTGCGCGCGCCCGCCAAAACGCCGCGCTTTACGGAGTGGAAGATCGCATTTCCTTCGCGCGCGCCGACGGGCTTTCCGGCGCGGAGTCGCTCGGCGTCGACACTGTGATAATCGCCGGAATGGGCGGCGAGCTTATCGCCTCTATTCTTGAAAACGCGCTGTGGGTGAGAGATCGCGGAGTGCGGCTAATACTACAACCGCAGTCAAAGCTGTGCGAAATGAGCAATTGGCTCGATAACAACGGCTTTGCTATAGACGACGCAAGGCTCGCAAAGGACGCGGGGAGGATTTACACGGTATTCAGCGTGTCGGCAGGGGAGAGCCGCGCCCCGTTTTCGTGCGCCGAAATGTATGCCGACAGGCTTCTTATGCAAAAGCGCGACCCGCTGCTGCCGGATTATCTGGAGCTGCTGATAAACCAGTTTTCGCGCGCACTTGAGGGTATGGACAAGGCGAGAGAGGAGATCGGCGTTGACGTATATGACCACACGCTGTTCGCGCTTCGCGGTTTTATGAAGATGAGAGAGGAGACTGAAAAATGGTAAAGGTGAACGATATTTTTATAAAGCTGAACGAGCTTGCGCCTATTTCAATGAAAATGGATTTCGACAACGTCGGACTGCTCGTCGGAGAAGAGGGCAGGGAAGTGCGATGCATTCTTGTGAGCCTCGACATCACGGACGATGTGATCGACGAGGCAGTTTCACTCGGCGCGGAGCTTATCGTATCGCATCACCCCTTGTTTTTATCGCTGAAATCCGTGACCGACGCGGACGGCGCGGGCGGGAAAATAATAAAGCTCATAAAAAACGGCATAGCCGCTATCTGTATGCACACAAATCTCGACGCGGCGGCGGGCGGCGTTAACGACGCGCTTGCGACGAGGGCGGGGATAAAATCGCCGGAGCTTTTAACTGTTGACGGATATGATGAGAGCGGATCGCCCTACTGCATAGGCAGATACGGCGACCTGCGCGAGGAGATGAGCCTCGACGATTATTTGGCGTATATAAAAGACGCGCTCTCCTGCGGCGGTCTGCGATATGTCTCCGCAGGCAAAAAGGTCAGGCGTGTCGCCGTCATGGGCGGCAGCGGCGGCGACTGTATCCATCTCGCCGCAGAAAAGGGCTGCGACACGTACGTTACCGCCGATGTGAAATATCACCAGTTCATAGAGGCGAAAGAGGCGGAAATAAATATCATTGACGCCGGACATTTCTGCACGGAAAACGTCGTCGTTCCGGTGCTCGCCGATTTTTTGAGAACAAATTTCCCGTCGGTCAAAACCGCGATTTCCACCGTTCACGCACAGACTGAAAAATTTTTCTGATTTATATTGCATTTTTCGGTTTTTCATTGTATATTGAGGTTGCTGCGGACGCAGTCATAAATTACGCTGCATCCTATATAGATAGGAGCAACAGTAAGGAGGAAATTGAATATGAACAGAAAGAACCACAGCAACACCCGGAGAATAGTAGGAATCGCGCTGTTTACGGCGATCGTGATAGTCCTGCAGGCTCTGGGTGCATTTATTAAGTTCGGTCCGTTTTCGATCTCGCTCGTGCTCGTACCTATTGTCGTCGGCGCGGCGATATACGGCGTGTGGGCGGGCGCGTGGCTCGACTTTGTCTTCGGAATGGTCGTGCTTCTGTCAGGAGACGCCGCGGCGTTTCTGTCGGTAAACCCATTCGGCACGATAGTTACCGTACTCGTAAAGGGTGTTTTGGCAGGTCTGCTGTCCGGCGCGACGTACAATGCGCTCAAAAAGGTCGGAAGCTATTTTGCCGCGCTCGTATCCGCAATCGTTTGCCCCATTGTGAACACCGGCGTGTTCCTCCTCGGCTGCAAGCTGTTTTTCATGGACACGATCACGGGATGGGCTACAGCGTGGTTTGAGTCGCTTGCCAAAACGGGCGAATTTTTCTCTGACTTCGTCGCAAATCATGTCCTTTCAAAGGGCGCCGGCGCGGCGGTATCGTCGTATATGATATTCGGGCTTGTCGGCTTTAATTTTATTGTGGAGCTTTTGGTAAACCTCATTTTAAGTCCGGTTATCGTCCAGCTTATAAAGATAGGCAAAAAGGAGAGATAAAGAATGCTTCTCGCCATTGACATCGGAAATACCCACACCGTGCTCGGCTGTATTGAGAACGGAGATATAAAGAGCATCGCGCGCATATCCTCGGACGCGAGCAAGACCGCTCACGAATACGCCGTTATAATCAAATCCGTGCTCGAGTTTGAAAACGCCGATATAAACGCGCTTGACGGCGCGATAATCTCGTCCGTCGTGCCGAACGTCACGATGAACATGAGAAACGCGGTACAGGCTTTGACGGGAAAAAAGCCTCTGATCGTCGGCTCCGGCGTCAAAACCGGACTCGACATACGCATCGACAACCCCGCAGAGGCGGGAAGCGATCTCATCGTCGGCGCGGTCGCTGCGCTTAATATCGCAAAGCCACCGCTCATAGTCATCGACATGGGTACGGCGACGACGATCTGCGCCATAGACAGGCACGGCTGCTTTATAGGCGGCGTTATTTACCCCGGCGTAAAGGTCGCGTTTTCGGCTTTAAGCGGCGGCGCGTCACAGCTTCCCGACGTTGCGATCGAGGCGCCCCCGCGCTGTATCGGCACGAACACGATAGACAGTATGAGAAGCGGCGGCGTTTTCGGCACTGCCTCTCTGCTCGATGGTATGATAGACCGCATAAACGACGAGCTCGGCGAAAAGGCGGGCGTTATCGCCACGGGAGGGCTTGCAAGGTATATAATCCCGTACTGCAAGCACGAGATAACATACGACGGAAATCTTCTGCTAAAGGGACTTGAGATCATTTATTACAAAAACAGAAAAAAGTAATACGGCGTTCAAAAATCGCTTCCGTGACTTGCGGAAGCGATTTTTTTATCCGTGTAATATTTTCCCGCCATGTCCAATATAAATGTACAAACAGTTGCAAAACGGAGGAGATATGAGATGGCAGCTACTGCAAGCATTTATCAGGATATTGCCACGAGGACGGGCGGCGATATCTACATCGGCATAGTCGGACCCGTGAGAACCGGCAAATCGACATTTATCAAGCGGTTTATGGAAGCTCTTGTAATACCGAATATCGAAAACGTCTATATGAAGGAGCGCGCGAAGGATGAACTGCCGCAGAGCGGCTCCGGTCGCACGATAATGACGGCGGAGCCGAAATTCGTGCCTGAGGACGCGGTCGAGATTACGGTGGAGGGCGGCGTCAGCTTCTCCGTCAGACTCATAGACAGCGTCGGCTATATGGTTGACGGCGCGATAGGGCAGTACGAGGGCGACAGCGAGAGAAAGGTCACGACGCCGTGGTACGACCACGACATAACGATGAAAGAAGCGGCTGAATTCGGCACACGCAAGGTGATAACCGAGCATTCGACGATAGGCATAGTCGTCACGACCGATGGCACGGTAACGGATATCTCGCGCGAAAATTATGAAGAGCCGGAAGAGCGCGTCGTAAACGAATTAAAGGCGATGGGAAAGCCATTTTTGATACTTCTGAATTCAGCCACGCCCACATCGCCGGAGACGACGGCGCTCGCGGAGAGCCTCTCGGAGAAATACGGCGTGACGACAGTTGTAAGAGACTGCATGACTCTCGACGTGGAGGACATAACTGATATACTGAAAGCCGTCCTCTATGAATTCCCGATAAGCGAATTCGGCTTTTATCTGCCGAGCTGGGTTGACGCGCTCGAGGCGTCGCATCCAATCAAATCGCTCCTCTATTCCGCGATACGCGAGAGCGCGGACAGCATAGATAAAATAAGCGATGTGTCCGGCATCGTTGAAAAGCTATCGGTGCAGGAGACCGTCGAAACGGCGGAGATACGCGATATAAGCCTCGGCACGGGAAAGGCGTCGATAAGCATCGGGCTGGCGCGCGAGCTGTTCTATGCCACGATAAGCGAGAGATCCGGCTTCGATATAAGGGACGACGGCGTGCTTTTATCGCTGCTCTCGGAGCTGTCCGACGTAAAGCGCGATTACGATAAAATCGCCCCTGCGCTGAAGGCGGTAAGAGAAAAGGGCTACGGCATCGTCCTGCCGTCGCGCGACGAGCTTAAGCTCCAGGAGCCGGAGATAGTGAAGCAGGGCGGACGTTACGGCGTCAAGCTCAAGGCGAGCGCGCCGAGCATACACATGATAATGGCGAACGTCGAGACGGAGGTATCGCCGGCGGTCGGCGGAGAGAAATCGTCGAGCGATATAATAAACTACCTGCTCCAGGAGTTCGAGGGCGACACGGGCAAAATATGGGAGTCGAACATCTTCGGAAAGTCGCTAAACGACATAGCGGGAGAGGGCCTCAGCGCGAAGATAAAGCGCATGCCGGAGGAGGCGCAGGGCAAGCTGCAGGAGACGCTTCAGCGCATCATAAACGAGGGCAGCAACGGACTTATCTGCATAATTCTGTGAACGTAAAAAATCGGAGGCTGCGCACAGTCTCCGATTTTTATGTGGATTTGTTCAAAAAATGCTGAAAATGAATGATCATATTGGGTATTTATTCAAATTGTCGGAATTATAATTATTTATTGTTGCAATTTTGCAGGAATTATAATATTATATTGTAAAATTGCCGTAAAGGAGATTTTTTAGGACATGAAACCTTTATCCAAAATTGCCTGCGCGATAGCGCCGTCGGCGACGCTTGCGATAGACGCGCTCGCAAAGCAGATGAAAGCCGACGGTATAGACGTCATCGGCTTCGGCGCGGGGGAGCCCGATTTCAACACGCCGGACTACATAAAGCAGGCGGGAATTGCGGCTATAAACGCAAACAAAACGAAATACACGCCGTCCGCGGGGACGCTGTCTCTGCGTGAGGCGATATGCAAGGATATAAAGAAAAACCTCGGACTCGATTACAAGCCGTCGCAGATCTGCGTCACAAGCGGCGCAAAGCACAACGTATTCGTTACGCTCCAGGCGCTTTTGAACGAGGGGGACGAGGTCATTTTGCCCGCGCCGTATTGGGTCACCTACGAGGAGGCGGTCAAAATGGCGGGCGGCGTTCCCGTCATCGTAGAGACGACCGAGGAGGAGCGCTTTAAGCTCACTCCGGAAAAATTTGAGGCGGCGATCACCGATAAGACGAAGTGCGTTATCATTACAAACCCCTCAAATCCGACCGGCATGGTCTATAAAAGGGATGAGCTAGAAAATCTCGCCGCCCTTATCGTAAAAAATGACATCTACGTTATAAGCGACGAGATATATGATTTTCTCACCTACAACGGCGACTGCGTCAGTATAGCGACCCTCGGCGACGAGATCCGCGAGCGCACGGTCATAATAAACGGCGTCTCCAAGACCTATGCGATGACCGGCTGGCGTATCGGCTATTCCGCCTCAAATCAGCAGATAGCCTCCGTGATATCGAACTATTTGAGCCACTCGACAAGCAATCCCGCCACAATGTCGCAGTTCGCGGCGGAGGCGGCGTACACCGTAGAGAGCGGCGATAAATACGAGATGAAAAATGCGTTTGACGAGCGCCGCCGCTATTTCGTCGACCGCGTTAACAAAATCGACGGCGTGAGCTGTCTTGAGCCCGACGGCGCGTTTTATATCTTTATGAACATAAAACCGCAGCTCGGCAGGACGCTTTACGGCACAAAGATAGAAAACAGCGTCGATTTCGCCTCGTGCCTTCTGAAAAACGGACTTGTCGCGGTCGTCCCCGGAAGCGCCTTCGGCGCGGAGGGGTATCTCCGCTGGTCTTACGCCGCGAGCATGGAGAACATAGAAAAAGGTCTCGACCGACTCGAAAAATTCCTGCGGGAAGAGTGAAAAATATATTTTAAGTTTGTTTTTACGCGCTCCGCTGGGGTAACTTTTCTGCTGCGCGGCAGAAAAGTCACCAAAAGAACGCGAAAAGGGAGAGGGGATTCCGAATTTCCCCTCTCCCTTTTAACCCTCACCCTTAAAACGGCAAAAGGGAACGGCTTCGT
>JAFWVB010000123.1 GCA_017518445.1 Oscillospiraceae bacterium | reverse complement strand
TGGAAGATGAACAAGCTGCCGTCCGAGGTAAAGCCGTTTGCAGAGCAGCTCAAGGCGCTCAATCCGCGCGCAAAGTGGTGCGAGACGGTCGTGTGCGTCCCGTTTGTGAATATCCCCGCGGCGGTCAAGGCATTCAAGGACTCAAGAGTCGCCGTAGGCGCTGAAAATATAAACGAAAACAAGTCCGGCGCATACACCGGCGAGGTGTCCGCGGATATGCTCGTCGACCTCGGCGTGAAATACGTCATTATCGGTCACTCCGAAAGGAGACAGTATTACGGCGAGACGGATATCAGCGTAAATAAAAAGGTACACGCGGCGATAGGGGCGGGACTTTGCGCCATCGTCTGCGTCGGCGAGAGCCTTGAGCAGAGAGAACTCGGCATAACGCTCGAGCTTATCAATCTCCAGGTTAAGACCGCGCTGGCAAACGTGCCGGCTGAAAAAATGCGCAAAATAGTTATCGCGTATGAGCCGATATGGGCTATCGGTACGGGCAAGACCGCCACGGCGGAGCAGGCGAATGAGGTGTGCTCCGCTATCCGCGGCGTTATCCGCTCGCTTTACGGCGCGCGCATCGCCCGCGCTGTGACTATCCAGTACGGCGGCTCCATGAACGAGAAAAACGCGGCGGAGCTTCTGGCACAGCCGGATATCGACGGCGGGCTCATCGGCGGCGCGTCGCTCGTCCCCGAAAAATTCTCCGCAATTATCGACGCGGCGAACCAGGACTGATACCATTACCTAAAACACGGTTTGCCGAAAAATCGGCAGACCGTGTTTTTGCCTGAAAGGAAAATTTTGATGAAAACTCCGATCACTTTGATAATTATGGACGGCTACGGGCTGAATACGCCCGGCGCGTGGAACGCGATCTCCACGGCGAACACCCCCGTGCTCGACGGGCTTTTCGCCTCATGCCCGAACACGACGCTTTCTGCCTCCGGCGAGGACGTGGGACTGCCCGCCGGACAGATGGGAAACAGCGAGGTCGGGCATACGAATATCGGCGCGGGCAGGGTAGTATTCCAGGAGCTTCCGAAGATAACCCGCGCTATCGCTGACGGCGGCTTTTTTGAAAACCGCGCGCTTATCGCGGCGGTTGACGCCTGCAGGGATAACGGCGCGGCTCTCCACATCTTCGGGCTCATGTCCGACGGCGGCGTACACAGTCACAAGGACCATATTTTCGCGCTCGTCGAGATGGCGAAAAGGCGCGGGCTCGACAGGGTGTATATCCACTGCTTCATGGACGGGCGCGACGTATCGCCCACCTCCGGACTCGGCTTTATCGAGGAGACGAACGCAAAATGCCGCGAGCTCGGCGTCGGAAAAATAGCAAACGTCATAGGCAGATTTTACGCGATGGACCGCGACAACCGGTGGGAGCGCGTGGAGGAGGCTTACGCCGCCATGGTGTACGGCGAGGGCGTATATAACGAGGACGCGGAGGACGCAGTTAAAAAATCTTACGACGCGGGCGTTACCGACGAATTCATAAAGCCCGTGGTCTGCGATAAAAACGGCGTGATCAAGGACGGCGACTCCGTTATCTTCGCCAATTTCCGCCCCGACAGGGCGCGCGAGATCACAAGGACGTTCGTTGACCCCGATTTTGACGGGTTTGAGCGCAAAAACGGCTTTTTCCATGTCAATTACGTCTGCATGACGCAGTACGACGCGAAGATGCCGAACGTAAATGTCGCCTACCCGCCGGAAAAGCTCGAAAACACGTTCGGAGAGGTAGTGAGCCGCCTCGGTCTTACACAGCTTCGCATCGCTGAAACCGAAAAATACGCGCACGTCACATTTTTCTTCAACGGCGGCGTGGAGCAGGTGTACGACGGCGAGGACAGGTGCCTTATCCCATCGCCCAAACAGTTCCCGACGTATGACCTTATCCCCGAAATGAGCGCGAGAGAGGTCGCCGCCGAAGCCGAAAAGCGCATAAAAAGCGGCAAATACGACGTTATGATCCTGAACTTTGCAAACTGCGACATGGTCGGGCATACCGGCGTTTTCGACGCCGCCGTAAAGGCGGTCGAAACGGTTGACGAATGTGTCGGCAGGGTGGTCGGCGCGACGGCGGCGATGGGCGGCGTCACGCTGATAACCGCAGACCACGGCAACGCCGACGAGATGATAACCGAAGATGGCAAAATCATGACCGCGCACACGACAAACCCCGTCCCATTCATCGTGACGGGCGCGGACGTGGAGCTGCGCCCGGGCAGGCTTGCGGACATCACGCCGACAATGCTCGATCTCATGGACATAGAAAAGCCCGCCGAAATGACGGGCGTATCGCTGATAAAAAGGTGACCAAAGCCGCCGAGCCCTCCCGACGCTTACGGTGAGTTTTTTATACAAAAAATTTTATAGAAAAGAGATAAAATGATGAAAGTGAAAAAAAGACTGTTGGGTTTGCTCCTCGCGGTGGTCATGCTGGCGGGAATTCTGCCCGTCGCGGCGAGCGCGGGCTGGCATGACAGCACTCATATTGCCTATGAAGTCACCGACGGCAATATCTATTTTGACAAAGCCACTGGAACGATCGTGGATTGCGATGAGTCCGTCACCACGGCAAATATACCGGAAGCGATCGATGGCACGCCGGTGACGAGTATCGGGAGTGGTGCGTTCGAGGATTGCATCAGTCTGACGAGCGTAGAAATCCCGAGCAACGTGACGAGCATAGGAGATGGTGCATTTCACGATTGCGTCGGCTTGACCGGTGTAACGATACCGAACAACGTGACGAGCATAGGGAGAGAAGCGTTCGGATATTGCGCAAATCTGACGAGCGTAACTGTCCCAAACAGCGTGACAAGCATTGGATTTAATCCGTTCTCCTACTGCAAAAATCTGACGGGTATAACAGTTGACGCAGGCGGCAGTGCATATACATCTGAAAACGGGGTGCTTTTCAATAAGAATAAAACAGAGCTCATTTGCGTCCCCGGCGGCATAAGCGGCGCATATGTAATCCCAAACAGCGTGACCAGAATTGTGGGGGGTGCGTTCTGCGGTTGCAGCAGCCTTACGAGCGTGACTATACCGAGCAGTGTGACGAGTATTGAGTATAGTGCGTTCGAGCGCTGCATCTGCTTGACGAGCGTAACTATCCCAAACAGCGTGACTAGCATTGGGGCAGGTGCGTTTGGGGGCTGCAGCGGTCTGACGAGCGTAGAAATCCCGAGCAGTGTGACGAGCATCGAGGATTCGGTGTTCCGCAATTGCTTCAGCCTTGAGAGATTAACTATCCCAAACAGCGTGACGAGCATTGGGGCAAATGCGTTCGAGAGCTGCATCAGCCTGACGAGCGTAGAAATCCCGAGTAGTGTGACGAGCATTAAGAATGGGGCTTTCTACAAATCCAACAGCATTAAAGACGTGCATTACGGAGGCACGGAAGCGCAGTGGAAGGCAATAAATATCGGATATTATAACGAGCCGCTTCGCAGCGCCACTATCCATTACAACAGCGGCACTCCGACGGAGATAGGCAATCCCTTCACCGATGTAAACAAGGGCGCGTACTACTACGACGCGGTGCTGTGGGCGGTTAACCACGACCCGCAGATAACCACCGGCACAAGCGCGACCAAGTTCAGCCCGAACGCGACATG
>JAFWVB010000122.1 GCA_017518445.1 Oscillospiraceae bacterium | reverse complement strand
GGAGGCGGCGGAGATAATCAATTCCGCCGAACGCCCGTTTATATATTTCGGCGGCGGCGTCATAACCTCGGACGCGCAGGCGGAGGTGCTCGCGCTTGCCGAAAAGATAGACTCGCCCATCGGCTGCTCTCTTATGGGTCTATCCGCGATCCCGACAGACCATCCGAGATTTTTAGGGATGCAGGGCATGCACGGCAAAACCGCGTCGTCAATATCGATGCACAACGCGGACGTCATCATCTCCCTCGGCGTGCGATTCAATGACCGCGCCACGGGCAACCGCACAAAATTTGCCGTCGGCGCAAAGGTCGTGCATATAGACGTAGACGGCTCGGAGCTAAATAAAACGGTCAATTCCGTATGCGGACTCCGCGGCGATGTGAAGCTGACCCTTCAAAAGCTGCTCCCGCTGATTTCGGAAAGCAGGAAAGACTCATGGACGGCACAGGTTAATGCCTTCCGCGCCGAAGAAGAAAGCCGTCTTGACAATCGCGACGGGCTAACTCCGCGCAGGACGATCCTCACCTTGAACAAATATCTCGGTGAAAACACCGCCGTCTGCACAGACGTCGGTCAGCACCAGATGTGGTCGGCTCAAAATCTCAATTTCAAAAAGTCGAGACGCTTTGCGTCGAGCGGCGGTCTCGGTACGATGGGCTACGGCTTCGGTGCCGCCATCGGCGCGGCTTACGGCACGGGCGAACGAAGCGTGCTAATCACCGGCGACGGCAGCTTCGGCATGAACCTTAACGAGCTGGCAACAGCTGTCCGCTACAACGTCCCGGTCGTAGTAATAATTATGAACAACGGCGTGCTCGGCATGGTTCGCCAGTGGCAGACGCTTTTCTATGACAAGCATTATTCCAACACCGTTCTGGACCGCAAAACGGATTTTTCCGCTTTGGCAAAGGCGTTCGGCGCCGACGGCGAAGCCGTGACGACCCCGGACGAGCTTGACAAGGCGCTCTCCCGCGCATTCACGTCGGAGGGACCGTATATCATCGACTGCAAGATAGACAAGGACGAATTCGTCCTCCCGATGATACCGCCAGGCGGCAGCATGGACGATATGATAACAAAACTGGAGGTGGAATTATGAAACGCTACACATTAGCGGTGCTTGTACGAAATCAGTTCGGCGTGCTGAACCGCCTTACAAGCATGTTCAGACGCAGACAGTTCAATATAAGCTCCAGCACCGCAAGCGAAACGGAGTCGAGCGAATATTCCCGCCTCACCTTCAGCTTTGACGGCGATGAAAACGGAAAACAGCAGCTTATAAATCAGCTTTACAAATTACCCGACGTCTGCTCCATCAAGGAGCTTACTCAGAGCAATTCGATAAGCTGCGAGCTCATGCTCATAAAAATGGAAAACGACCCGTCCTCACGAGACGACATTCGTGCGGCGGCGGACGCGTTCAAGGCGGAAACGCTGAATTACACCAAGGATTCCATCGTTTTTCGGGTCGTCGGTACAAGCTCGAAGCTGGACGAGTTTATTTCCCTTATGCGGGATCACACTATTTTGGAAATCTGCCGTACAGGTACGGCGTCTATCGAAAAGGGCAGCTCCACGCTGCGCCAAAACTTAAACTTGTAATTTGAAAGGGGTAACGAAAATGGAAAACAGGATTTTTTATCAGCAGGACTGCGATTTGCAGAAGCTCAGCGGCAAAACCGTCGCCATCATCGGCTACGGCTCACAGGGACACGCGCACGCGCTGAACTTAAAGGACAGCGGCGTCAATGTTATCGTCGGTCTTTACGAGGGCTCAAAAAGCTGGGCAAAGGCGGAGGCTCAGGGTCTCAAGGTCATGACCGCCGCCGACGCCGCCAAAAACGCCGACGTCATTATGATCCTCATAAACGACGAAAAGCAGGCGTCTCTCTATAAGGAGTCCATCGAGCCAAATCTCACCGAGGGCAAGACGCTTGCATTCGCGCACGGCTTCAACATCCATTTCGGCTGTATAAAGCCGCCGAAGAACGTCAATGTCATCATGATCGCCCCCAAGGGACCGGGACATACGGTTCGCAGCGAATATCAGGCGGGCAAGGGCGTTCCCTGCCTCATCGCCGTCGAACAGGACGCTACCGGCGACGCGCTTGATATAGGTCTCGCTTACGCCCTCGGCATCGGCGGTGCGAGAGCCGGAGTTCTCGAGACGAACTTCCGCACAGAGACCGAAACCGACCTCTTCGGAGAGCAGGCTGTTCTCTGCGGCGGCGTCTGCGCGCTGATGCAGGCGGGCTATGAGACGCTGGTGGAGGCGGGCTACGATCCGAGAAACGCCTATTTTGAATGTATCCACGAGATGAAGCTCATCGTCGATCTCATCTATCAGAGCGGCTTTGCCGGTATGCGTTACTCCATTTCCAACACTGCTGAATACGGCGATTATATCACCGGTCCCAAAATCATCACCGAGGATACGAAAAAGGCGATGCGTCAGATCCTCAAAAACATTCAGGACGGCACCTTTGCAAAGGACTTCCTTCTCGATATGTCCTCCGCCGGCTCGCAGGTGCATTTCAACGCCATGAGAAAGCTCGCCGCCGAGCACCCCTCCGAGGTCGTCGGCGCAGATATACGCAAGCTGTACAGCTGGAGCGACGAGGATAAGCTCATAAACAATTAAGGAGGCGCTGTCATGTCGAAGGAGAACGTGGTCACCGGCGTTCACAACGCGCCGCACCGCAGCTTGTTTCACGCTCTGGGATTCACCGACGAGGAGCAGAGAAGACCTCTTATAGGCATCGTAAGCTCCTATAACGAGATAGTCCCCGGGCATATGAATTTAGATAAAATCACGGACGCCGTAAGGCTCGGCGTGGCTATGGCGGGCGGTACTCCGATAGTTTTTCCCGCCATTGCCGTGTGCGACGGTATCGCCATGGGACACATCGGAATGAAATATTCCCTTGTTACCCGCGATCTTATCGCAGACTCCACAGAGGCGATGGCGCTGGCGCACGGGTTTGACGGGCTTGTGATGGTGCCGAACTGCGATAAAAACGTCCCCGGGCTTTTAATGGCGGCGGCAAGGGTCAATATACCGACCGTTTTCGTCAGCGGCGGTCCAATGCTCGCCGGCAGAGTCGAGGGCAGGAAAACGAGCCTTTCCTCGATATTCGAAGCCGTCGGCGCATACAACGCGGGCAAGATATCCGATGAAACACTCCTTGAATACGAGCGCAAGACATGCCCTACCTGCGGCTCCTGCAGCGGTATGTATACCGCAAATTCCATGAACTGCCTGACAGAGGCTCTCGGCATGGGACTGCGCGGCAACGGCACGATCCCCGCCGTATATTCCGCCCGCATAGAGCTTGCGAAAAGAGCGGGCATGGCGGTCATGGAGCTTGTAAAGCAAAATATCCGTCCTCGCGACATCATGACAAAGGACGCGCTGATGAACGCGCTCACTGTAGACATGGCGCTCGGATGCTCCACGAACAGCATGCTCCACCTCCCCGCCATCGCGCACGAATGCGGTGTTGAGCTTAACCTCGACATCGCCAATGAGATAAGCGCCAAAACGCCGAATCTGTGCCACCTCGCACCCGCGGGCAGAACATATATGGAGGACTTGGACGAGGCGGGCGGCGTTTACGCCGTTATGAACGAGCTTTCTAAAAAGAATCTTTTACATCTCGACTGCATGACGGTGACCGGAAAGAGCATCGGAGAAAATATAACTGGCTGTGTTAACCTCAATCCCGAGGTCATCCGATCCATCGAAACGCCCTACAGCGAAACCGGCGGCATCGCCGTGCTCAAGGGAAATCTCGCCGTCGACGGGTGCGTCGTGAAGCGTTCCGCCGTTTTGCCGGAAATGCTTGTTCACGAGGGTCCCGCCAAGGTGTTCGACTGCGAAGAGGATGCTCAAGCGGCAATAAACTCCGGCAAGATCAAGGCGGGCGACGTCGTCGTTATCCGTTATGAGGGTCCGCGCGGCGGTCCCGGTATGCGCGAAATGCTCAATCCAACGTCGGCAATTATGGGCATGGGGCTCGGAAACAGCGTCGCGCTTATTACAGACGGACGCTTCAGCGGTGCAACACGCGGCGCCTGCGTAGGACATATAACGCCTGAGGCGGCTTCCGGCGGACTCATAGGCGTTGTCGAGGACGGCGATATTATCAGCATAAATATCCCCCAGAACACGATAGAGCTTAAAGTGGACGCCGCCGTGCTCGCAGAACGCATGAAAAACTTTGTCCCCAAAACAAAAGAACTCTCCGGATACCTCAAACGCTATGCGTCTCTCGTCTCCGGCGGAGCTGCGGGTGCGATCTTGAACTGATATGAAAGAGTTAAGAGAAAAAATAAATACGCTCTGTATTTTTCGGGAGCTGCTCTGCGATCCGGTGATAAATTCACTGTTCAATCACTTAAAGCGCCCCACCGCTTTCTCCTATTCCGAATTTGTCGCCTCTCTCTACTCGGCGAACGGCGGCAATTTGGGCGAATACGTTAAGGAGCTATGCATCAACAGCGAAAACGTATATGTCAAAACGGCGGGCGCGGGAAAACCCGTGCCGGGCTATCTGCGGGAGGCTCTTGAAGCGGAGCTCGACATATTCCAGGAAATCGCGGAGCTTGACAGAGATGCGCTTTGCTTCGGGCTGAAATACACCGGCTTTCTGCCGGACTTTACGACCACGAAGCTGCGTCTGAAGGACGTCTATATGCACCGCGCCGAAAATATCGCCAGATACGGATACGGCGTCTACGCCAAAAACCGTATGCTTTTCGTTGACGACAGCGGCGCTATCCTCCCTGTCCGCAACCCCGACCGCACGGAGCTATCCGGACTTGTGGATTACGAGCGCGAGCGCAAGATAGTCGTCGATAATACAAGGGCGCTTCTTGACGGTAAGCCCGCCGCCAATATTCTTCTTACCGGCGACGCCGGTACGGGCAAATCCTCCACGGTCAAGGCTGTCGTAAACGCCATGTGGGAGGACGGGCTTCGCCTCATCGAGATACGCAAGGATCAGCTTCGCCTTATCCCCAAAGTGCTCGACGAGCTGGCTGAAAATCCGCTAAAATTTGTGTTGTTCATCGACGACCTGTCCTTCCTCAAGGACGACGATAACTTCAATGCCCTGAAGGCGGTGCTTGAGGGTTCGGTCACGTCAAAATCGAGCAATGTCGCGATCTATGCCACAAGCAACCGCCGCCATATCATAAAAGAAAGATTTTCCGACCGCGACGGCGACGACGTACACCGCGGCGAAACAATGCAGGAGCTTATTTCGCTTTCGGAGCGCTTCGGCATTCATATCACGTTTTCAAAGCCGAACCGCGAAACATTTATCCGCATCGTGCGCCATCTGGCGAGCGACGCCGGCGTGACAATGGACGGCGATGAAATGGAGGCGCTCGCAGAACGCTTCGCGTTGGAGCGCGGCGGAAGATCGGCGCGCCTTGCAAGGCAATTTGTTGACGGTCTGCTTTCAAAGCAAGATTAAAAAAGACGAGGGACTTTTGTCTCTCGTCTTTTCGTTATATCCAAATTTCACGGCTCGCCTGCGTTCTCTCGGTCAGTTATTTCTCCCCGCAAGCATATCCGCGAGCCAAATAAGAAATTCCGGCTCCTTAAAATCCTCTCTCACAGCCTTTTTCGCCTCTTCGGTCTTTGCTTTTATAAGCTCGTTACAACCGTCGACGCCAAGAAGCTCTACAAACGTGAACTTTCCGCGCTCCATGTCGGAACCGATTGGCTTTCCAAGCTCCTTGCTGCTTCCTATCACGTCAAGCACATCGTCACGCACCTGAAACGCGAGCCCTATCGCGTCAGCGTATCGCACGGCGGCACTCTCCTGCTCAGCCGACGCTCCCGCGGCGGCAGCCCCCATAAGGCACGCCGCCCTTATAAGCGCGGCAGTCTTTCTGGAATGTATCTCCATCAGCTCGTTTTCGGACAGTTCTCTGCCCTCCCATTCCATGTCGAGCTGCTGCCCTCCGCATATACCGGACACTCCCGCGCACGACGCGAGTACAGCGGCGCACCGCGCCCTTCTCTCCGGCGGTATATCCGCTGACAGCACCGCCTCAAACGCCATCGCCTGGAGCGCGTCTCCCGCCAGTACTGCGGTCGCATCTCCGAACACCTTGTGGTTCGACGGTCTTCCGCGCCTGTAGTCGTCGTCGTCCATGCACGGCAGATCGTCGTGTATAAGAGAATATGTGTGCAGCATTTCAACTCCGCACGCAACTCCAACCGCCGCGCTGACGTCGCCGCCGCACACGCGGCAGAATTCGAGCGCGAGTATCGGGCGAAGTCGCTTTCCGCCCGCCATAAGGCTGTACCGCATGGCGTCGCATAGCTTTTCATAGGAAACGTGCATATCCGGCAGATGCGCGCATAGCCTGTCCTCTACCATCGCGCGGTATCGCTCAACGCGTTCAGAATGCTCCATCATTCTTCACCGTCAAACGGCTCTTCTATCGGCGCTCCGTCTGCGCCGCGCCGCAGTTTGACAACCTTCTGCTCCGCCTCGTCGAGGAGCTTGCCACAGCTTTTTACAAGCGCCGTCCCCTCCTCAAAAAGCGACAGCGATTCGTCGAGCGGCGCGTCTCCGCGCTCGAGCTGCGACACTATCTCGTCAAGCCTTTTGAGCGACTGTTCAAAATTCATTTTCTTTCCCGCCATGTTCTTCTCCTTAATCTACCGTACATCCTATCGTGTCCTCACGGACGCGAATTTTTATTTTATCTCCGCTTTTTACGTCATTTTTAGACCGTATAACGCGCCCGTCATCTCTCTCCGCTATCGCGTATCCGCGTGACAGCACCTTTAGAGGACTCATCGCGTCGAGTTTCGCCGCGCGTTCGGCAAATTCCCGCCTCAGTTCCGCGGTTTTCACTCTCATAGCCCCCGCGAGCATCTCCTGCGCAGTGTCGAGCGCTATTCTGCGATCCGCGATAAAATTCATCGGGTCCTTGAGCGCGCGCTTTTCGGCATACGCCTCTATCCTATGCCGATACATTTCGAGCCTTGACGACATCTCCGCGCAAAGCCGCGCTTCCGTTAAGGCAAGGTTTTCCTTTATGTCATACTGATCCGGCACGGCGAGCTCCGCCGCGTTTGACGGCGTAGCCGCGCGCAAATCAGCGACAAAATCCGATATCGTCACGTCCGGCTCATGCCCGACGGCTGAAATAACAGGTATCTCCGATGCGAATATCGCCCGCGCAACTCCCTCGTCGTTGAAAGCCCACAGATCCTCTATCGAACCTCCGCCGCGCCCCGTGATTATAAGGTCTGCGACCTTATGCTCGTTCGCATACCGAAGCGCCTCCGCTATCTCTCCCGGCGCCTCTGTGCCCTGCACTCTGACGGGCAGTATTATCACTTTTGCCATCGGCCAGCGCGCGCCGAGCACACGGATAATATCTCTGACAGCCGCGCCCGCCGGCGAGGTCACAACCGCTATCCGCGCAGGAAACACGGGCAGTTCCCTCTTGTGCGCCGATGAGAAAAGCCCCTCCGCGTCGAGCTTCTCCTTGAGCTGTTCAAACGCCGTGTAGAGGTCGCCCACGCCGTCCGGCTGCAGCTCGTTGACGTAAAGCTGATACGCCCCGTCGCGCGGATACACCGAGATGCGCCCGAAGGCGATGACCTTCATACCGCTCTCCAGCTTAAAGCGCAGACGTGAAGCGCTGCCCTTGAACATGACGCACCGTATCGCGCCCTCTAAGTCTTTCATCGTGAAATAGTGATGCCCCGACGGGTAGACCTTATAATTCGACAGCTCTCCCCTTATGAATACGCCGTCGAGCAGCATATCGGAGTCGAGCAGTCCCTTTATATAATTATTTATTTCAGATACGCTGAATATCCGTTTTTCCATCTTTAACAGCCCTGTAAGTCAAAATCGCGCACCCCATCGCGTTGTCTGTCGAATATCTCGGCTCCGCGAAAATACCATCCGGCGTGAGCCGCCTTAAAAGCGAATTCGACGCGACTCCTCCCGAATACAGCACCGGGATATCACCGTAAGCCTTTATCGCATTCTCCGTCGCGGCTGAAACCGCCGACACCATCGACGCGAGCGTGAAATAAGCGATGTTTTCCGCCGTCTCACCGTTTCAAAAAGGCTTTTCATCTTATGCTCTATGCCCGAAACCGAAAAGCTCATGCCGCTTATTTTGGGGGTGTATTTATCGAATTTATCGGCATTTGCGGCGAGAGCGTCAAGCTCCTTGCCAGACGGGAAAGGCAGCCCCAAAAGCTGCCCCGCACGGTCGATAAGCTGACCCGCGGCGAGGTCATCCGTCCCGCCGATTATCTCACATTTGACCGCGACGCCGAATGGGCGCACATATAAAAGCTCCGTCGTGCCGCCCGATAAGTGCCACGCCAAATGCTCCTTTTCGAGCAGGTCAATCCTGCCCGCCGACCACGCGGCGGCGGCGATATGCCCCTGCTGATGCGAAAAGCCGAAATACGGAACGCCGAGCATTTTAGCAAGGACTCTCCCCTGCGCGACACCCGCGAGAAAACACGGCATATAAGAGTCCTCCGTCTCCCGCGGCTTCTCGCTCGCCCCGACAGCGATTATATCTCCGCAAATGTCAAGCCTCTCGACTATCTCCGGAAGCCTCTTGACGTGCGAAAACAGGGCGTCCGACTGCCGCAGACCAAGCTGACCCTGCGCAACGTCCAAAAGCCGCCCCGAATTTTCACCCTCAGCCCCGTCAAACAGGGCGCACGAGGTCGTATAATTGCTCGTATCGAAGCCGATAGTTATCTCTCTCATTCCGCGACCGTCTCACTCTTTACGAAGCTGCCGAGAATGCCGTTTATGAACGAAACAGTCTCCTGCTCGTCGTATTTCTTCGCGAGCTCTACCGCCTCGTTTATGGCGACGCCGTCCGGTATCTCCGGCATATAAAGTATCTCGAACATCGCGATTTTCATGATGGCGACGGCGGTTCTCGAAATACGCGCAAACTGCCAGCCGCGCGCATATTTCATAACATACTCGTCAAGCTCCGCCGAATGCACGCCGACGCCGCCGACAAGGCGGCGTATGTACTCCGCCTGCTTGTCGTCCGGATACTCCGCATAAAGCTCGTCCTCCGCCGCGAGCGAGGCGTAATATTCCTCATCGAAAACGCGGTCGAGCAGAGCCTCCGCGTCCTCATTCGTCGCGGACAGACCAAAGCAGATGCGCACGGCGATCTCTCTGGCATTTTTCCTTGTCATCTTCCGAATTCCTTTAATAAATCTTTATTTTACAGCGACGCCCGACACATGGATATTCGCGGACGTGACGCCAAATCCCGTCGCGGACTCGACCGCCGCTATGACAGCGTCCTGCACTTTGAGCGCGACGTCGTTAATGGGATAGTTCAGCTTTACGATGATGTACACGTCGATATTCACTATCTCGCCGTCTATATCGACCTTTACGCCTCTCGGCATACCCTTTTTACCGAGTCTGCGCGCCCAATCCTCTGTTTTGGCGGCGGCAAGAGAGTCCACGCCCTCGACCTCAGCCGCGGCGGCAGACGCGATCCTCGCGATAACGTCGTCCGATACGTTTATACTGCCCCTGTCCTCGTTGTGGGTGATATAGTCCTTATTTTCAGCCATTTTGATCCGTTCCTTTCCGAAATGCTGTCGCCGCGCCTCGGCACGGCAGTCGTCTTTTTCCGCCGCACCGCGCCGGAAAAGCAAGTAAACTATCTGCTATGCAGATAGTTTACCATATAGTATCAAAAAAATAAACTACTTTATTTCACTTATTCTTATATCCTGCGCCGAACACTCCGTTCCGTTCATAACAATATCCGTTATCTGCGCCACTGCGGAGCTGTCAAGCCCCTCTCCTCCGGCGACCGTAACCGTTATCCCGTCGTCCGTTATATAAACGACGCAGTCTGAATATCCCTTCGCTATCACCCTGCTTTCAAGCTCCGATTCAAGCAGCGTCCGCTCCGTCAGCTTCGTCATATCGGAGAGCGCCTTATCGGTGACCTCCTGCGACGCGCCATCGGTTTCGCTTATCGTTTTGAACGTCGCCGCCGCCTCGTCGCGTGCCTGCCTGCGGCTTAGTCGTATCGCGCTGAGCTGTTCGTTTTCCTCATGCGTTTCCGGCGCCGTCTGCTCGTAATACAGCCCCGCGTCGTCCTTTTCAGTGTCCGTTTTCGCGCCGGTTTTCGCGCCCGTCTCTGCACCCGTGACCAGTGCTGTGCCGCCCTCCGTCTTTTTCTCCGTCACGTCCGTCTTTGCTATCGTTTTTGTCTCCCTGCTGTTATACGACCAGTTCAGATATACCGCCGCGCCGACAAAGACAAGCACAAGCGCCAATACAATGTTTCTTTTTGCTCTTTTCATTTATGTATCCTCCTATGGTTTTCCCATTTTTATGACTGTTATTCTGTCAGAGCCGAGCCCCGTCACGGCGCTGACCGCCCGCAATATATCGAGCTTTACCGTCGGACTTGACGCGCCCTCCGCGACTACCACCGCTCCCGTGTATTCAGGAAAAATATATCCAAGCTCCACAACGTTCTCGCTCGCGCCGGAGCCGATGAGCACCGCCGTCCGCTCCTCCGTGCGCTCGGCATATTCACCGGACGTGTCCTCGGACAGTTTTGCGTTTTCTGCAATCACCCTGCCTGTGCTTCCTCCCACCGACAGCAGCACCGATACATCGCCCGCGCCGTCTATGCTCTCAAGTATTTTTTCAAGCCGCAGTTCCGTATCCGCGAGAGAAAACTCGCTGTTCGCAGTTACGCCCCCGTATCCGGTATGCTCGCTCACCTCACGCTTGCCCGACGGCCACAGTAGCAGTAAAATCCCCGCCGCAACAAGCAGAAGCACATATTTGTTCTTTTTCAGCTTTTCCGTCACATTATCGAGCCGCAGCTTCATTTTGCATATCTCCGGTATTCCATATTATGTTTTCGGGCGCTATCCCCAACTCCGCCGCTATATAGTATTCGACGTCTCCGTATCTCATATCAGCGGATATTTCAGCGGAAAACGGATACCAATAACCATCCTCACTCCACTTCGCCCTCACGCTCGCGCCGCTTATAGTCGCTCCGCAGGCGTCGCCTTTGTCCAATATATATGCCGCCGCCCGTTCCTCTATGACGGCGCGCTCAAGCTCTCTGTTAGTTTTGTCCAATTCTCCCACGAGCTCAGACAGCTCATATTTGCTTCCGGTCAAAAGCTCCGAATATTCCGGCATTTTAAGCCTCCCCAATATCCCCAAAAGCGCGAACAGCATTACAAATCCGAATATAAGTCTCGCGCTCCGCTTTACCTTCCCGTCCGGCAGAAGCATCATCGCCGCCGCGCATAGCATTGCTGTCCCCGTGACCGCCCGTATCCACTCTCCGAACGCCTCTCTCATCCGCTCACCGTCCGCACAAGGCTGATAATCGCAAAAAATATCACTATCGCGTCCGCGCCTATCGTGCCGAGTATCGCGGCGTAAACCGACGCTATCGCGTCCGTCATCTTCGACACGCGCGCCCCTGCGACGCATTCCGCGAACATAGCCGCCGCCTTATAAATCAAAAAGCCCGCGCCGAGGTGCAGAAACGGGGTAATGCACGTCGCGCATATCACCGTGACCCCGAATATACCGATCGCGCTTTTAAGCGTCGATATTCCGGCAAGCACGGCGCCCGCGGCGTCCGATATCATGCCGCCGACCACCGGAAGCGCCGACGACACGACGCTCTTTGTCACCTTCACCGCCGCCGCATCCGCGGTCTCCGAAACGATGCCGGAGAGCGACACATACACCGTGAATGCGAGAGCAATGACGGTAAGTATCAGCTTTATCGCCTTTTTTATCGCGCCCGCCACCTTGTCGAGCGCCGCGCTCCCCACCGCGCACGAGCATACCGAAACGGCGAAAAGCGCGTATATAAGCGGCATTACTATGTCGCTTGTCACGGTTATGAAAATATCCGCAAAAAGCGCCGACGCGGCAAACTTTACGGCGGACGACGTCACCGCGCCCGAGGCGGACGCGGCGGCGGCGAGCGTCGGCAAAAGCGCCTTTGAAAAGGCGTTCATATCGCTCATCACCGTCTGCGCCTCTGATATGTACGACTTAAACCCCGCCGCAGACAGCGACGCTATGGCAATCACTCCGGCAAGCTCCGCGTAATTTATCTCTCCGCCGTCCGGAAATATCGCCCCTCCGAGCGAGCATATCGCGGCGACCGACACGACCGCAAGCGCGCTTTTTGCTCCGGCAAGAAGCGCGTCGGTCAATCCGCCCTTAGCCCTCTCAAACAGAGATCTGAATGTGTTTTCACTGTCGAGCGCGTCCGTTATCTCCATGCCATCAAGCTGAGCGGAGTCCGGCACAGCGTCGGAAATCATGTCCCCGCCGAGCGTCTCCAACTGCTCGTTTTCTATCTCTCCCGCGTGCGCCGCGACCGTAAAAAAAGCCGTCAAGACAAGCGCCGCCAAAATTATTCTCAAAGCATTTTTCATAAGTATACTTCTCTCATATAAGCGAGCCTATCATCTTCAAAACCGCCTGCATGAGCGGGAGCGCGACGTAAAGCGACGCCGCAGAGCCGAGAAGCTCGACCGAAGCCGCCGCGGCGGAATGTCCCGCGTCCCTGCACACATCTGAAGCTATCTTCGCCGCTATTCCTATGCCGACGGTTTTGAGCACTATCGAGATCGACTGCGCTGAAACTCCCGCCGTGTCCGAAAGCGACCGCAAAAAATCCGCGAGCCTGCCTATCACGCTCGCCGCCGCCGCAAGCACGGCGCACGATGCGGCTATCACCAAAAGCATCGCTATTTCCGGGCTGTTCTTTTTTATCGCGAGCCCCAAAACGGAGCTTACCCCCGCCAAAAGCATCGCCTTCAACAGAAATTCCATGGCTCAAAGGTCAAAGAGCGATTTTATCAAGTCAAAAAGACCGGAAATCTCGCGCAGTATAACGATAAGCACGATTATCAGCCCCGCGAGGTTCACCATCAGCGCCTGCTCGTCCCGTCCCGATCTGCTCAAAAGTATGTTGAGCACCGCCACAAGTATGCCCACTGCGGCAATTTTGAACACAAGATCAACATTCACCTTATCGCCCCGCTTTTCTTTTGTGATATCTTGTCCGCTGATTATACTTATGTTTACGAAAAGCATATTATGCCGCCGCACAAAAAAAGACATGACGAAAATATGTCATGTCGAAAACAGAATATATTTTTAATTATTTTTCTCGCTCCGCTGGGTAACTTTTCTTGTTTTATTGCTCCGCAGGGTCTATTTTCTTTTACGCAAAAGAAAATAGACGAAAAGAAAGCGCCAAAGGGGGAAGATTCCGATTTCTTCCCCCTTTGGAAACCCCTAATTGAAACGGCAAAAGGGAACGCTTCGTTCCCTTTTGATTCCCTCCGCGCCGGTGAAAAAATGATGGTTTTCTCCGTAGCGGAGCACTGTGTGCTCCATATCAATCACGTGGAAGTTTTTATTATGAAAACACTCTCATTTTTCTCAGTCGCTGAAAGATTCAAAAGAAAACAAAGAGTTTTCTTTTGCCGTTTTAAGGATGGGGATCAATAAGGGAAAGGGAAATCGGATCCCTTCCCCTTATTTGTCCTCTTTTTCCTACTCTTTTTCTGGACAAGCAGAAAAAGAGTTATCGCCCCCTTCTGACGCATATCAGAAAAGTTACCCCAGCGGAGCGCGTATAAATTATTAAAAAGGTCGCCTGTTTTTGCAAGCAAATCTCAATAAAAATTCAAGCCCTCATGGCGTCAATATACCTGCACGCCGCGACAGCGGCAACAGATCCGTCCGCCGTGGCTGTGGTAAGCTGACGCACCGACTTTGCGCGGCAGTCGCCCGCGCAGAAAACGCCGGGTGTTTTAGTCGCGCAGTCCTCGCCGGAGGCGAAATAGCCGAAATTGTCGAGCGCGGCGATTTCCTTGAACACGCTGTTTTCCGGTATCAGCCCGATCGCGACGAACGCGCCGTCGCAAGGTATCTCGGTTTTCTCGCCTGTCGCCTTTTTTACGACGCGCACGCCCTTGAGCCCGCCTCCGTCGGTAATAAAGCCCTCTACCGCCATACCGGTGAACTTCTCCACGTTCGGTCTCGAAAACAGTATCTCCCGCAGCTTTTCTTCGCCGGTGAAGAAATCAAGATCCTGCACTATCGTTACCTTCGCGCAGTTTTCGCTTAAAAGAACCGCCTCCTGGAGCGCGGAATTTCCGCCGCCGATAACGACAACATTCTTTCCGCGGTAGAACTCCCCATCGCAGACCGCGCAGAAGGATATGCCGTTTCCGACAAGCTCATATTCTCCCTCGATGCCGAGCATACGGTGCTTAACGCCGGACGCGATTATGACGGCCTTCGCCTCATATTCGCCGCCCTCCTCGGTCGCGACTTGTTTAAAAGTGCCGCTATCCTCAACGCCGATGACGTTTTCAAGCTCTACCTCCGCACCCTGCTCGAGCGCCTGGTCGAGCAGCCAATCGGCAAACTCCGTCCCCGCCATCTGCTTTATGCCGGGGTAATTCTCAACCTTCGGAGAATACGTTATCTGCCCGCCGAAGCCGTTTTTTTCGATAACGAGAACGGATTTATTGTTCCTTCTCGCATACAGGGCCGCCGTCAAGCCGGCAGCCCCTCCGCCCACAACGATAATATCGTACATAAATTCGTCCCTTACATCGCCTTTTCGGACTGGATAAATCTCTTTATATCCGCGACGCCGTAGTATTTCTCAAAGTTCTCGCCGTCGGTTATCACAAGCGTCGGCGCGCCCTTGACTCCGTATTTCTCAACGAGGTCGATATGCTCCTCCGAGATGAGCTTTTCGTAATAGAAGCCCGCCTTATCCATGAGCTGCTCCGCAACGCGGCAGTTCGGACACGTCGCCCGCGCAAAGAGTATTGCGCTCGCGTTTTTCTCAAGCACCGGCGCGCTGTTTTCTGTCTTTACCTCCTGTGCGACAGGCACGGCGGGGTGCTTTGCGGGATCCAAGCGCGATGTTCCGATGTCGTACACGCGTCGGTCCTTGAATTCCTGCGCCTTGCCGTCGTTCCAGTTCTGGACGGGTCTGTAATATCCGGTTATCCTCGAATACACCTCGGTTTTCTTGCCGCAGTGCGGGCACACATTCTGCTCTCCGGTGAGATATCCGTCGTCCTTGCAGACGGAGTAGGTCGGACTCATCGTATAGTACGG
>JAFWVB010000121.1 GCA_017518445.1 Oscillospiraceae bacterium | reverse complement strand
TATAATAAGAAAAAATTATACCTGCAGAGGGAATGAAAGGAAACGACAATGTCTTTTGAGGATTTTGATATAAACGAGCTCGGTATTGACTATGCCGCAGACAGTGAGCAGTCGGAGGAACCCGCCGGGGAGCTCGCGGATAATGAGGATAAAAATAAAAAGCCCGATCAGGGCAGGGGCATGGAGCTTTACGACTGGGTGCAGTGCATCGTCGCCGCGCTCGTGTGCGGTATACTTATCTTCATGTTTATCGCCCGTTCAATCAGCGTCGTCGGATCGAGCATGTACCCGACACTTATCGGCGGGAGCTCTCCGATTGACAAAAAAGGGGACAGGATAATCACGTCAAATCTGTTCTACACGCCGAAAAACGGGGATATTATCGTTTTTCAGACAGCGTCGTATTCGGACGAGCCGCTTGTAAAGCGCGTCATAGCGACCGCGGGGCAGACGGTGGACATCGACTTTGAGGAGGGCGTCGTATATGTGGACGGCGAGGCGCTCGACGAGCCGTACACCGCATCGCCGACATTTTTGAGAGAGGATTTTGCCGGAGAAGTGACCGTGCCGGAGGGGTGCGTGTTTGTGATGGGCGACAACAGGAACCATTCCACGGACAGCCGCACGGCGTCGATAGGCATGGTCGACAGGCGGTGCATAATCGGCAAGGTGCTGTTTATAATCATACCCGGCGAGAATGAGACGGATGCGCGCGAATGGAAAAGAATAGGGAGCGTGTACGGCGGTTAAAATATACGGATAATGGAATGGAGCACACAGTGCTCCGCCAAAAGATGGACAGATAAGCGTATGAAAGATAAAACAGAAAATTTGCAAGCTGCAAAAATAAACTGGTTCCCCGGGCACATGACGAAGGCGCGGCGGATGATCGCGGAAAACGTGAAGATCGTGGACACCGTTTGCGAGATAATCGACGCGCGGATACCGCTTTCAAGCAGAAATCCGGATCTCGACGAGCTTACGGGCTCAAAACCTCGGCTTGTCATAATGAACAAGGTCGATATGGCGGATCCGGAGCGCACGCGCAAATGGGCGGAGTGGTTCAAGGCGCAGGGCAAATTCGTGCTTGAAACGGACTGTAAAAGCGGCAAGGGGACGGCGGCGTTCACCTCCGCCGTGCGGTCGATGCTGCGGGAAAAGCTCGAGCAGTACGCGGCGAAGGGACAGACGGGGCGGCAGCTTCGCGTAATGGTCGTCGGCATACCGAACGTCGGAAAATCGACCTTCATAAACAAAATTGCAAAGCGCAGAGCGGCTGAAATATCCGACCGTCCGGGAGTGACTCGCGGCAAGCAGTGGATAAACATCGACAAGGGGCTTGAGCTTCTTGATACGCCGGGCATTTTATGGCCGAAATTCGACTCGCAGGAGGTCGGCGAGCACCTCGCCTACACCGGCGCGATAAGGGATCAGGTGGTTGACATTGAGGCGCTCGCGGCGAGCCTTCTTGCGCTTTTGAGGGATTTTTACCCTGACAGGATAGAGACGCGGTATAAATTTGCGCCGCCCGCCGATGCGAGCGGGTACGAGCTTTTATCGCTTGCCGGAAAAAAGCGCGGCTTCCTGATTTCGGGCGGGGAGATAGATACGGAGCGCATGGCGAACATACTGCTCGACGAGTTTCGCGCCGGAAAGCTCGGCAGAATAACGCTCGAGCTTCCGCCGGAGGATTGAAATGGAGCTGTGGCAATACGAAAACGAGGAGTATTCACGCGGAGCTTTAACGGTCTGCGGCGTAGACGAAGCGGGCAGGGGTCCTCTCGCGGGACCCGTTTGCGCGGCGGCGGTGATACTGCCGCGCTGGATAGAGATAGATGGACTTGACGACTCCAAAAAGCTGTCGGAAAAGCGGCGCGAGGCGCTGTTCGATATAATAACCGAAAAGGCGGTGAGCTTCGGCATAGCGTTTGCGAGCGAGCGCGAGATAGATGAGATAAACATACTCAACGCGACGTATCTCGCCATGAACAGGGCGATATCCATGCTCTCCGCGCCGCCCGATATCGCGCTTATCGACGGAAACAGGAGCGAGGGTATAGCGTTTCCGAACAGAACGATAATCGGGGGCGACGGGAAGAGTGCGTCTATCGCGGCGGCGTCGATATTGGCGAAGGTATCGCGGGATAGGTTTATGCTCGAGCTCGACGAAAAGTACCCGGAATATATGTTCTCAAAGCACAAGGGCTACGGCACGCGCCTACACTACGAAAAGCTGCGCGAATTCGGACCGTCGCCGGTACATAGAAGGACGTTTCTGAAGAAAATGCATTGAATGTGGGGCGTTATGCCCACAAATTATGGAAATATGAACACAAAATTGACGGGCAGATGGGGCGAAGCTCTCGCCTCGAAATATTTGAGAGAGCGCGGGTATCTGATATCCGCGATCGGCTACACCACTCGCTTCGGGGAGATAGACATTATAGCCGAGAACAAAAAATATATCGTTTTTGTCGAGGTCAAGCTCCGGAAAAACGATAAGTTCGGCGCGGCGATGGAGTTTGTAGGGCGCGAAAAGCAGAGGAAAATAATCACCTCGGCGCAGCTCTATCTCGCGGAAAACGAGACTGATAAGCAGCCGCGCTTTGACGTTATAGAGGTATACGCGCCGGAGGGGATAAAAACGCCGAGTCCGACGATAAACCACATTGAAAACGCATTTGGAGGCGAATGATTTGATACCGCTTTTTGACGCGCACTGCGATACCGCCTCGAAAATCACCGCAAAGGGCTTGTGCCTGCGGGAAAACGATTTGAGCGTAGACCTTGAAAGCTGCCGCGCGTTTTCGCCGCACGCCCGCGTTTTTGCGATTTTCAACGACTTATCGCGTGTCGCGGATATTGAAGCCGCCGCCGTAAAACAGATAGATTATCTTTTGAGAGAGATCTCGGAAAACTGCGAGCTCGTCGCGCTTTGCACCGACGGCAGGCAGGCGCGGGCGGCTTTTTCGCAGGGCAAAATCGCGGCGTTTCTGTCGGTTGAGGGCGCGGAGCAGCTCGGCTGCAGCGCGGATAGGCTGAAATGGGCTTACGGTA
>JAFWVB010000120.1 GCA_017518445.1 Oscillospiraceae bacterium | reverse complement strand
GGCTGTAAAGCTCGCGGCTGTCATGCACAAGCTGTCGATGACCGGCGGCAAGGAATTCGAGTCAAGCAGCCCGTGGTATCAGACCTATGTTAAATATGCCAAGAGCGTCGGCATAATCAATAAGGACTATGAGTGGAACGAGGCGGCTACACGCGCAGGATATATCGAGATATTCGCCAACGCTATTCCTGAAAGTCCGGCGCTTGACGGCGTCAAGGGTCTTGACGCCGTAAACTCCGTGCCGGACGGCTTGATCCCGGATGTCCCCATGAGCCACCCGCAGGCGGCTTCAATATACAAGCTCTACCGAGCGGGCATACTGCAGGGCAACGATTCCAAGCATAGCTGCAAGCCCGACTCCAACATTCGGCGCAGCGAGGTGGCGGCGGTGCTGAACCGCATGATGAACGCAGATGCGCGAATATCTTTCTCTATAGAGCCTGAACCGCTGGTAATTTCTTTACCCGAATCCCTCTCCGGCAAGGCGGATAAGCAGATCAGCATCCCGGCAACTGCGACCGGCGGCACAGGTCCTTACAGCTATGAGTGGTTTTTTGCAAAAACCCCCGGTTCCACTTGGTTGCCGTCCGCCGAGGAATCCTCGACATACACTTCCAAATTTGTGTATGTCGATAAACTGTATTGCAAGTGTAAGGTGACCGACAGCGCAGGAAACACCGCAGAATCCAATATCTGCGAGATAACGCTGACAAAGTGATAGCTGTACAGTCTTATGTATCTTCAGCGTCACGTCACAACGTTCGATATAGATCCAAAATCCGAGGTCGGTCAGACCTCGGATTTTCATCTTATGATTTTATTATCCGCCGAGCTTCCGCGCTTGCGCTTTTTTGCCGGATACTGTATGATGTAAAAATGGTAAAATACACAAAAATACCTTGCGGGAATGAGGGGTGCGCCATGAAAAAGCGCGGTATCTGCTATATAATCGCCGCCATGCCGGAAAGAGAGCTCTATTTTGCTCCGGGTGAAAAATTCATAATAGCGGCGGACGCCGGACTTTCACAGCTCTGCGAGATCGGCGTCTCTCCCGATCTGTGCGTCGGGGATTTCGACTCGCTCGGATATGTGCCGGACGGGGTCGAGGTAATATATCACAGGCCGGAGAAGGACGATACAGACACGATGCTCGCCGTGCGGGAGGCTCTCGACCGCGGGTATGAGAAATTCGTATTTTACGGCGCCGCGGGAGGCAGGCTCGACCACACTTACGCGAATTTGCAGACGCTCCTTTTTCTTACGGAGCGCGGAGCGCGCGGCATCGTAATGGCGGGAGGGCTCGCGGCTACCGCGATAAGCGGAGGCAGTATCGCTTTCGGCTCGAAAAACCGCGGAGTCGTCTCCGTTTTCTGCCCCGACGGGCAGGCGAGCGGAGTGAATATAAGCGGACTTAAATATCCGCTCTCCGGCGCGACGCTCAAAAGCTCGTTCCCGCTCGGCGTGAGCAACGAATTCACAGGAGAACGCGCGGAAATCGGCGTGGAGCGTGGCAGTCTTATGATAATGTGGGAGACGGATGCCAAATCGGCGATAGATGAGCTGTATTTTGCATAGCCGCTTTGATTGACTTCTGAGACTGCAAATGCTATAATAACATGATTTATTATGCGATGCATTGAAATGCGCGATTTTCGGAGGCAAAAGACGTGTGGGTTTCTGACAAATGGGAGGATTTTGAGCTTATAGACTGCTCCGGCGGCGAAAAACTCGAACGCTGGGGCGGGTTTACGCTTGTCCGCCCCGACCCGCAGGCGATATGGAAAACGCCGAAAACCGACCCCCGCTGGAAAAGCCGGAGCGCGAGATATTCGCGCTCGTCCACGGGCGGCGGGAGCTGGGACAAAGGGCGTTTGCCGGAGAGCTGGCGGATAAAATACGGCGACCTCACGTTCAACATAAAACCGATGAATTTCAAGCACACAGGACTTTTTCCGGAGCAGGCGGTAAACTGGGACTATATCCGCGGGAAGATCGCGGGCGCGGGCAGACCGATAAGCGTTCTCAATCTGTTCGCCTATACCGGCGGGGCTACCGTCGCCGCGGCGGCGGCAGGGGCGAGTGTGTGCCATGTTGACGCCGCGAAGGGCATGGTCGCCTGGGCGAAGGAAAACGCGAAAGCGTCCGGTTTGGAGGAAAGCCCGATCCGCTGGATCGTCGACGACTGCGCGAAATTCGTCGAGCGAGAGATCCGGCGCGGAAGGCGCTACGACGCGATAATCATGGACCCGCCCTCATATGGGCGCGGACCTTCGGGCGAGACGTGGAAGCTTGAGGACAGTCTATATCCGTTCGTGGAACTGTGCGCGGGCGTTTTGTCGGACGAGCCCCTTTTCGTTATAATAAACTCATACACGACGGGGCTTTCCGCCTCGACGCTGACATATATCGCGGAGACTGTTTTCACACGGCGCTTCGGCGGGCGCTCGGAGAGCGCGGAGCTCGGACTTAGGGTATCGTCAAACGGTCTCGTGCTGCCCTGCGGCGCGGCGTGCCGATGGGAGAGATAAAAAATCAAGGCAACACCGCACGATCCGCCATCGGCGTCTTTCGGAAAATCCGCTCGCGCCGAATTACGCGGTGCTGCCTTGAAACAATGGATGATTTTTATGGAAGAGCTTATAAAAACCGAAAATTTAAGATTTTTTTACCGAGGCGAGGAGGGCGAAGCGCCCGAAATGGTGCTCGACGGCGTCGATCTTGAGATAGGGCGCGGCAGCTTTGTCGCCGTGCTGGGGCATAACGGCTCCGGCAAATCGACGCTCGCCAAGCAGTTCAACGCGATACTCCTGCCGGAGGGCGGCAAGGTATGGATAGACGGTATGGACACCTCCGACGAGGCGCTTATGTTGGAGATACGCCGACGTGTCGGCATGGTGTTTCAGAACCCCGACAATCAGATAGTTTCTAACGTCGTCGAGGAGGACGTCGCGTTCGCGCCGGAAAATCTCGGCGTGCCGCCGGCGGAGATACGAAAAAGGGTGGACGAGGCGCTCAAAACCGTCGGGATGTACGAATACCGCGAGCACGCGCCGCACCGACTGTCCGGCGGACAGAAGCAGCGCGTGGCTATCGCCGGCGCGCTTGCGATGGGACCGGAGTGCATGGTTTTTGACGAGCCGACCGCCATGCTCGACCCGCAGGGGCGCAAGGATGTAATAAAGATAATAGAGCTGCTCAGCCGCGAATACGGCGTCACGGTCGTGCTGATAACGCACCACATGGAGGAGACGGTGAACGCCGACCGCATCGTCGTTATGAAGGGCGGGCGCATAGCGCTTGACGGAGCCCCTCGCGAGGTGTTTACAAAGGCCGAGGAGATGCACGCGCTCGGGCTGTCCGTGCCCGCGACGACGGAGGTCATGTTTGAACTCAATAAATGCGGCTTTGACCTGCCGCTCGACGCGTTCTCCGCGGAGGAATGCGCGGCGGAGATAGCGAAACGCCTGAAATAAGGCGACGGGCGTCATCCGATATGCGGAGACGCACCAATACAGGAAAGAGGAACTTTACAGTGATTCCGGTTATAAAGACTGAAAATCTGACACATGTTTACAGCTCCGGTACGCCGTTTGAAATGACGGCGGTCAAGGATATAAACATCGAGATCAACAGTGGCGAATTCATAAGCATAATAGGCGAGACGGGCTCCGGCAAATCAACGCTTATACAGCACTTAAACGGGCTTATAAAGCCCACATCGGGGAAAATATATATAAACGGCGAGGACATACACTCGTCAAAGGAAACGCTGAGAAGCGTCCGCTTCAAGGTGGGGCTCGTGTTCCAGTACCCGGAATACCAGCTTTTTGAGGAGACCGTCTACAAGGACGTCGCGTTCGGACCCAAGAACATGGGGCTCAAAGAAGATGAAATAGACGCGCGCGTGCGCGAGGCGATAAAATTCGTAAAGCTCGACGAGTTCGTTTTAGACGAGTCGCCGTTTGAGCTGTCCGGAGGACAAAAGCGCAGGGTCGCCATCGCCGGAGTAATCGCAATGAGGCCGGAGGTGCTGATTCTCGACGAGCCGACGGCGGGACTCGACCCGCAGGGCTGTGACGAAATAATCGCCAATATCCGCGCATACCACGATTCAACCGGCGCCGCGATAATAATGGTCACGCACAACATGACCGACGCGGCGGAAAACGCCGACCGTATGCTCGTGCTGTCAAAGGGAAGCGTCGTAATGCAGGGCTCCCCGCGCGAGGTGTTCTCGCGAAGCGGCGAGCTTGTGAGGCTCGGTCTCGACGTGCCGGAGGCGGAAAAAATCGCCTACAGGCTGCGAAAGCTCGGTGTTCCAGTCAGCGAGGATATATATACGAACGCGCAGCTCATAGAGGAGCTGAAGGCGCTGAAGGGGGGCGTTTCCCATGCTTAAGGACGTCACCCTCGGACAGTATTTTCCCGGCGACACGCCCATGCACAGGCTCGACCCGCGCACGAAGATAATCCTGCTACTTGTATATATAGTCGCGCTTTTCAGCGCGCACAGCTTTATACAATACGGCGTCGTATCGGCGGCTCTGATCGTTTGCGTGGCGCTCGCCCGACTCAGGCTCAAAACCATGCTGTCGGGCGTAAAACCGCTTTTCATAATCATTATTTTCACGGGAATTCTCAACGTCTTCTACACAAAGGGAACTGTGATAGCTGAGTTTTGGATATTTTCGATAACGAAAGAGGGGCTTCGTGCGGCGGCGTTTATGATACTTCGCATAGTCC
>JAFWVB010000119.1 GCA_017518445.1 Oscillospiraceae bacterium | reverse complement strand
AGCTGTTTTTTACAAGCCATGCGCCCGGGTTTTTGGGACGGCAGTTTGACTTGAAATTTTCTATCGGATAGCTGTCGTCCCATCCGGCAATTTCCACCATGTGGTTGGTTTTGGCAGGATTCGTTTCGGAACCCACGCTGCAGTTATAGTAATACGCGTCTGTTTCCGCATTGAAGAATTCCGTGCTTGCCACATTGGGGTCAGGGCTGGCAATCGCGTTCCCCTCCCAGTACATGGACGCCGCCACGCCGCCGTAGGTCATGACCGCCTGCTTGATGGCGGCGGCCTCCGCCGTCGCATCTCCGGGGGTGTCGTCGCTCAAAAAGATGGCATTCTTTACCCGGTAAGTTCTCGTCTTTCCCGAGGAAATGCTCGGATCACGCGACTCGATCGCTTTGAAAATCTCGGTGTAAGGATCATCCTGCTCGTCAACCGTACCGGCAAAGCTGCCGCCGCGCATCAGGTAAGAGATGGCATGGAGCCGGTTGCCGCCTGCATTGGGGGCTGTACGTCCGGCAAATCCGTTTTCAGCGTCCGCGCTGCCCGCGCTGGTGGAATGCGCCATGTGAAGCTCGGAGAAGTCCTTGGTTCCCATGCCGTTCTTATTCATATTCGCCTCAAGCGAGGCGTAGGTCCCGAACGTCCAGCAGATCCCGTTTCCGCCCTGGTTCTTAACGGGCGTCTGAGTGTCGTTGCGCGTATCATATAACGACGGCAGCGATCGGGTATTCTTGGCGCCGCGCAAAGGAGCCTTGTCAGTCGGGAATACAAGATCGATTTTTTCCGGAATCAATCCGCTGATAAACTCTTCTTTGGAATCGCCCTGCGGAGACGCCTGCTTGGAAAGCCCGGTTCCGTCTCCGTTCGGCGCCGTATTATCCGCCAGCGCCGCGCCGGGCAGAAGCCCCGCCAACATAACGAGGGCGAGAAGAATGCTCAACAGTTTTCTTGTTTTGTGTTTCATATCAGAAAAACCTCCGTGTACAACTTCAGATTTTTGTGTTCGCTTGTCAAATCATGCTCTCCGTTTGTGAAAAAGCACAAATATTCATAATAAGAATACCATACTAAAAAAGAAATGGCAAGAATTTTCTATCGAGCACCAACGGGAGGCGCAATAAAACTCGGCAAAAAACAAAAAAGCCGAAAGCCCTTGAAAACAAAGGCTTTCGGCGTTGTTTTTGGCACCCACGAGGGGATTCGAACCTCCGACCTACCGCTTAGGAGGCGGTCGCTCTATCCTGCTGAGCTACGTGGGCGTATTTTTTAAGCCATGTAATTTTATATCATGCCAAAAGCAATGTCAAGCGTTTTGACGGTCGGCGGGATTTAAGCCGTTACAGCGCCTTTCTTATTATTCCGCCGCCCACGACGGTGTCGCCGTCATATAAAACCACCGACTGCCCACATGTAATAGCTCTCTGCGGCTCGTCGAATTCGACCCTCACAATGTCGCCCTTTGTGTATGCGACGGCGTCCTGCTCGCGCTGATTGTAGCGCGTGCGCGCCTTTACGCGCAGCTTGCCGGAGGGCTCGTCCACCGTCCAGTTGAAATCCGACGCGGAAAGCGCGGAGCTGAAAAGGTCGGAGTTTTGTCCTATCACCACGGTGTTCGTGTCCATGCGCTTCTCGCACACATAGCCCGGCGCGTCGAGCGCGAGCCCGAGCCCCTTGCGCTGACCCACGGTATAGTGGATCATGCCGCGGTGGCGGCCGAGTATTTTGCCGTTTTTATCGACAAAGTCGCCCGGCTCGTATGTTTTGCCTGTGTGTCGCTCGATATACGCCGCATAGTCGCCGTCCGGCACAAAGCATATATCCTGGCTGTCGTGCTTGTGTGCGGTGACAAAGCCGTGTTTTTCGGCGATGGCGCGTATCTCCGCCTTTGTAAATTCTCCGAGCGGAAAATTCACGCGCGCCATCTGCTCCTGCGTGAGATTATACAGCACATAGCTCTGGTCCTTCTCCGCGTTCGCCGCCTTTTTGAGGAGATATTTTCCGCTTGGCTCATCGTATTCCACGCGCGCGTAATGCCCGGTCGAAATGCCCGCATAGCCGAGTTTTTCCGCCTCGCGTAAAAGTCTGCCGAATTTTATGTGCTTATTGCAGACGACGCACGGATTCGGCGTATCGCCGCGCTCGTAAGCGCGGGCAAAATCGTCTATGACGAGCCGCGAGAAATCCTCGCGGAAATCGAGCAGATAAAACGGAATGCCGAGGCTTTGCGCCACATCGCGCGCGTCGCGCGCGTCCGCGCTCTCGCCGGAATGCAGAAGCATCGTTGCGCCGGCGCAGTCGTATCCGCGCTCCTTCATTAAAAGCGCCGCAACGGAGCTGTCCACCCCGCCGCTCATAGCTATAAGAGTACTTTTAGTCATTTTTCACATCCGAAATCAAATTGAAATCCACAGTATTTTTACCGAATTCAGCACGGCGAGAATGAGCACGCCGACGTCCGCGAATACCGCGAGCCAAAGCGGCGCGATACCGAGCGCGCCGAGCGCGAGCACGACCCCCTTTACGCCGAGCGCGAGCGCGATATTCTCAAGCACGGTCTTTTTCGTGCGCCGCGCGATCTCGACCGCCGCCGGCACGCGGATAAGGCTGTCGTCCATTATGACGACGTCAGCCGCCTCTATCGCCGCGTCCGAGCCGAGCGCGCCCATAGCGACGCCGACGTCGGCGCGTGATATTGCGGGAGCGTCGTTTATTCCGTCGCCTATGAAAACCGTTCTGCCGCTTCGCTTTTTGGAGATTATCTCCTCAAGCGCGGCGAGCTTGTCCTCCGGCAACAGCCCGGCGTACACTCTGTCTATGCCGCATTTGGCGGCTGTATCCTTTGCCGCCGCGTCTGTATCTCCCGTAAGCATGACCGTCTCGCCGATGCCGAGCCTCTTCAACCTCTCGACCGCTTCCTCGGCGTCCTCTTTCAGCTCGTCCGAGATGACAAGCCGACCGAGGTATTTGCCGTTCGCGGCGATATGTACCGTCGTTCCCGTATAGCTGTCCCCCTGATATAAGACGCCAATATCCTCCATGAATCCCGCGTTTCCGGCACATATACGAACGCCGTCCACAGTTACGCTCACTCCGCGCCCCGCGATCTCGCGCGCATCCTTTATGCGCGTCATGTCAACTTTGCCGTCATACGCTGCTCGAATGGATTTCGCGACGGGGTGGCTTGAATAGCTCTCCGCCATTGCCGCCGCCTCAAGCAGCATCCGCTCTGTGCAGCCGTTCGGGTACAGCTCCGTAACCTTGAAAACGCCCTTTGTCAGAGTGCCCGTCTTGTCGAAAATTGCCGTATCCGCCGAGGCGAGCGTTTCGAGATGGCTTGCGCCCTTTATGAGCACGCCATGCCTCGACGCGCAGCCGATGCCGCTGAAAAACGCGAGCGGCACCGACGCAACGAGCGCACACGGGCAGGACACGACGAGAAAAACGAGCGCACGCTTTATCCACCCCGCGAGATCGCCCGCGAAAATCGGCGGCAGAAACGCAAGAATCACTGCGCATATAACGACGGCGGGCGTGTAATAGCGCGCGAAGCGCGTGATCATGCTGTCGGTTTTAGCCTTGCACTCGCCCGCGCTCTCTATGAGCGCCAGTATGCGCGACACCGCGCTGTCGGCAAGCTCTTTCGTGACTCGCATTTTTATAACGCCTGTCAAATTTACAAAGCCCGCAGAAGCGTCGGAGCCGACTCCGGCGGCGAGCGGCATCGCCTCTCCTGTCAGGATCGAGGTATCGAAATCGGTTCCGCCCTCCGTTATCACACCGTCAAGCGGAACGCGCTCTCCCGGTCTTACGATGATCGTATCTCCTATCAGCACTTCCTCGGGCGGCGCCTCCGCCACAGACCCGCCGCGCTCGACACGGACTGTCTCCCGGCGAAGCTCCATGAGGCTTTCTACACTCTTTCTGCTCTTTTTTTCCGCAAGCTCCTCGAAAAATTCGCCCACATTGAAAAACAGCATTACGAACACCGCCTCCGGGTATTCGCCTATGCAAAACGCGCCCACGGTGGCGACCGTCATCAAAAACGCCTCGTCGAACACTTCGCCGTGCGCGATGTTTTCCGCCGACTCTTTCAAGACCTCAAAGCCGGCGACGAGATAAGCCGGCAGATACAGCGCGAGCTTCAAAAGCCGCGGCATATCAAAAAGTCTTGTCAAAACGACAGCCAATATCAGAAGCGCCGCCGAGACCGATATTTTTATCAGCGCGGCGCGCTGTTCCCTATCCATTTCCTTCAGTTTCATATCTTTACGCCCCGCTCGCTTATATGCTCCGTGCCCTGGTCTATTATCGACCTCACATGGTCGTCGTCGAGCGAATAAAAAACAGTCTTCCCGTCGCGTCTGAATTTTACGAGTTTTGCCTGCTTGAGCTGCTTTAACTGATGCGATATTGCAGAGGTTGTCATTCCGAGTACCTGCGCTATATCGCACACACACATTTCCTCTTCTAAAAGCACATACAGTATCTTTATTCTTGTGCTGTCACCGAATGTTTTGAAAAGCTCTGCCAAGTCGAACAGCTTGCTTTCGTCCGGCATGAGCCCTCTTACCCTTTCAACAGAAGCCTCGTGAGCGTGTATATATTCACAGCACGGCATATCGCCCGTCATATCCTGTCACCCTTTCATTTGAATATTTGTTCAAATGATTATATATTCTCTTTGGCGTTTTGTCAATATAATTCTACATCTTTACATTCTCATAAAAATGCGTTTTCATTTGCTCAAACATAGCTCCTGTCCACGGTTATCACCGCGCAAGAATTCGGATATGCCTTCGAAATCATGCGCGATAACGTCTCGCGCAGCTCCTTCTCTCCCATCTCCGCGTCGCGCGGCATGACGACGTCGAAAATTATATTCGTGTGCGTCGGTCCCGTCACAAGGCGCAGGTCGTGGACGGTCAAACGAGCGTCCACACTTTTTGCAAGCTCCTTTACAGTCCGTGTTATCTCCATCGCCCGCTCGTCGTCGACGGCTATCGGGTCCATGTGTATCACCGCCTCGCAGCCGAGCTTTTCGCACAGCTCGCGCTCTATGCCGTCTATCGCGTCGTGAAGCTGCATGAGGTCGCCGTTTCCCGCTACCTCTCCGTGCAGGGATACCATGCGCCTGCCCGGTCCGTAGTCGTGTACGATGAGGTCGTGTATGCCGATTATCTCCTCGTGCGCCATGACTATATTCTTTATGCTCTCCACAAGCTCCGGCGACGGGCCGTGTCCCAAAAGCGGATCTATCGTTTCCTTTGCGGCGGCGATCCCTCCGCGCAGGATAAGAAGCGCGACGAGCACACCGCACCAGCCGTCGAGAGCTATGCCCCTGTATTTCATAATAAGCGACGATACGAGCACCGCCGCTGTCGCCGCGGCGTCCGATATGCTGTCGATCGCCGTCGCCATGACAGCCTGCGATTTTATTTTCTTCGCTATGCGCCTGTTATATATGAACATATACAGCTTAACCGCTATCGCGACGGAAAGTATGATGAGCGAAACGGTTCCGTGCTCGACTGTCTCCGGATGTATTATCTTCTCTATAGAGGCTTTTCCGAGCTCAAGCCCCATGAGCAGTATGAGAAGCGATACCACGAAGCCGGATATATACTCCATCCTGCCGTGCCCGTAGGGGTGCTCCCTGTCGGGCTTTGCGCCGGAGAGCTTGAAGCCGAGAAGCGTTATGACGGAGCTGCCCGCGTCGGACAGGTTGTTGAAGGCGTCGCTTATAACGGCGATAGAGCCTGATATAGCGCCCGCAAAATATTTGACCGCGAAAAGCAGTACGTTCAGCACGACCCCGACGATGCCGCTTACCGTTCCGTAGGCGCGCCTCACGGAGGGATCTTCGGTATCGCCGCTGTTTTTCACGAACAGCCTTATTATCAGTTCGATCATAAAACGCGCCCCCTCTCCTGCCGTTAAGAAACAATATATGTGTCTCCGGCGCCGCTGTCAAGTGAAAATGCGCCGAAACGCAAGTTATATCATTGTATTTTTTGCTTTGATATGCTAAACTGTCAGAAAAAGCCGAAAGGAGCCGTTTATGCTTCACGAAAACTACTCCGTAAACGCCGCCGGTCATCTCTGTCTGAACGGCGCTGATACTACCGTCCTCGCGGAAAAATACGGCACTCCGCTGTATCTGCTCGATGAGGACTATATACGCGCGCGCTGCCGCCTGTATAAACGCGCGATGGAAAAATATTTCGGAAACGGCAGCTCCGTTCTCTATGCGAGCAAGGCAAATTCCTTCAAAAAAATATACAGGATAATCGACGAGGAGGGGCTCGGAACCGACGTAGTCTCGTCGGGAGAGCTCTATACCGCGCTTGAGGCGGGCTTTCCCGCGGAGCGCATCTTCTTCCACGGAAACGCAAAGACGGACGAGGACATTCGCTTCGGCGTTGAGTCCGGCGTCGGATGCTTTGTCGCGGATAATTATGATGAGCTTAGGCGCCTCGACAAATGCGCCGGAGAGCGCGGCGTAAAGCAGAAATTAATTCTGCGCGTCACGCCCGGCATCGACACCCACACGTTCGAGGCGGTGAACACAGGCAAGGTGGACTCAAAATTCGGCGCCGCCATCGAGACGGGTCAGGCGATGGAGCTCACCGAAAAGGCTCTCGCGTTCAAAAACCTCGAGCTTCTCGGCTTCCACTGCCACGTCGGCTCGCAGGTGTTCGACCCGAAGCCGTTTCTCGACACCGCGGAGATAATGATAGGCTATCTCGCCGCGGTCAGAGACTCTCTCGGCTTCACGGCGCAGCTTCTCGATATAGGCGGCGGCTTCGGCGTCCGATATGTCGAGTCCGATCCGCAGCTCGACGTTGACGCGACGATACACAGCATCGCGGAATACATGAAGGCAAAATGCTCGGCGCTCGGATTCCCGCTTCCGAAAGTGCTTATGGAGCCGGGGCGCGGCATCGTCGCCGCCGCGGGCGTCACGGTCTACACCGTTGAGAGCGTCAAGACGATAACAGGATTTAAGAGTTACGCCGCGATAGACGGCGGCATGACGGACAATCCTCGTTACGCGCTGTACAGGTCGCAGTACACGGTCTACCCCGCCGGCAATATGAACGCAAATCCGGATTTTGTCTGCGATGTGGTCGGGCGCTGCTGTGAGAGCGGGGATATAATCTGCCCGAACGCACGCATACCCATGCCGAAATCGGGCGATCTTCTCGCGGTCGCCGTCACGGGCGCGTACAATTTCTCGATGGCGTCTAATTACAACAGCATCCCGCGTCCGCCCATAGTAATGGTCAGCGGTTACGGCGATCATCTCGCCGTCCGGCGCGAGAGCTTTGCGGACATGACCGCGCGCCAGCTTTAATGCGGCGGATAAAATTTTAACTTTTTGAAAAATATTGAAAAATTTTTATTTAACTGTGCGAAATATGTGTTATAATGTAGCCGTATATTTTACGGCTGCATTGTAATTTGAGGCAAAGGAGGTGTATTTAATGCAGACGCAGACCGAAGCGCGCAGAAAATTCATAATCAATTTTATGTATTGGGTCATACTTTTGGGCCTCGCTTATATATGCTTTAAATACGCGCTCCCGCTTTTGATGCCGTTTTTCCTCGCATTTATATGCTCCGTGGCGCTTCGCCCGCTTATAAGATTTCTTAACAAAAAATGCCGTCTCGGGCTTAATCTCGCCTCGGTCATCACTCTTTTGCTGTTTTTCATCATTATACTCGGCATTATCTTTGTGATCGTTCTCCGTCTTGTAAAGGGCGCACTTAACCTCGTCGATCTCCTGCCGGGTCTGTATTCCAACGCGATAGAGCCAGCGCTCACGGGACTTTTCGGCAAGCTCGAGACGATAGCGGACAGATTTGACCCGAGCGTCCAGTCGTTCATCGATTCCGCGACGCCGCAGATCATCTCCGCCGCCGGAAACACCGTTTCAAGCATCGCCTCCGGCATCGTCGGCTGGGTATCCTCCGTCGCGACAAAAGTTCCGTCCATACTCGTAAGTCTCATCATGTTCGTGATAGGCACGGTATTCATAACGCTCGGCTATGAAAGGATAGTTTCGTTCCTTAAACGCCAGCTGTCAAATAAAACCGTGGATGTGCTCACTTCGATAAAACAGCATTTCTTTATAATCATCTTCAAATACGGCAAATCATATCTTCTGATACTTTTGATAACCTTTGCCGAGATCGCCGTCGGTCTGCTGATAATCGGCGTCGACAAGGCGATACTTATCGCCGCCATTATCGCTGTGTTCGACATCTTCCCGATCGTCGGCGCGGGCGCGATACTTATCCCGTGGGCTATCGTCGATCTGATAATAGGCAACACGACGGTCGGCATTTCCCTGCTTATACTCTACGGCGTCGAGGTTGCGATACGCCAGATAATCGAGCCGAAGATCGTCGGTGAGCACGTCGGGCTTCACCCGATAACGACGCTCATCAGTATGTTTGTCGGCGTAAAGCTGTTCGGCGGCATAGGGCTTTTTGGGCTTCCGATAACGATGGCTATCGTGAAAAATCTGAATATCACCGGCACGTTCCACTTCTTAAAATATGACAGACCGTCAAAAGACGCCGAACAGGAAAGCGGCGGCGAACAGGGCGGCGATGTTTCTGACGATAACGGCGGCGATGAAGCGACCGGCGGCGCGGCAAAAAAGGACGAGGCGGCAGAGCCCGCCTCTCCCGAAGAGGAGAAATAGCGAAAGCGCCGCCTTTACGCGCGTTATCTGTT
>JAFWVB010000118.1 GCA_017518445.1 Oscillospiraceae bacterium | reverse complement strand
GCGTAAGCGACGGAGTTCGACTGCGTGTATTTGAGTGTTATGAGCGCGACAATAAGATCGGTGACCGCGCTTTCCGGAAGGTTTTTATTTGCCGTCACGATGTTTGAGAGCGTTTCGCGGCTGATTTTGAAATCGTTGCGCCCCTGCTCGAACGTGACGCCGTAGACCTGCTTGCGCTCCCGCGCCGCCGGAATATAATCCCGATCTATCTTGATTATGTTATAGCCGCCCTTTTTCTTGGATTTGAGTATATCGAGCGCCGCCGGTGTGTATGAGGGCGCGATAACGCCGTCGGACACCTCGCGCTTTATTATCGACGCGGTCACCTCGTCGCACTCGTCGGACAGCGCGATGAAATCGCCAAAGGAGCTCATGCGGTCTGTTCCGCGCGCTCTCGCGTAAGCGCAGGCGATAGGCGAGTCGTCAAGACCGTCGATGTCGTCCACCCAGAAGGCTCTCTTCATGCTGCCGGACAGTTTTCTGCCGAGCGCGGCGGAGGTCGGGGATATGTGCTTAAACGAGGTCGCGCACACCTCGCCCGTCGCCTCGCGCAGCTCCTTTACGAGCTGCCAGGAGTTGAAGGCGTCGAGAAAGTTTATATAGCCGGGTCTGCCGTTTAATATCTCTATCGGCAGGTCGGAGCCGTCCTCCATAAAAATGCGGCTCGGCTTCTGATTGGGGTTGCAGCCGTATTTGAGTTCAAATTCCTTCATATTCAGTCACCTAAATTTTTATTGAATATCCGCTCCTCCGCGCCGTCGAGCGCCCAGAGGGATATCTTGTTGTCACAGTTCAGAGCCGACCACACATCGTCGGCTGATGGCATATCGACCTCTATCGGCTCTCCCGTAAAGCTCGGAAGAGGATCGCCGGGACACTGATATGTGCTGATGAAATATCCCTTGCCCTCGTCGCAGCCCTCATAAGAGAAAAACTCGCGCAGACAGCGGTCGCCGACGCGCTTGAGAATGGATATCTCAAACGAGCCGTCGTCGCGCATTAAAGCGGATATGCGCGGGGTGTAATTCGGCGCGTCCGGCTCGTATTCGCGCGTCATGAGCGCCTTTCTGAAACAGCCCGCGTCAACTATGGTGTCGGTCTGATTTCCGTTTGTGATAACCGTGCCTAAAGATGAGCGTCTGACGGGGTGATAAATTATTAGCGAGGGGTCTTTCATTTTCGCGGGGTCGTGCGCCTCGGTGCGAATGCCGTCTTCCGTTTTTACGAAAACGCGGTTGCGGCTGTTTTCGCTCCTACCCATGATGAAATAAAACGCCCTGTTTTTGCCGATAACGATCCCTCTGCCCGGGTACGGGTTGTTCCTCAAAATTTCAAGCAGATCTCTCATTTTCTATCTCCTTTGCAACTTTTTCGACCGCCTCCGGCAGCAGTACCCACTCCGCCTGCTCCATGACGCGCCGCTGAAGCGTCTCCGGCGTGTCGTTAGGCTCGACCGCGACGGCTTTTTGCGAGATTATCTCGCCGCCGTCCGGGATCTCATTCACGAAATGCACGGTCGCGCCCGTCACCTTGACGCCGCAGCCGAGCGCCGCCTCGTGCACGCGCAGTCCGTACATGCCCTTTCCGCAGAAGGACGGGATAAGCGCGGGGTGGACGTTTATTATCCGCCGCCGCCATTTGGCGGTAAAGTCCGCCGACAGTATTTTCATATATCCGGCGAGCACGATAAGCTCTATCCCGCGCTCTGTCAGTGCTCGCTGAAGCTCGGTTTCGTTTTTTATGACCAGCGCCTCGACGCCGCCCTTTTCCGCGCGCCGGAGGGCGTAAGCGTTTTCGCTGCTCGACACGACGAGAGCGATATCGGCGGTTTTTATAACGCTCCCGCGCTTGTCCAGAAGCTGCTGGAGATTTGTCCCGCCGCCGGAGACGAAAACCGCTGTTTTTACCATAGCTCCACGCCCTCGCCCTCTCGGCACTCTCCGAGGATATACGCCTCCGGCAAGAGGCGCAGAGCGGCGTCGGCGTCTGATTTATCCACGATGACGCACATTCCGACGCCCATGTTGAAGGTGTTGAACATATCGCGCTCCGGTACGCCGCCCTTTTCCATAATAATACTGAAGATCTCAGGCACGCGGACGCCCGCCTTCTCTATCGACGCGCATACGCCGTCCGGCAGGGCGCGAGGTATGTTCTCGTAAAAGCCGCCGCCCGTGATGTGGGCGCAGGACTTGATTTTCACGTTTTCGGAGAGAGTGAGGATGTCGTTTACGTATATTTTCGTCGGGGTAAGAAGCCTCGCCCCCATGTCGCCCTTCAAATCGTCCTCGCCGAATATCTTTCTGACGAGCGAAAAGCCGTTTGAATGCACGCCGGAGGAGGGGAGGGCGATTATCGTGTCGCCGGCGCGGACGTTGTTTTTGTCGAATATTTTTTCACGGTCCGCGATCCCGACCGCAAAGCCCGCCAGATCGTATTCGTCGGCGGGATAAAAGCCCGGCATTTCGGCGGTCTCGCCGCCGATGAGCGCGGCGCCGGACTGAACGCAGCCCTCCGCCACGCCGGAGACGATCTCCGCGATGCGCTCCGGCTCGTTTTTTCCGCAGGCGATGTAATCGAGGAAAAACAAGGGCTTTGCGCCGCAGCATACGATGTCGTTCACGCACATTGCGACGCAGTCTATGCCGACCGTGTCGTGTTTATTTTGCAGAAAAGCGAGCTTCAGCTTTGTCCCTACGCCGTCCGTTCCGGAGACGAGCACGGGCTCTCTCATGCCGGAAATGTCGGGTATGAACAGCCCGCCGAAGCCGCCGATGTCGTCCGCGACGCCGCTTGTTTTGGTGCGCAGGACGTGCTTTTTCATAAGCTCGACCGCGCGGTAACCGGCGGTCACGTCCACGCCGGCGGCTTTATAGCTCTCGGAGCTTGAATTTTTCATGCCTTTATTCCTTTCCGTTCCAGCAGTAGGTGCATATCCTGCACGGGTCTATGCCGATAGCGCGCGTCATGCCGTCGAGCGTCTGAAATTCGAGCGAGTCGAAGTGCATTTTTTCGCAGATCGCCTCGCGCAGTGATTTGCCGCGCTCCGTCGTGCCATCGGCATATTCGTCGAGATGTTCAAGACCCTTTTGCCCCTCGAGTTCCATGATTATCTTTCTGGAGAGCAGATCCATATCGGAGTTGCTGCGGGAGAAATTCAGATATTTGCAGCTGAACATTATGGGCGGACAGGCGGAACGGATGTGCACGCTTTTCGCGCCGTTATTGTATAGAAATTCGACCGTCTCACGGAGCTGCGTGCCGCGCACTATGCTGTCGTCAACGAAAAGGAGATCGCGGTTTTCTATGAGCTCGCTGACGGGGATCTGCTTCATCTTCGCGACCTTGTTGCGCTCCTCCTGGTTTGACGGTATGAAGCTCCGCGACCACGCGGGCGTGTACTTTATGAACGGACGGGCGAACTGCTTGCCGCTCGCGTTTGCATAGCCGATGGCGTGCGGAGTGCCGGAATCGGGCACGCCGCTGACATAATCGACCTCCGGCAGCGTTCCGGCAATTTTTTCCTGCTCCGCCATTATGCGCCCGTTTCTCATTCGCATGACCTCGACGTTCACGCCCTCGTAGCAGGCGTTCGGATAGCCGTAATACGTCCACAGAAACGCGCATATCTTCGTCTCGTCGCGCCCCTCGATCAAAACCTCGGCTCCGGAGGGTGACAGCTCGACGATCTCGCCGCTTTTCAGCTCCTTATAAAGCTCAAAGCCGAGCTTTTCAAAGGCGAACGACTCAAACGACGCGCAAAAGCCGGTTTCGCTCTTGCCGATCAGCACCGGAAGTCTGCCGAACCTGTCCCGCGCGGCGATGAGATTTCCGTTTTCGCGCATTATGAGCAGAGACGCCGTTCCCTCGATCGTCTCGCAGGCGTATTTTATGCCCTCCGCGAAATCGTCGCGCCGCTCGATGAGCGCGGCGACAAGCTCCGTGCAGTTCACGCGGTTGCCGCTCATGCTCTGAAATACGCCAGCGCCGGAGGCGAGATAGCGCTTTACTATCTCGTCGTGGTTGCCTATAACGCCTACCATCGTGATGGCGTAGACGCCGAACTTCGAGCGTATCAGAAGCGGCTGCGGATCGGCGTCGCTTATGCAGCCGATGCAGGCGCAGCCTCTCATGCGAGACGCTATATCGTCAAATTTCGTGTGAAACGGGGAATTTTCAATATTGTGGATTTCGCGCTGAAAGCCGTCCTCCGCGTTTACGGCCGCCATGCCCGCCCTCGCCTTGCCGAGGTGTGAGTGGTAATCCACGCCGAAAAACACGTCCTGAACGCAGTCCGTTTTGCCGGTAATTCCAAAAAAACCGCCCATTGTTTTCTCCTGTAAATTTTATAGTACGCGCAGATTTACGCAAAAAACAGCTCGGACAGCGTCATCGGCTGGATGTACTCGCCGTTTTTGTAGACGCGCATATTGCCGGAGGCGATCTCGTCTATGAGTATGACCTCGTCGCCGCTGTAGCCGAACTCGAATTTAATATCGTAGAGCGTGAGCCCCTTTTCCGCGAGATCGTCCGCGACGATCTTCGTGATTTTCTTCGTCATCTCCTTCGTCGCGTCGTACTGCTCCGCGCTCATGACGCCGAGCGCGATGAGCCCGTCCTTCGTTACGAGCGGATCGCCCTTTTCGTCGTTTTTAAAGGTCATTTCAACATAGGAGTCGAGCGGCGCGCCCTC
>JAFWVB010000117.1 GCA_017518445.1 Oscillospiraceae bacterium | reverse complement strand
GCCGGACAGCGCGCCGTCTCCTATCACGGCAACGACGTCGTAGTCGTCTCCTAGAGCGGTGCGCGCGCGCGCCATGCCCGCCGCGACCGATACCGACGAGGACGCGTGTCCCGATACCGCCGCGTCGTGGACGCTCTCGGAAGGACGGGGGAAGCCGGACATGCCTCCGAAGGAGCGCAGAGAGTCAAAGCCCTCGCGTCTGCCCGTCAGCAGCTTGTGGACATAGCTCTGGTGTCCCACGTCGAAAACGATGCGGTCGCGCGAAGTGTCGAATTCAAGCTGGAGAGCATCGGTCAGTTCGACTACGCCGAGGTTGGAAGCGAGATGACCGCCGCTTGCGGAAACCTTATCTATTAAGAATTGTCTTATATCCCGGCACAGACCCTCGAGCTGATCGTCGCTGAGAGAGCGAAGATCGGAGGGCTCATGCACCAGGTCAAGATACGGATACAAAATAATACCTCCATAAGGACGCAGAAGCACAAAAGCGGCACGGCTGCGCGGGTATGCACAGTTATTGTAACAAAATTCACTGAATATTTCAAGAGGGTAAAAGCATAAAAATACGCGTGTATCCGAAAAACGCTTAAATATTCATTGCACCCGCCCGAGGCGGCGAAAAAAACAGGGACGCCGCTTTTGATGCAGCGTCCCGCAGGGATATTTTTTCTCAGACCATAAGTTCCTTGGCAAAAGCGGCGAATTGCGCCGTCTTTTCGTCCGCGCTCCGAGCGTCCGCTGCGGCGGTCATGATATAGCAGCGGATCTTCGGCTCCGTGCCGGAGGGACGGATAACGAAGCTGTCGCCGTCCTTCGTGCGCAGGCAAAGCACGTCGGAGCCGGAAAGGGCGAGCTTTTCGCTTTCGCCCGTGCGCGCATCGGTATGCACGCCGCTCAAATAGTCGATGATCTCCGTGACCTCATAAGCTCCGACCGCCTTCGGAGGCTCGGCGTGGAGCGAAGCCATGAGAGCTTTCATCTTCTCAAGTCCGTCGACGCCGGGCATGACGAAGCCCATAGTAAGCTCGCGGTAGCAGCCGTACTTTTCGTACAGCTCGCGCAGTCCGTCGTGAAGCGTCATGCCGCGCTTTTTGTAGCGCGCCGCCATTTCGACGGTCAGCGAAGCGGCGTTCACGCCGTCCTTGTCGCGGCAGCGTGTGCCGGACATATAGCCGTTGGATTCTTCGAAGCCGAAGATCATCTCGTGCGAGCCGTCCTGCTCAAAGGAGGCGATCTTCTCGGCAATGTTCTTGAAACCGGTGAACACGTCGAAGCACTCTATCCCGTTGGCATTTGCGATAACGCGCGCCATATCCGTGCTTACTATGCTCTTTATTACCGCGGGATGCTCGGGCATTATGCCCTTTTCGCGCCGCACGTTTATAACATGCTCAAGAAGCAGGCAGCCGAGCTGATTGCCGCTTATCGCGCGGAACTCCCCGTCGCTGTCGCGCGCGACCGCTGCGAGGCGGTCGGCGTCCGGGTCGGTGCCGACTATGACGTCGGCGTCGTTTTCCTTAGCGAGTTCAATGGAATCGGCGAAGCCTTCTATATCGCCGGGATTGGGGCTTACGACGGTCGGGAAAGCGCCGTCGGGGATGGACTGACGCGGCTCGCAGATGAGCTTCGCCACTCCCATGCGCTTCAGCACCTCGGGAACGAGCTTGTATCCCGCGCCGTGGAAGGGGGAGAACACTACGGTAAGGTCGGCTTCCTTTACGCTTTCCGTGTCGTAAAGCAGGCCCATAACGTAATCGAGGTAGATATCGTCTATCTCGCGGCCTATCACGCGGATGAGACCGGAGGCGACGCCGTCTTCAAAGCTTACGTATTTCACGCCCGTGAAAATGTCGACGGTGTCGATAATCGCGCTTATCTTGTCAGACTGAGCGGTCGGCAGCTGCGCGCCGTCGGACCAGTAGGCCTTGTAACCGTTGTACTGAGCCGGATTGTGGCTGGCGGTTATATTGATGCCCGCGATGCAGTTAAGGTATCTTACGGCGAAGCTCAGCTCCGGCGTGGGGCGGATGTCGTCGAAGATATAGGCCGTGATTCCGGCGGCGGCGAGCACGCAGGCTGCGCCCTCCGCGAATTCGCGGCTGTGGTGACGCGGGTCGTAAGCGATTGCGACGCCGCGCTTTTTCTCATCCTCACCGAGAGAGCAAATATGGTTGGCGATGCCCTGAGTAGCCTGACGCACGACGTAAATATTCATGCGGTTGGTGCCCATGCCCAGAATTCCGCGCAGACCCGCGGTGCCGAAGGCGAGAGGCGCATAGAAGCGGTCGCGTATTTCGGCGTCGTTTCCGGCGGCTGCCTCAAGCTCCGCGCGGTGCTCGGGGGAAAGCGCGGGACTTGCGAGCCATTTTTCATATTCCGCCTGATAATTCATAATAGACCCCCATTTTTCTCATTTAAAAGCTCTGTATCAACAGCTTGCCCCGGCCGTGCGCAGGGTAGCGGCCGGGGTTCATTTGTCACGGATATTAT
>JAFWVB010000116.1 GCA_017518445.1 Oscillospiraceae bacterium | reverse complement strand
GAGCCTCCTCCGTTCGAACCTCCGCCGCCTCCGCCGTTTGATTTCGGCGCGGGATCGGAAGCTTTTTCTTCCTTCGTCTTCTCTTCTTCCGCCTTGTCGCTGTCCTTCGCGGCGATTATGACCTCGGTGCTCTCCTCGCCGATTTTTTTGAGTATCTTGTCGAGCCCCTTTTCAAACAGATACGTCGTGTAGGAGCCCTCCTTTTTGTCTGTCTTTCGCCCCTCGATGAGCTTCATTAAACCCTCGTATGAAAATTCGTGCCTCTCATCACTCTGAAACACGGGGTTTTCAAAGCATGAAAATGTGCCGAGGTGGCACGCGGGTCCCTCCGGCTCTACGACGATAACGAGAGCGTCCTTATCGCAGTCCGCCGTTATCGAAACTATGTGCTGGTAATTTCCGCTCGTCTCTCCCTTGAGCCACAGCTCCTGCCGCGAGCGGCTCCAAAAGCACGTCAACTCCTTTTCCATCGATATTTTAAGGCTTTCCCTGTTCATATAGGCGAGCGTCAGCACGCGCCCGCTCCCCGCGTCGACGACGATCGCCGGTATAAGCCCCTTTTCGTCAAATTTCAGTTCATCTATATTGACCATTTTCTATCTCCTTACCGAAATATTGGCTTTTGCCATAGCATCCTTGAGCTCGGATATCCTCACCTCTCCGAAATGGAATATCGACGCCGCAAGCCCCGCGTCCACTTTCGGGAGAGTCTTGAACAGTGTGATGAAATCCTCAATCTTTCCCGCGCCGCCCGACGCTATCACCGGCACTGAAACGGCGTTACACACTTTTTCGAGCATTTCGAGGTCAAAGCCGCCCTTGACGCCGTCGGTGTCTATCGAATTTACGACGATCTCGCCCGCGCCGCTGTCCACGCCGCACCGTATCCACTCTATCGCCTCGATGCCGGTGTTCTCCCTGCCGCCCTTGGCGAACACACGAAAAACACCGTCCACGCGCTTTATATCCACGCTCAACACGACGCACTGGTCGCCGTAGAGCTTTGCGGCTTCGTAAATGAGCTTTGGGTTTCTGATCGCGCCGGAATTCACGCTCACCTTGTCCGCGCCGCATTTTAGCACGCGATCGAAATCCTCCGTGCTGTTTATGCCGCCGCCGACGGTGAGCGGTATGAAAACGCGGCTCGCAGTTTCGCGTAAAATGTCGGTAAAAATTTTTCTTCCGTCGCTCGACGCGGTTATGTCGTAAAAGACAAGCTCGTCAGCGCCGCAGGAGGAATAATACTCCGCAAGCGCGACAGGTGACGACACGTCCCTCAGCCCCTCGAAATTGACGCCCTTTACAACTCTGCCGTCGCGAACGTCAAGGCACGGGATTATTCTTTTCGTTATCATTTCGCCACCTCGACCGCCTCTCTCAAATCTATCGCGCCCGTGTAGTACGCCTTGCCGATTATCGCGCCGTACACGTCCGCCTCCCGCAGACGGCGGACATCATCTATCGACGACACCCCGCCGGAGGCTATGATCCGCATTTCAAACCGGTTTTTAAGCTCGCGGTAGAGCGCGTGGTTCGTGCCGGACATCGCGCCGTCCTTTGAAATGTCGGTGCATATAAGCGTGCCGACGCCGATATTCTGCATTTTTTCGCAGAAATCGAACGCCCTCAGTTCGCTCTTCTCCGTCCAGCCCTTTATGGCGACAAAGCCGTCCTTGATGTCGATGCCGACGGCGATTTTTTCGCCGTGCTTTTCCACCGCCGCCTCGACAAAGCCCGCCTCCGTGACCGCCGCCGTGCCGAGTATAACGCGGTCGATACCGGCGGAGAGATATCTGTCTATTACCTCCATGCTCCGTATGCCGCCGCCGACCTCGCAGAAGAGCCCGCCGCGGCGCTTTATGTCTATGACTGTATCAAAATTCGGCGTTTCTCCGCTCTTCGCTCCCTCTAAATCGACGATGTGCATATGCGTCGCGCCGCAGTCGCGGAATGTCTCCGCGATTTTCGCGGGGTCGTCGCCGTAAACCGTCATCTGCGCGTAGTCGCCCTTAAAAAGGCGCACCGCCTGGCCCTCATATAAATCTATTGCCGGGAAAACTCTCATAGTGCGCCTTCTTTCATTTCACAAAAAGATTTTAATATATTTAGCCCTACATCGCCGCTTTTTTCGGGGTGGAACTGACAGCCCATTACGTTTTTGTTTGCCACGGCGGCGGTAATTTGCGCGCCGTATTCCGAAAAGGCGATAAGACTTTGATTACAGTTTGTGGCAAAGTATGAGTGAACAAAATATACAAAATCGCCCTCGTTTATATATTTGAACAGAGGGTGTTTTGGTGCGCAAAACTTTAGCGCGTTCCAACCCATATGGGGAATTTTAAGGTCCTTTACATAGTCG
>JAFWVB010000115.1 GCA_017518445.1 Oscillospiraceae bacterium | reverse complement strand
TTTGCCTTGCCTGTACGCCCATTCGCACCGCGAAAACTGCGAAGCACCCGTGAGCGTGGAAAAATTGAGGTATTTTTGAGCCGACAAGTGAAGGCGGGCTGGCGCCCGGCGAGCGCGAAGGCGGAAAAAGAGCCAATTTGGGTCGCTCACGGGCGGCAAGTGCTCGACGCCCTTCGCCCCGCAAAAGAACGCGCAAAGGGAGAGGGGATTCCGATTTCCCCTCTCCCTTTTATCCCTCACCCTTGAAACGGCAAAAGAAAACTCTTTGTTTTCTTTTGATTCTTTCAGCGACGGCGGACAAAAAAGCATTGCCTTATTAAAGGACGGAAAATCGATTGGCAGAGAAGCAGGGTATAAAGCCAAGATTGACGCGCCTCAGCGAGGCGTCAAAACGCAGGCGTCTGCGGATTGTAAGTATTTTCGCATATTTCGCGGATCATGCTCCGGATCTCCCGCAGATCCTCGAAGGTCTCCGGGCGGCGGTGCACGTCGCGCAGCAGGGCGGCGGGGTGGTAGAGCGCGGTGTACTTGACGCCGTCTATATCGAACCACTGTCCATGCTCCTGCGTTATTTTGAAATCTTCCTTTATGAGTATTTTCGCGGCGATCCTGCCGAGGCAGACGACGATCTTCGGGTTTATAAGGCGTATCTGCTCGCGCAGCCAGCCGATGCACGCCTCCTGCTCCGTTCCGAAGGGATCGCGGTTTTTCGGCGGGCGGCATTTGACGATGTTGGCGATGTAAATGTTTTTACTTCTGTCGAGGTCTATCATCTTCAGCATATCGTCGAGCAGTTTTCCGCCGCGCCCGACGAACGGCTCGCCCTGTAAATCCTCATTTTCACCGGGACCCTCGCCGACGAACAGCACCTCCGCGTCCTTTATGCCGACGCCGAAAACGACGTTCGTGCGAGTTTCGCTTAAAGCGCATTTTTCGCAGTTTTTGCATTCAGCCTCAAGCTGCTGCCATGTCATGGAAACACCGCCTTTACGCGATTTTATACTTGACCATGATAGCACAGATTATTTTGGATTTCCACTTTTTTCGAGGAAAAATTAAGAAAAACTATTTATAAGCGATATTGAAAAGCTGAAAAAGAATTGGTAAAATTAAAATATACTTGTTAAGGAGGCAATCAAAATGGCTGAATTTCAGATAAACGGCACAACCTTGTTTTATGAAGTGCTAGGAGATCAAAACGGCAAAGAAACTATTGCGTTTTTCAACGGCGTTATGGCGTCGACATCGAGTTGGTCGCTGCTGACTCCGATTTTTGAAAAGCTTGGCTTCAGGATAATCCTGCACGATTTCAAGGGGCAGCTCAAATCAGGAAAGCCGGACGGCCCTTACACATTTGACGAGCACTGTGCGGAGGCAAAGGCGCTGTTCGAGCAGCTCGGGGTCAAAAAGCTCCACCTTGTCGGCACATCATACGGCGGCGAGGCGGCGATGAAGTTTGCTGTTTTTTATCCCGAAATGGTAAAGACGATAACTGTTATCGACTCTGTCAGCGAGTGTGATCCTGTTGTTGAGGGGCTTGTGCTCGGTTGGAAAATACTCTGCGACACGGGCGACGGAGTAAAGTTTTTCAATGCGATGACGCCGAGCATTTACGGGCCGGAATTTATTGAGAAGAACAGAGAGATGCTCGCGGGACGCGCGCAGGCGTTGAAGGACAACCCGAACAACTATCTTGAGGGGCAGAAGATCCTTTACGATACGTTTGTAAACGATGTATATATGACCGACAGACTTTGTGAAATAAAATGCCCCGCGCTTATTATTTGCGGTGATCGGGATCTGTTAAAGCCGGTCAAGTTCTCGCAGATAATTGCGGATAATATTCCGGATTCCGAATTTATTATACTGCCGAACTGCGGACACGTTTCGATCTTTGAAAAGCCAAACGAGCTTCAGTCGGTGATTTCGGGCTTCGTGCTGAAGCACTCGGAATTGCTGAAGTGACGGATTAAAATGTGAATTGACGCAGTTTCGGAATAAAATATGCGAAAAACCTCTCTTGTCGCGCGGACAGGAGAGGTTTTTATTGCGCGTTGGAAATTTCACGTATCTATAGGCGGTCAGCCTATGTCGATGCGGCGGAAAAACAGCGTGTTGAGGACAGCCATCACCGCGAGATATGCGACGCACGTCACTGCGTAGCGCAGCATAAGACCTGAATCGGTGGAGACGGTCGAGAGCTTTGCGAGCATGGTTTCGAGGTGGAAATGCGATATCTTGTCGTTGTCGGCAAGTACTTCAATGAGAGTGAAGATCAGCGACAAAACCGTCATCGAGACAACGCAGACGGCTATCGAGCCGCCCGTTTTGCGGATTAGCATCGAAATGGAAAAATAGAAACACGCCATCGTGAAGATTATGAGTATCTGCGTCAAGAGGTTCGCGAAAAAGCGCCAATCGACAGAGCCGCCGAAGCCCCATTTAGCAGTGCCTATGGCGACGGAGGAGACCATAGCGACAGCGGAAAATATAAGCGCCGCAACTAACACGGCAACGACTTTTGCCGCGAGGATATTCGTGCGCCTGCAGCCGCGCGACACGACAGTTTTCAAAATGCCGTGCGAAAAATCGTGTGTCACGAAGATGGGAACGAAAACGGCGAGTATGGTGGTGATGTTGCTCAAGGCGCTTGAGAGGAAATATTTGCCGGAATACTGAAAGGTATCGGCGATCGAGACGTATACGCCGCCGGAGCTTTCTGCGGCGTTCATGCTCTCCGTTATCATATCCTGAAATGCGATTATCGTACCCAGAGATATGCCGACTATGAGCAGAACGACGCCGGAGCATATCCAAAGCGCCTTGCCGCGGAACATCTTTCTGAATTCAAATCTCAACATATTACTCACTTTTACCACCTACCTTCATAGAAAAATATTCCTCAATTGAAATCGGGGTGCGGACAGCCTCAGACTCGCCGGATGTAAGAGAGGCGATCGCGGCTTTTGCGTTTTCGTCTCCGTCTGCTGGGAAGAAATAGGTGAAATCACCGTCGCTTAAACGCTCGATTTCGGCGAGCGCGCCCATGTCTGCGGGAAGCGCCGACCGCGCGACGCGGTATGCGTTTTCACATTTGCGCGAAAGGTCGCCGGCGGGCGTCTCCTCGAGCAGCTTTCCGCCGTCCATTATGCCGTATTTTGTCGCAATTTTGGACAGCTCGTCCAAAAGATGGCTTGAAATGAGGAAGGAGATGCCCTCCCTGTTCAGCGAGACGACTATCTCGCGGATCTCGCGCATACCGATGGGGTCGAGCCCGTTTACCGGCTCGTCCAAAATGAGCAGCTTCGGGTTTCCGATTAGCGCGATAGCGATGCCGAGGCGCTGTTTCATGCCGAGCGAAAACTGCTTTGCCTTTTTCTTGCTCGCGGGATCGAGGTTTACGAGCCGCAGGAGGCGGTCAGCCTCCGCGACGTCGGGTTTTTCATGCCCGAAAGCTACCATATAGCGAAGCAGATTTTCACGCGCGGTTTCACCGCCGAAAAGTCCCGGATTTTCGATAAGCGAGCCTATCGAGCTCGGCGTGAGATCGCCGCCGAAGCTGACGCTTCCGCCGTTAGTGCGCGCCGTGCCGACCAGAAGACGCATAAGCGTCGTCTTTCCGGCGCCGTTTCTGCCGATAAGCCCGTAAATATCGCCCTCGTCGATATGCATGGACACGGAGTCTACGGAGCGCTGCGAGCCGTAAAGTCTCGTCAGAGCATCTGTTTTGATAAGCAATTTTTTATTCTCCCTTCAAAATTTTTGGGTGCGCCGCCGTAATGCGGCATTTATTTTTACGGCGCGTTTTTATGCGCCGAACACGCTAAAACGCCATTAAATTATGGCACCATGCGCCGGAAAAGTCAATCGAAACAAAGCGGCGTCACGGCGGCTCGTCAGGGGATTTTTCGTATTCCAGAATATCTCCGGGCTGACAGTCGAGAGCGTCGCAGATCGCCTCAAGCGTGGAAAAGCGCACGGCGCTTATCTTGCCGGTTTTCATTTTCGACAGATTTACGTTGCTGACGCCGACGATCTCCGAGAGCTCCTTTAGGCTTATTTTCCTGTCCGCCATCACGCGGTCGAGACGAAGTATTATTTTTCCCATAGCAGTACCTCCGCGTTTGCTCAAAGCGTTTCGTCGGATTCCCTCTGGAGCTCCGCGCCGTATTTGAACACGCTGACAAGCAGGAATATGAGCAGCACCGCGATAACCATGCCGACATTTATGTTAAAGGAGAGGTGCATCTGACCGGCAAAAAGGCTGCGAGTTGTGCCGTCCGCGAGAGAAGACAGGACTGCCAACGGGATAAGAGAATACGCGAGCTGTCTTAAGCGGCGTATTATGATGTCGTCAAACGGAGTTTCACATAGCTGAAAAGCGCGGCACAGGCGTGTGGCGAACGCCAGACAGACGATAGTGCTTATAAGACTTATCAGAAGCGGGATCAGCATATATGAAACGGAATGCAGATCCATGTAGTACACGTCGCCTTCGCCGCGCATCGTGATCTGCGTTTCGGAGGCTTTGATATCAAGCATCTCCACTTTTTTGCCGCCGGAGCTTATCATGAAATTGTCGCCAAGCATATCACTCCAGTTGTTGAGGCTGTCGATATCATCTGGAGACAGCGATATATTATACTTTGACAGATCGTACACAAGCTCCGCCCTCTCACTTATACGCGCGACCATGAAGCCTTTGGGGATAAAAGCGGTGATGATCATAAGAAAAACAAGCAGAGAGGCTACGACTATGGCGAGAATCTTGAATATCAGGGCGACAATGTAGCCCGCCTTGCCGACCTTGTTTATTTTGGAAATCGCCTGAGTTTTCATTTTCCATCCCTCCAAAATGTGTTTCGATAACTTGTTAATGTTTATCGTTAATGCTATTATACATGAAATTTTATCTTTGTCAAGAAAAAATTATCGTTTTTCATTATTTTATTTTCAATGAGCGTTAATAATCTGCTGAAATCAAGGCGCGGAGGGCGGCGTGCGGCGGGAAAAATGCGCGCCCATACCCGCATACTGCGGATATGGGCGCGGTTTTTGATTTAAAAACGGTTCCAGTTCGCCGCTGTTTACGGCGCGGGAGCACGATTACGGCTTCATCTTGTCGAGAAGCTGAAAAACAACGTCCTGCTGTTCGGGACTGAGACGCGACCAGCGGTCGAGAAGCGAGGTTTGCGAAGGCGTCAGCGTCACCGTGTCGCCGGGCGAGGCGAAAAGCTGTGACATCGTAATTCCGAATGCCTCGCAGATTTTAACGAGAGACGGTATCGTGGGAATCATATTTTTCCGATACCACGACGATATTGTCGACTGAGGCAGACCGGAGCGCTCCGCGAGCTGATATTCGGTCCAGCCGCGCGAAACGCGGTATTTCGTAATGACAGATAAAATATCCTTCAGCACATTCACCACCTTGCTTATTTTTTTCGTTAATTATACTTTTATAAAGCGTTGCACTATAATAATTTATATCGTATAATTTTAACGATATACAAAATAATATGAAAGGAATGTGCTGAATGACCTGCTTCTTCATCGGGCATCGCAACGCGCCGCAGGAGCTGACGCCGAAGCTTTCCGAGGCTGTGGAGAGGCACATAACGGAATACGGGGTGACGGATTTTGTGGTGGGTCATTACGGGCGGTTTGACGCTATGGCGGCTGGCGCGGTGCGCGACGCAAAAAAGCGCCACCGGTCGGTGACGCTTACGCTGCTTTTGCCGTATTATCCGTTCGGCGGGAATTTTGAGACGCCGGAATTTGACGGGACGCTCTATCCGGCAGGGCTCGAGAGCGTGCCGAGGGCGGCGGCTATCGTGCGGGCGAACAGGTATATGATAGAGGAGAGCGATTTTCTGATATGCTATGACAGAGAGATCGCGGGAGGCACGCGAGATATTGTAAAATTTGCGAGACGGCGTGAGAAAAACGGGCTTATACGGGTAACGAATTTGGCGGAGTGAGCGCGGCGGGGATTAAAAAAGAGCCGGAAAATTTCCGGCTCTTTAAGTTTTTTGGTTTATTTTCCGCCGAGCAGATTGAGAATAAGACTGCCGACGTCAACGTTTTTCAAAAGGCTTCCCAAAAGACCGCTGAGCAGAGACGGGTTTTGCGAGTTTGTCTGCGGCTGAGACTGCAGGAGCGGAAGTATATTCATCTGTGGCTGTACCTGCTGCTGCGCCTGACTTGTCTGCTGTCCGAGCAGGGTCATCAGAAGCGGGGCGGCGACGGACAGGATATTGCCGACATTCGCACGGTCGAGACCGGACGCGGCCGCCGCTTTTTTGGTGGCTGCGGCGCGGCCGGAGCCGAGAAGATGCCCGACGATCTTTCCACCGTCCTCCATGTCCACGTTTTTAAGAAACGCGACGATGTCGGATACGTCGTCTTTCGAGTGGTCGTCAAGCGCGCCGGCAAAGCCCGAGAGCTTTCCGGCGTCGTTAGCCTGCTTTTCCGCGCCGAGCAAAAGCGAGGGGAGCGCGGACGCCAGGACCTTTTTGACGTCCGTCTGCGTCGTGCCGGTTTTCTTGCTGATCTCTTTTATGCTGTCTTTGGAGAGCATTTGACCCATCAATTCGTTTATATCCATCGTTTTACCTCCCTGAAGCGTATTATTATTTTGATTATACAAAGCGCGGCGTAAAATGTCAATTTTTATTGCGAGCGGCGTTTTCCGCGCGGCGGTGATAATTTTTTGCGGAATTTCTTGTAATGACGGATAAAAACTATTATAATAATAATATACTTTGCGAAAAAATACATAAAGGGGATGGAAAGCATGGCAGAGAAAAAGGAGAAAAAGATAATTTCCGCCGATACCGGCGAGGAGGTCGCCGCCGGCTCGAAGAAGAAAGAGCCTAAAGCCGCCGCGCCTGTCGGAAACGCGTCGAGTCTGCGCGCGGGCGCTGTTATTCTGTGGATAATCGCGGTGGTTTTTGAGGTTTTGGCGGTCATGGTCGCGCTCGGCAAGTTGAACCTGACCTTCATGTCGTCGATGGCGCAGCTTATCGTCTTGCTCGTGCTCGATCTTGTGTGCGTTATAATCGGCTCGCAGCTCTGGAAAAAGGCGAACCATATAAAGCCGGCGTCGGAGAAAAACCCACTCAAATTCTGGCTTTGGAACAATCTCGGCGTTATCGTGTGCGTAATAGCCTTCGTGCCGTTTATAATCATTGCTCTCACGAGCAAGAACATGGACAAGAAGACGAAGACGATAGCCACGGTCGTCGCGATAATCGCGCTTCTTATCGGCGGCGTGGCGAGCTATGACTTCAACCCCGTCTCGGTAGAGCAGCAGCAGGCGGCGATAAACGCGATATCTGACGACGTGTACTGGTCGCCGTTCGGACACGTCTATCACACGCACGACGACTGCCAGCATTTGAACCAGAGCGATCAGCTCACCTACGGCACGGTAGAGCAGGCGATAGCCGCCAACAGAACGCGGCTCTGCAAGACGTGCGCGAAAAACGACAACATAACGGGTGTCGTCACGGACGGAGCGGTCGACGATGTTGAGGAGACCGCGGCGGATTAAACCATATTCGAAGAAGAAAAGCGGCGTGTGTCGTTTTAAGGAGGCATAGCGGGTGTTTGAGCTTTATCTGATAACAGGCGCGACGGGTAACCTCGGCGGAGAAGTCGCGCGAAGGCTTCTCGACATGGGCGCGCGTGTGCGCGCGCTCGTATTTCCGAGCGATAGCGCGGAGGACAGTCTTCCGGATGAGGTCGAGGTGTGCCATGGAGATGTCGTCGACACGCGGTCGATGGAATCGTTTTTCGATGGCGACCTTAAAAATGCGTGCCTTATCCACTGCGCCGGACTTATCACGATAGCGACGCTGAAGCCGAAAAACCTGTGGCGTATAAACGTCGAGGGTACGGAAAACGTGCTGTCCATGTGCGCTGATCGCGGCGTCGGACGAGTTATATACGTCAGCTCCGTCCACGCGATACCTGAGGGCAGGCGCGGCGATACGGTGAGCGAGTGCTATGATTTTTCACCGAAAAAGGTGCGCGGGCATTACGCCAAGAGCAAGGCGGCGGCGACGGCGATCGCGCTAAAGGCGGCTGAGAGCGGCTTGAATTTGAGCGTCGTCCACCCGTCGGGCATACTCTGCCCATCGGACAGGGGCAAGGGCAATATCTCCGCGACGGTGCTGTCCTACTGCAAGGGCAAGCTGCCGATGGCGGTGCGCGGCGGGTACGATTTCGTCGACCTGCGCGACGTGGCGGAGGGCGTTATCGCCTGCTCGGAGCGCGGGAGAAGGGGAGAGTGCTATATCCTATCGGGACAGTACGCGACGCTCAAGGATATTTTGGAGCATATCAGAAAGGCGATATGCGGAAAGCCTATAGTATATCTGCCGCTGTGGATAGCAAAGACTGTCTCGCCGTTTTACGAATGGGTGAGCAAGATGGGGAAAAAGACGCTGTTTCTGACTCCGTATTCGGCGTACACGCTCGGAAGCAACGCGAAATTTTCGCGGGCAAAGGCAGCCTTAGAGCTTGGCTACGCGCCGAGAGCCATAGCCTCAACGCTCAACGATATGCTCGCCTCCATGCCGGTGATAAAAAAGGCGCTGCCGAAGAAACGACGCGTGCGGCGGGCATAAAACATAATATCGCGGAGCGGAGTATACCCCTTAAGGAGACGATACAATGGCGATCAAATTCAAAGGATACCGCAAAGATATAAAAAAAGCCCTGCCGGAGAGCGATCTGCCGGACAACGCGGTTAAATTCAGAGAGCCGAACAGCGTATTTGCGCTAAATATGTGGGCGCTGCTTTTTTCGATACCGGCGATTTTGATTGTAGTCGGTTTTGCTTTTCTTAAACGCCGGATATATCCGGAACAAATATCTTTGTTTTACAAGCTCATCATCTCATCGGAGTTTTACAATCTGCCTGTTTCCGCGCTGTTAAACGCGCTCTACAACTGCATAATTTCATTGCTTTTGTTTTTGCTCTGCATCGTGCCGCATGAGCTTTTGCATGCGATAGCGTTTCACAGAGACGCTGATGTTGATATATATTTTACGAGCTCCGTCGCACTGTGTTATTCGCATGACGTCATATCAAAGCGGCGGTTTATCGGTCTTTCATTGCTGCCGTCGTTTGTGTTGGGAATACTGCCGCTTATAGTTTGGCTTTTTATCCCTCCGTCGAGCAATGCGGCTGATATCGTATATTTTACGGCGGCGTTAAATTTTATTGCCGGAGCAGGAGATTTCATGAATGTGTTCAACGCGATGACGCAGATGCCGCGCGGTACATATCAGCAGTTATCGGGCTTTAATTCTTATTGGTTCTATTTGCCGGAATAAAAAATTTACCGCATAAAACAGACGACGTATTACGCGGATAACAGGAGTTTTGCATGAAAAACGGGATAATCGCAAAAATAAAACGCATTCCGGTGTGGGGATGGATTATAGGATTTGTATATTTTGGCTTGCAGTACGGTATGTACCGGCTGGCGGAGCTTATAAGCAGGCTCACCGGCACGGTGGAATATGCCTTTGTGCCGAAGATACCCTTTATCGACGACAGGATACCGATAATAGCCGTGTTCGCCGTCATATATCTGTTTTCCTATGTGTTCTGGATATGCGGACCGATCGCGGCGTCGCTGACAAAGCGCGAGAATTTTATAAATTACATCATCGGACTCAGCGCGGCGTACATAATCGGCTTTCTGATATTCATCTTCGCCCCGACGTATATGGACAGGGCGGCCGAGGGGCTTATGGACGCGGCGGCAAAGCCGGGAGTTTTCAACGGGCTGCTGAACATGATATACAGCAACGACGGCAGCGCGCTGGCGTTTAATCTGTTTCCGTCATATCACTGCCTCATAAGTCTTTACTGCTATCTCGGCGTCCGAAAGCAACCGGAGATATCTGTCGGCTTTCGTGCGTATTCGCTTATCATGACCGTGCTTATATGCCTGTCAACGGTGTTTACAAAGCAGCACTACGCGATAGATATCGTCGGCGGACTGGCGATATCGATAGTGTGCTATATCGTAACGGAGCGGCTCGATCCGGGCGGAAAAATCGTCGCGCGTCGGCGCGATAAGGAACCTGCGTGAAAATAACAATTTCCCTTCGCTGTTTAACGCGAAGGGAAATTTTTTTTGCAAAAAGGGTTGACAAATTTTCAAGCATGTATTATTGTATTAGTTAAGTAATACAATTGTGCAAAGGGGGAGATATGGTGAAGATCGTTTTTGACAACAACATACCGATCTATTCGCAGATAGTCGACCGCTTCGTCATCGATATATGCAGTGGGACGCTCCCGCCTGGGAGCCGGATAACTCCCGTCAGAGAGCTTGCGATGCAGCTCGGCGTCAATCCGAACACGCTTCAACGCGCGCTGGGCGAGCTGGAGAGCATGGGGCTTTTATTCACGGAGCGCACCGCGGGCAGATTTGTGACGGAGGACGCCGCGCTTATCGATGCGCGCCGCCGCGAGATGAGCCGCTCCGTTGTTTCGGAGTTTATGGAGAAGATGCGCGCGCTCGGCTGGAATGACGAGGAAACGGTAAAGCTCATAACGGTAAGGAGAGGGGAAAATGAGTGACGTGATTTTGGATATAAAGAATGTATATAAAAGCTACGGAGATAACGATGTTCTGAAAAACGTGTCGTTTTCCGTGCGGCAGAACAGGATAGTCGGGCTTTTAGGTCCGAACGGCAGCGGCAAGACGACGCTGATAAAGATAATCAGCGGGCTTTTGTCGGATTACAGCGGAAGGGCGGAGATATGCGGCATGGCGCCGTGCGTGGAGACGAAGGCGCTCGTCAGCTATCTGCCGGACAGGATGTCGCTGCCGGAGTGGATGACGGTGAAAATGGCGATTCGGCTGTTCGCTGATTTTTTTGCGGACTTCGATACGGAGAGGGCGCGGGAAATGCTCGGTACGCTCGGCGTGTCGCCCGATAAGCGCATTGGACAGCTCTCAAAGGGCATGAAGGAGAAGCTCCAGCTCTGCCTGTGTATGTCGCGCCGCGCGAAGCTATACGTTCTCGACGAGCCGATAGCCGGAGTAGATCCGGCTGCGAGGGATGTTATTATGTCAACCATATTGGGCAATTTCGGCGAGGGCAGCTCTATTTTGCTGTCAACTCACATCATTTCAGACGTAGAGCAGATATTTGACGATGTTATCCTGCTTAGAGAAGGGCGCGTCGAGCTTATGGGCGACGCGGAGGAGCTGCGGCGCGAGCACGGAAAAAGCATAGATCAGCTTTTCAGGGGGGTGTTCAAATGTTAGGAAAACTTTTAAAGCTCGACATCATGTTCGGCTGGAAAAAATTTGCCGCGATGGCGGTCGCGGTGGTAATGACGGGCATAGTGCTTCCTTACATCAGGAAGTTTTATGTGTTCCCGACTTGGGGTTTTTTCGTCGGACTATGTCTCATAATCTGCGCGCTCTGCCTGTATGTATGTTGTCAGTATTTCAAAAGCAACCTGTTAGGCAGTGAGGGATATCTCATGTTCACGCTTCCGGTGAAGAGCGGCAGCATAGTTTTATCGAAGCTTATAACTGCCGTGTTCTGGATTAACGTGATGTTCTGCGCTGCGGGAGCTGCGGTGGTATTTAAGATGCAATACACGCCTGCGGAGCTTTTCCAAATTATTTCATCAGTGGATATGTGGAAAAGGGTCATCTTCATGCTGATTTTATGCAACATAGTGGTGATACCTATTATAGCCTCAGTATATCTCGCGGTATCCTCAAGGAACATCACGGTGAAAAACAAACTGTTAAACGGTATAATTGCAGAGATTATAGCTGTTGTAGGAAGTTGGATCGCGATCCGCGCGTCATTTTGGGGGATTGAACTGTATAATGACAGTGAATACTATATGTCGCTGCGGATGGACTCAGCCTCCAAACATGAGTTTATGACCGCATGGATGATTCTCATAATCGGCTTTGCGATCTCCATGCTGTTCACGGCGATATACGGCATACTGACGAACCTCATCATAAAAAAGCGGCTCAATTTGAAGTAATAACGGCTGAGGAATAAAAAAGCTCTCAAGGAGGCGTTGCCTCGTTGAGAGCTTTTTTGCTTATAACGCGATACGCCGTATCAGCAGGTATGTGGATGCGTGAGCTTGAATTCAAGCCGGAGCCTGTCCGCGAGAAGGGCGATGAATTCGCCGTTTGTTGGCTTGCCCTTGCCGCTGCTTACCGTATAGCCGAAATATTCGTCGATTACGTCCACATCGCCGCGCTTCCACGCGACCTCTATCGCGTTTCGTATAGAGCGTTCCACCCGCATCGCGGTGCTGTTAAAGCGCCGCGCGATCGCGGGATAGAGAACTTTGGTCACCGCGCCGAGAATGTCCATGTCGTCTATCGCCAAAAGCACGCCTTCGCGTATAAAGTGGTAGCCCTTCAGCTTTGGGGGAATGCCGAGCTTGTGCAGCGTATCGGTTACGGCGTATTCAAGCGCATGGCGACGGAGGCGCGCTGGATCGATTTTTGCGGGGGAGTGTATAGAATACGGCGTTGACGCCGCCTGCCTTATCCTCTCCGCAAGCGCCGATACATCGAACGGTTTCGGGATAAAGAAGCGAACTCCGAGAGCGGAGATCTGCTCAAGTATCGCGGGGCTGTCGAAAGAGGATATGACGATACACGCGGGTCTCTTTGAGGCGGGCAGGCGCGAGACTCTTTCGAGCACGCCGATGCCGTCAAGCTCCGGCAGTACTATGTCCGTAACGAGAACGTCAGCGGCGCCGCTTTCCGCGAGAGACGCCGCCTCAGCGCCGCTTGCGGTGTCGGCGGCGACGCACATATCGCCGTCGGATACGAGCGTGTCCTTTAAGATCGAACGAAGATCTGCGTCGCGGTCCGCGATTATAACCTTTATGAGCTTTTTCATGTCTGTAAACCCCTCCCGTCATGCTTCGCCGCCGCATATAGCGCCGACGCGAAATCGTATGAATACGATAATAGACGTTTTTTTAGTGAAGGAATGTCGAAACAGGTCGATTGCGGATAATTTTTTTCGGATAATGAGCAAATGGCTCAAACGATGGTTAGATTGAGCCATTTTTTGTCGATATTACGCGGAGAAAGCGGAGAGAATGTGTTTATCTGCGACCGCCGCCACCGCCGGAAAATCCGCCGCCACCGCCGCCGAAGCCGCCGTGACCTCCGGAAAAGCCTCCGCCGCCGAAACCGCCAAAGCCGCCGAAACCGCCGTGGCTTCCGCCGCTGTGACCTGATGATCCGGAGGAGCCGCCGGAAGAACCGCCGGAGGAACCATGCCAGTTGCTTCCGCCGCCGGAGCCGCCGGAGCCGCCGCCTCCGGGAGGTCTGTGGTTCCAGTCGTTCCAGTCATTCCAATGGATATGCGGACCGCTCCACATATACCAAAAATGGTACGGCGGGATCGGCATTCCGAGATATGTGTAATATGCGCGATATTTGCGCCTGTCGGCACGGATCAAGGTGATAATGATTATTATTGCGATTATAAGGATAGGCATTCTGAAAAATAACCTTATCAGCACGCCGATAAGATCGAAAATACCGAAACCTCTCCTGACAGGCTGCGGCGTGACGTATTCCTCAAAATAGCCCGGGGAAGAGTATTCGTATACGCCGCCGTCGCCATAGTCATATACTGACGAGAAGAAATCGGTGTTGTAATAGCCCTCGTACCAGCGGATGAGCTGCGGGAAGAGAGAAGCCACGGCGGCGTCGAAGTCGCCGCGGTCAAAATCGTACCAGAACCAGTCCTCGAGGTAATCGTTTGCCATATCCGGAGTGAACGAGCCGATTATGCCCGTGCCAACGGAGAGCCACGCCTTGTTCTCCTCGGTCGCGAGAAGGAGCAGCATACCGTTGTTCTCGTTTTTATCACCGACGTGCCAGTCGTTGTGGAGCTGCATCGCGTATTCGTCGGAATACATGCCGTCGAGATATTTGACGGTCACGACGACGACCTGCGCGCCCTTGCAGTAATATTCAAGCTCTCCGTTTACGGAGATTATGTCGCTTCGCACACCGTCGGAGAGAACGCCGGCGGTGTCATTTACATAATATTCTTCACTTTGACCCACGACCGCCGCTGCAGGCATGGAGAAAATCGAGAGAAAAAGTGCGAAAACGAGTATTAAAGACGGTAGTTTTTTCTTCATTTAACCCTCCGCTCCGAAAAATTCCGGTCCGCGGGCAAATATGCCGAAAACAGAGGCGGGAAACGATCTCGCCGTGCGATAGTATTCGGACACCTCGCGGTTATAGAAGCTCTGCCCGATCACGGACTGCGCGCCGGAGAGCGTAGATACGTAGGAGTCGCGCGCGGCGGCGTCAGTTTGGTTTACATAACCCGACAAACGCCCGTCAAGGGCGAGATATGCCTTTTCGAGCTTTTCGTTGCAGAGATACTTCGCCTCTATGCCTTCGGCGTCCTGCAGCTCATGCAGGGCGTGAGACAGCGCCTCCGTCTCCGCTTTGAGCTCCGGATAGTGGTTTCCTATCGTGACGAGACCCATCGCGGCTGTCGCGCGGTTTTCGAGCTGACGCTGGAGCGCGGGCTGCGTATAGCCGCCGGCGTCGACGCCCTCCGTGAATTTTCTTTCGACGTTTTTCGCGAGAGAGTTGAGCGACCTCGAAGTGCCGATAAATGCGAAGATGACGGCGATCGCGACCGCGATAACGGCGGCAGTTGACCGCTTTTTAAGAAATTCCATAGTGCTTTGAGCCTCCGTGCGTTTCTGTTGCCGCGGCGCGGATCAAGTGAAGTGAATTTTCGGCTTATTCCGCGCTTAATTTATTGATCTCCAACAGCTTCTGCTTTAGCTCGCCTTCGATCTTGCCGAGCTCAAGCTCCGCCTCGGCGCGTTTTTTGGAGCCCTCCGCCTGGATGCGCTTTACCTCCTCGAGAGTTTCGATGAGATCCTGGTTTGTCTGCTTGAGCGTTTCGATATCGACTATGCCGCGCTCCGACTCCTTCGCGACGGCGATTGAGCCCGTCTTGAGCTTCTCGGCGTTTTTGCGCAAAAGATCGTTCGTGAGGTTCGTGACCTCGCTCTGCGCGTGCATTGCCTGCTGGGAATGGTGCAGACCGAGCGCGAGCACCATCTGGCTCTTCCAGAGGGGTATCGTGTTGACAAGGCTCGTCTGGATCTTCTCGATCATCAGGCTGTCGTTGTTCTGTAAAAGTCTGATCTGCGGCGCCATCTGCACGCTTATCGCGCGCGTGAGCTCGAGATCGTAGATCTTCTTTTCAAAGCGGTTTATCATGTTGGCATAGTCGTTAGCCGCCTGCGCGTCCTCGGGTTTGCCGCTGCGCTCCGCTTTGCGGCGCAGCTCTGGCAGGGTGACGCTGTTGCAATATTCGAGCTTTTTCTTGCCGGCGAGGATGTACATGGTCAGCTCTTTGAAGTAGTTTTTGTTCAGCTCGTACATTTTATCCATCATGGCGACGTCCTTCAGAAGGACGACCTGATGCCCCTCAAGCGCCTCGGAGATCTTGTCGACGTTGACCTCCGCCTTGTCATACTCCGCCTTTATGGTGGCGATGCGGTTCACGATTTTTTTGCGCAGACCCAAAAAGCCCTTTTTCTCCTCCTCGCCGTAGTTGAAGCCCTTTAGCTCGACGACGAGGCTTGACAGCATATCTCCGACCTCGCCCATGTCCTTGGTGCGGACCTTGTTGAGCGTGTTCGAGGAGAAATCCGCGATGTGCTGCTGGGCGGATGCGCCGTATGTCAAAACGGCGTTCGTGTCCTCGATGTTTATTTTTTCGGAGAAATCCAGAACAGCCTGTTGATCCTCCGGGGAAAGCTGCTCAAGCTCGATGCTTGCCGCGGCAGCTTCCGCCTCCGCCGTGACGGCGTCTTCCGTGACAGATGCCGCAGCTTCGGCGGCGTCAAATGTGAGGGTGGGGGTGAATTCGGTGTTGAGCTCGTCCATTTTCAGTTCTCCTTTATATCTGTTTTAAAATCGTGGGCAGCGCCCGAAAGTCCGTTCTTTTTGAGCATGCTCTCCATGACCTTTATATCGGTCTCTATATCGAACGCCTGGTTCTCGAACAGCGCGTCAAGCTGGCGCCTGTACGCCTGTATCGTTGAATCGAGGGCGTTTTCGATACGCTTCATCGTGTCGGTTATATTCTGACCGGAGATGTTCTGAATGCACATACGGTCGTAGGTGTTTAATAGCTTTATCGTCGTCGGCAGATAGTAGCTCGCAAAGCGCTTTATCTGCGGAAGGTCGTCCGGATCGTCTTTCGCGTCGTTGAATATCCTCGCCGTGAGGTCGCGGATCTCCGTGATTTTCGACTTGACCGACGGGACGTTTATCGAGTTTTCAAGGCGGCGCAGCTCCGCGTCGGCTGTGGCGCCCTCCTTGAGTATCGCGTCGATCGCGGGATCGCCGGTCGTCTCCGGCTCCTTCGGTTTTTCGGGCTCTTTTACATACTCGACGGTGCCGGGGAACAGCTTTGAAAGCACGAAGTAAGCCGCGACGCCCAAAGCGGCGTACAGAATGTAATGCCACGGCTTATACATAGGCGCGACGAGCGCGCATATCGCCAATACAGCCGCCATTCCGTAAAACGGGACGACGGATTTTTTCTTTATCTCCTTCAAGCGTTTTTTACCGCCTTTCAGTTAACTATACTATATTATTACTATTTTATAATCAGAAAAGGTCTATGTCAAGATTTTACTTTTATATAAAGACCTCGCAGAGTTCGCGTACGCAGGCAGAGACCTTTTCGACAAAGCGGCTTTCCGCTTTATTGAAACGCCTGCGCCAAGATTTTACTTGACATTGCGGGAGCAGTATATATAATTGATATGTTGCAGGAGCTTCGATTTGCGGCGTGACCGCCTTATTTATACGGCTGCCGAAAGGACGAATAAAATGGTCAAAATTTCTCCGTCTATCCTCTCTGCGGACTTTTCCGCACTTCGCGAAGATATAGAGAGCGTAAAAAACGCCGACTATCTCCATTTTGACGTTATGGACGGCGTGTTCGTCCCGAACATTTCCATAGGCGTGCCGGTTTTGCGGTCAGTCAGAAAAATAACAGACATGACGCTCGACGTGCACCTTATGATCACAAAGCCGCACAGATACGTAAAGGCGTTTTCAGACGCGGGCGCCGATATAATCGTTTTTCACGTCGAGGCGGACGAGCCGCAGGATATTTTCAAGGCGATCGCTGAGGTCAAGGCTTGCGGCAAAAAAGTCGGGCTTGCGCTGAAGCCGAAAACGCCGGCGGAGGCGATAATGCCGTATATTTCCGAGCTTGACATGGTGCTTGTGATGACGGTGGAGCCGGGCTTCGGCGGGCAGAAATTCATGGCGGATATGATGCCGAAGGTTGAGAGAATTAGAGGGCTCATAGATGAAAACGGCTATGACTGCGAATTAGAGGTCGACGGCGGCGTAAATCCCGAGACCGCGAGGCTCTGTACAGAACACGGCGCGAATGTGCTCGTCGCCGGAAGCGACGTTTTCAGACAGACAGACAGGGCTGCGAGAATAGAAGAATTAAGAGGCTGCGTAAAGTGAGCAATTTTCCTTCCGCGCTTGAAAAGCTGATAGAGAAATTCGCGTCGCTGCCGGGCATCGGCTATAAGTCCGCCCAGCGGCTGGCTTTTCATGTCCTCGCGCAGACTGATGAGGACGCGCTCGCCTTTGCCGACGCGATAGCCGAGGCGAAAAAAACGGTGCACTGCTGTCGTATCTGCCAAAATCTGACGGACATGGACGAGTGCGCGATCTGCACGGACTCTCGCCGCGACGCTTCGACCGTATGCGTCGTCGCGGACCCGAAGGACGTCGCCGCGATAGAGCGCACGCGGGAGTATAACGGGCTGTATCACGTGCTGCACGGCGTTATATCTCCGATGAGCAACGTCGGACCCGACGACGTGCGGATAAAGGAGCTTATGGACCGCGTCGCCGCGGGCGGCATAAGCGAGGTAATAATGGCGACGAACCCCGACACGGAGGGGGAGACTACCGCGAAATACATCTCACGCCTGCTAAAGCCGTTCGGCGTGCGTGTGACGAGGCTTGCCTACGGAATTCCCGTCGGCGGTAATTTGGAGTTTGCCGACGACGCCACGCTTCTGCGGGCGATCGAGGGCAGACGGGACATCTGAAGAAGTATTTTAAGCGCCGAGGCGCTTTTATATCAAAACACGTTTAGAATTTGGCTTTAAGGGTCAGGATAAGGATAGCGGAGAGAGCGTATCGGGGCTTAAAACCGCGCCTTTTCCGGACCGCGCTTTTCGTGCGCGAAAAACGCCTTTTTCGGACGGATACATAACAAAAAATCAAAATTATTAAGGAGTACTATTATTTTATGGCAAATAAACTGAAAATAATCTCGCTGGGGGGACTCAACGAGATTGGCAAAAATATGACGGTGTACGAGTACGGCGACGATATGATCGTCGTCGACTGCGGCATGGGTTTTCCCGATGAGGAGATGTACGGCGTCGATATCGTTATACCCGATATAACATATCTCGTTAAAAACAAGGATAAAATAAGGGGAATTTTCCTCACGCACGGACATGAGGACCACATCGGCGCGGTGCCGTATGTGGCGAAGGAGATAAACGCGCCGATATACGCGACGAAGCTCACGGCGGGACTCATTCAGCTCAAATTAGAGGAGCATAAAATACTCGACAGCACAAAGCTCGTCAAGGTCGCCGCAGGCGACACCGTAAAGGCGGGCTGCTTCAAGGTGGAGCTTATACACGTCAACCACTCGATAGCGGACGCCGTATCGTTTGCGATAAGAACGCCTGTAGGCACGGTCGTCCACACGGGTGATTTCAAGATAGACACGACTCCGATAGACGGCGGCATGATAGACCTTGTGCGCTTCGGAGAGCTCGGCAAAAAGGGAGTTCTCGCGCTTCTGATGGACTCCACGAACGTTGAGCGCCCCGGATATTCCGTATCGGAGAGCGTTGTCGGAAAGAGCTTTGAGTCGCTTTTTAAGGACTGCGACAGGCGCATAATCGTTACGACATTTGCGTCGAACGTACACCGTATAAGGCAGATAATCGACACCGCCGCGCATTACGGCAGAAAAGTCGGAATAACGGGGCGAAGCATGGAAAATATCATGCGCGTATCCACAGAGCTCGGTTATATGGCTGTGCCCAAAGGCACGATAGTCGATATGGCGCAGCTCAAGAAGCTGCCGAAGGACAAGGTGTGCATAATCACGACCGGAAGCCAGGGCGAGGAGATGAGCGCGCTTTACCGCATGGCGTTTTCCGGTCACAAGCAGGTCGAGATAACGTCGGGCGACCGCGTTATAATATCGGCGTCCGCGATACCGGGCAACGAAAAGACGGTAAGCCGCGTCATAAACGAGCTGTTCCGCAAGGGCGCGGAGGTCATATACGACCGCCATTCGGAGCTGCACGTATCCGGACACGCCTATCAGGGCGAATTGCAGATGATGATGGCGCTTATCAAGCCGAAATTCTTTATACCCGTCCACGGCGAGCACAGACACCTTCGCATACATGCCGCGCTCGCGCAGAAGATGGGCATAGAGCCGAGAAATATCGTTGTCAGCGACATAGGCAAGGTCATAGAGCTGACCTCGCGCTCGGCGAAATTCAACGGGACCGTGCCGGCGGGGCGCGTGCTCGTTGACGGCTCCGGCGTAGGCGACGTCGGAAGCGTCGTGCTTCGCGACAGAAAGCACCTCGCGCAGGACGGCATGCTCGTCGTCGTCGTCAGTCTCGACGGTGATGACGGCAGTCTTATATCCGGTCCCGACATCATCACGCGCGGTTTCATCTACGTCAAGGAGTCGGAGGAGCTCATGGAGGAGCTGCGTTCGGAGGTGCTTGCCGCGCTCAACGAATGTGACCGAAAGAATATAACAGACTGGGCGACGATAAAGGGCATGATCAAAAACAGGCTCTCCGGGTATCTGTATAAGCACACGAAGCGCAGTCCGATGATCCTGCCCGTCATAATGGAAGTATGAACATTCAGATTTTCGGAAAATCGAAGTGCTTTGACACAAAAAAGGCGCAGCGGTGGTTTAAGGAGCGCCGGATAAAATTTCAGGATATCGACGTAGTGAAATACGGCATGAGCCGCGGCGAGCTTATGAGTGTCAAAAGCTGCGTCGGGCTCGACGCGCTAATAGACGAAAAGGCGAGTGGCGCGGAGATACTCAAATACCTCGCCTATGACGAGGACAAGTTTGAAAAGCTGCTCGAGGATCAGACGATGCTTAAAACGCCGGTCGTCAGAAACGGAAAAAAGGCGACCGTCGGCTACTGCCCCGAGGTGTGGGCGACGTGGGAATAAGCCGCGGCTCGCATATTGAGAAGGCGTGAAGGTATGAACGGAGAAAAAACGAAAAAGAGAAAACGGAGTTTTTGGGGGCGTCTGCTAAAGGCGATCCTTTCGATCGTTCTGACCGTCGTTATCCTCGCCGCGTCTCTCGTCGGCGTGCTCACGGCGACGGAGTTTCGACCGGACGCGGTCGAAAGCGTCGGCATTTCGGGAAATGCGTCCGCCGCCGCGGAAAATGGCGCGACGATCTCCGTTTTGACTTGGAACATCGGCTACGGCGCTCTCGGAGACAACGCCGACTTTTTCATGGACGGCGGCAAGAGCGTGAATACCGCGGACAGAGAGCGCATAGAGCGCAATTTGAACGGTATGATCGAGCGCGTGGAGGAGATAGACCCCGATATAATTTTCATGCAGGAGACAGACCGAAATTCCGCGAGATCGAAGTTCGTCGACGAGGCGGCTCGGTTTTGCGGCGAGCTATCGGGGTATGAGTCGGCTTTCGCCAATAATTTCAAGACGGTTTTCGTCCCGTATCCTCTGCCGCCGATAGGCAAGGTGGACGGCGGTATTCTTACGCTTTCAAAATACGACATGTCGTCGGCGGAGCGTGTTTCGCTGCCGTGCCCGTTTTCATGGCCCGTCAGCACGGTCAACCTCAAGCGGTGTCTTTTGGTGTCTCGCGTTCTGGTATCCGGCACGGACAAGGAGCTTGTGCTCGTCAATCTGCACCTTGAGGCGTATGACGACGGCGATGGCAAGATAGAACAGACAAAGCAGCTTCGCGCGCTGCTCGACGAGGAGGCGGCGAAGGGCAACTATGTTATAGCCGGCGGCGACTTCAATCAGACGTTTTCGAGCGTCGACACCGGTCTTTACCCCGCGCAGGAGGGCAAGTGGCAGGCGGGAATTATAAACACGGAGGATTTCGGCAGTGATTTCAGTATGCTCATGGACCCATCGACGCCGACCTGCCGTTCGCTGGATCAGCCGTATGCCGGCGCGGATAAGGGGAGCTTTCAGTACTATGTCATAGACGGCTTTATCGTGTCTTCAAATCTGCGAGTCGAGTCGATAGAGACGCTCGACGAGGGATTTTTGTGCGCCGACCACAATCCGGTGCTGATGAGCGTCGTTATAGACGGCTGACCTTAAAAACACAATATATATGTTAAACGGCGAAATGCCGCGGCATTATGTTGCGGTATTGCGCCGTTTTATGCATGAATGCGAATGCGGTTATGCAGGATTTTTTGCGAATTTTCGGAGGGATAAATCAAAAAAGGTTGCAAATAAGTTACAAATGTGTTAAAATAGCTTGGAATTCGACGGTTTTATCCGTTGATGTACTTGTTTGGATTATTTTTGACGAGGTGTAACGATTTGCGTAAATTGAAAAGATTTATTTCCGTAATTCTCGTTTGTGCAATTTCACTTGCATTTTTGCCCGCCGCGTTCGCCGCGAACAATGAGCCGAGCGACGCGATAATCGAGTTTATAAAGGAGCGGGAGGGCTACAGAGAATACGCCTATTTCGACGCCGGCGAATATTACATAGGCTACGGCACCGGCTGTGAATACGGAGAATACCCCAACGGCGTGAGCGAGGCGGAGGCGGATCGACTTCTGCGCAACGCGCTGAACAAATTCGCGAATGAGGTTGACAGCTTCGCGGATAAATACGGTATAAGCCTCACGCAGAGCCGGTTTGACGCGCTTTTGAGCTTTACATACAATGTCGGCAGCGGCTGGATGCGCGGCAACAACAGGCTTGCGACGTATTTCAAAAACGGCATCGAAAACTATTCCGACGTGGAGATCGTGGACGCGATGGGCGTGTGGTCGCATCAGGGCGGCAAAGTGCTTGCCGGACTGATAAAGCGGCGCATAGCCGAGGCGAAGATATTCCTGTACGGAGATTACACGGGCTCGAACAGTCCGGACTACTGCTATCTGGCGGTGGACCGCAACGGCGGCGAGCTTGAGAACGATATATTCTGCTATCTCAAGGGTGAGAGCTACGGCGTTTTGCCGAGTCCCGTGCTCAAGGGCAGGTCGTTTATCGGCTGGGCGAGGTCGGACGGCTCTATCTTATCCGAAGCGGACAGCGTGACGAAAAATCTTTCGGTCAAGGCGCTTTGGGGCGACGCGGACGCTTCCGTTGTCAAGCTGTCGTCGAAAAGCGGAGGCTTTAAAGACGTCAAGGAGGACGACCCGTATTACGCGGCGATAAGCTACTGCGCCGAAAAAGATTTGATGAACGGCGTGGGGAACGAAATGTTCGACCCGTCTGGCACATTGAGCCGCGCCATGCTCGTGACCGTTATATGGCGGCTTGCGGGGTCCCCGGCGTCGAGCTTTGAGATGACATTTAGGGACGTTGAAGCCGGACAGTGGTACACCGAGGCGGTCAGATGGGCGGCTGAAAACGGCGTCGTGAACGGATATTCAGCCGAACAATTTGCCCCGAACGACAACATCACGCGGGAGCAATTGGCGGCGGTGCTTTATCGCTTTGCCGCGACAGACGGCGTGCGCGACGGTGAGATCGCGGAGACTTCGGTTTCGGACGTGTTCTCGGACGCGGCGGATATATCGCCCTACGCGGAAAGCGCGGCTGTATGGGCGGGCTTTACCGGCGTGCTCGAGGTTTTCGGACGCCGCATAATGCCGAAGGACGACGCGACGCGCGCGCAGACGGCGCTCGCGCTGATGGCGTATTGCGAGATGAGATAAGATATGAAAAACGAAAATCCGCCGAAAGAGGTTTCGGCGGATTTTTATGCGCGGAAAAACGGCAATGAAACCTTGCCGCGTCGTTTTCCGCGTGTTATATTATAAACGTAAAAAAATGCGCTCCGCGGGTAGGAGAGGCAAGCCCGTTGCGGAGGGTTTACACGGTAAATAGTCGCAAGACGTTTATATATAACCAACAATTTAGAAAGAGGGAACATTATGTATAGAAAAACAAGAATTATCGGCATAATTCTCGCGGGGATGCTGCCTGTTACGGCACTGGCGGCGAAGACCACCGTTTACGATATTAAGTATTCATATGATACAGTTGCGAAGACTGCTGCCGTTATAAAATAGGATAAATCAGTCATCAGCGGCGATGTAACAATTTCAAATAGTATTATTGTAAATAGTACAGAATATACCGTTACCACCATAGCCATAGAGGAGTTTCAGAACTGCACAAGCTCAACGAAAGTAACCTTTGCCGATGGCAGCCAATTAATTTGTGAGATTTATTGAAAATGTAAAATAAGCGCAAATAAAAATAGCCGCCGCCCCAACGGGGCGGCGGCGTTTTCTTTTTCTCTTGACCGGCGCTTTGGCAAGTGGTAGGATAAGAGGCGAAAATGCTTTCGGAGGCGTCTATATGAGAAATTACGAAAAAGAACTTGAAATGCGCGTCGAATTTATCCGAAATCAGCTCCGCGCGAGCGGCTGCACCGGCATAATTTTCGGCAACAGCGGCGGTAAGGACAGCGCCCTTGTAGGCATTCTCTGCAAAATGGCGTGTGAGGACACCGTGGGCGTGAGTATGCCGTGCGAGTCAAAGGTCAATTTCGGCTCCGATATGGACGACGGCAACGCGCTTGCCGATAAATTCGGCATTGAAAACCGCGTTGTGGATTTAACGCCCGTCAAGGCGGCGGCGGTCGGGCAGATAGGCGGCGTGACGGAGATGAATAATTCCGCGCTTATAAACATCGCCCCGCGTCTTCGCATGACGGCGCTATACGCGATTGGCGCAAGCGAAAACCGCCTTGTCGCCGGCACGGGCAATAAGAGCGAGCGGTACATGGGCTATTTCACGAAATGGGGCGACGGCGCGTTTGACTTCAACCCCATCGGCGATCTCACCGTAGGTGAGGTATATGAATTTCTCGAATACCTCGGCGCGCCGGAGAGCATAATCAAAAAAGCCCCGTCCGCCGGACTTTTCGAGGGGCAGACCGACGAGGCGGAGATGGGCGTAACATATCGCGCGATAGACGAGTATATAACCTCAGGCACGGCGACGGAGCGCGACCGCGAGATAATCGACCGCTATCACGCCCGAAGCGAGCATAAGCGCAAAATGCCGCCCGTTTACGGGGAGTAATTTGATTTATTGTCTGAACTATTTATTATCTATCATAATAAAACATCGGCGGGGCTTATCCCCGCCGATGCAATTTTTGAAAATATGTGCCTCAGTCGTTTATTATCCTGCAGGCGTCTATGTAATGCGATGTGTACCAAGAGCTTGAAAGCTCGCTTATCGTGACGCAGTACGCCGAGCCGCTGCTCGCGTGTATGAACAGCCCGTCACCGATGTATATTCCGACAT